>ONTV01000216.1 GCA_900320855.1 uncultured Lentisphaerota bacterium
CCTGTTTTGTACGCACGACTGGTGGACGTTGAGGGACTCGAACCCCCGACCCATTCCGTGTAAAGGAATTGCTCTAACCAACTGAGCTAAACGTCCGAAATCGTCTGCGCCAGGTCACTCCAGCGTCTTGCGGATGACGCGTTTCGCCTTGCCTTCCGTGCGCGGCAGCGCGCCGACCGGGAAGACGTCGCCCTTCGGCAGGAAGCCGAGGCGCTCGCGCAGGTGCTTGGCGACCATGTGCCCCGTCACGCCCGCCTCGGCCTCGACGTTGACCGTGACGTCCGTCATGCCGTGGCGCTCCTCCAGGATGATCTGGAACTCGTCCGCCACGCCCGGTATCTCCTTCAGGGCCTGCTCGACCTGGCGCGGATAGAAGTTGACGCCCTTGACGATCAGCATGTCGTCCGTCCGCCCCGTGATGCGGTCGATCCTGAGCGACGTCCGCCCGCACGCGCAGCGCTCGCGCGAGAGAATGCGCGTGATGTCATGCGTCCGGTAGCGGATGATCGGCATCGCCTCGCGCGTGAGCGACGTGAAGACGACCTCGCCGTACTCGCCGTCCGGGACGGGCTGCCCCGTCACGGGGTCGATGATCTCGGTGATGTACTGGTCTTCCCAGACGTGCAGCCCGCAATGGCAGCGGCAGTCCTGACCCGTCGTGCCGATGCCGCCCGTCTCGGTCATGCCGTAGATGTCGAAGCACTCGATGCCGAGGCGCGACTCGATGCGCCGCCGCGTCTCGTCCGAGAACGTCTCGGAGCCGAAGATGCCGACCTTGAGGTACGGCAGGTCGCGCTCGCCCTCGGGGCAGGCGTCCAGCTTCTCGATGAGGCGCGGCACGTAGGAGACGACGGAGACGAAGCCCTTCGTCCGGAAGTCCTTCATCAGCCGGATCTGCCGCTCGGTGTTGCCCGACGAGGCCGGGATCGTGAAGAGCTGCGCCTTGCGCGCGCCGTGGTAGCAGCCGAAGCCGCCGTTGAAGAGGCCGAACGTCGGCATGATCTGCAGGGCGTCGCCCTTCTCCAGCCCCGCCATCGCGTAGCAGCGCGCCATGCACTCCGCCCACTGCAGGAGATCGCCCTTCGTGTAGGCCATGACGACCGGCGTGCCCGTCGAGCCGGACGACATGTGGAACTCCATGAGGTCCTTGCGCTCGACGCAGTTCATCTTCAGCGGATACGCCTCGCGGAAGTCCTCCTTCGTGAAGAAGGGAAGCCGCGCGAGGTCGCCCAGCTCCTTCACGTCCGCCGGGTCGGCAAGGCCGCCCTTCTGCAGCCGCGCGCGGTAGAAGTCGTTCGACCACACGCGCTGAAGGGACTTCTTCAGCCCCTCCAGCTGCAGCTTCGCATATTCGTCGCGCGACAGCGTCTCCGCCGTTCTGTTCCACATCGCCATAAATCGTGAACCTCGTTGGCGGCATATTATACCAAAATCAGTCCCGCCCCATCTCCGGCTCGAAGACGCTCGCCCTGCAGATTCACCTGGACCGCGCGGGCTATTCCTGCAACACGGCCGACGGCGTCTGGGGACGAAAGGGCGAGCGCGCCCTACGCCGCTTTCTCCTCGACCGAGGCGAGAAGCCCGTTCCCCTTGCGCCCGAAGTGGCCTACGACCGATACTTCGCCTCTGCGCCCGCGCCCCTGCGCATCGAGACCGTCACGCAGGCCGATCTCGATGCGCTCGTGAAGATTCCATCCGCGCCAGACGCGAAAGCCAAGCTCGCACGCCTGGGCTACGAATCCATCCGCGAGATGTTCGCCGAGCGCGGACACCTCTCGCAAAAAGCCCTCGCACGCCTGAACCCCGGCGTCGACTGGGACAATGTCCGCCCCGGCCTCCGGCTCGTCATCCCGGACTTCCCGCCAGTCCAGGAGGAGTTCGCCGCCGCCGAACGCGGGCGACCGCGCCGTCCCCAGCGCCCGACGGCGCATGTCGTCCGCATCTCGCTCGCGAACCGCGAAATCACGGTCTTCGACGCCGCCGGCAAGTGCCTCGGCCTCTTTCCCTGCTCGATTGCCGCGAACAAGGCGAAGATTCCGCCGCACGGCGAGCTGAAGATCACGAGCTACGTCGCCTGGCCGAACTACACGTACACGCCCGACGCCACGCCCAAGGAACGGAAAGTCCAGCGCTACATCTGGCCGGCAGGCGAGAACTGCCCCGTCGGCGTCGCCTGGCTGGGGCTCAACCTGCCCGGCTACGGTCTGCACGGCACGCCCGTCCCGGAGTCGATCGGCTTCACGGGATCGCACGGCTGCTTCCGGCTCGCGAACTGGAACGCCGCGCGCCTCTACGCGATGTGCCGCCCGGGGACGCGCGTCATCATCGAGCCCTAGCCGTTAGGCGTTGCACGCGGCCTTGTCGCGCCGGAAGAAGAAGAGGCGCGCGACCACAAGCGCGACGGCGCCAAGCGCATAGGTTCCGCCGAAGAGCGCAATGCCGTGCTGATACGAGAAGTGCTGCCCGATGTAGCCGAGGACAGCCGTCGCCGGACAGCCGATCAGGAACGCCCCGCAGAGGTAGACGCCCATCGCGGCCGCCCGATAGCGCGGCGCGACGACCTCGAAGAGCCCCGCGTAGAGGTTGCAGTCAAAGAAGCCGCCGCCCAGTCCGAAGACGAACATCATCGCACACGAGAGCGCCAGCGTCGGCATGTACACCATCGCCGCCATCGCAGGCGCGGACACCGCCAGTCCGAGGATGAGGATGTCAAGCCGGATCGTCCCGATC
>ONTV01000214.1 GCA_900320855.1 uncultured Lentisphaerota bacterium
GGCCCGCCCGACGGTGAGGCGCAGCTCGTCGCCGCCACCCCAGACGAGGACGCCCGTCACGCCGTCCGCAAACGCCAGGCCCTCATGACAGTTCCCGAGCCTCGGAAAATCCCAGAGGATCCGCCCCGCCGCCTCCGCCCCGGCAAAGGACGAGAGAACGCCGCAAACCGCACATGCCGAAAAGAAGATTGCCTTTTTCACCGTCAGTTTCCTTTGGTCTGAATTGATGATTACGTCTATTGTTTTTCTCGTGTTGTTCATTGTTTACACCCAATTCGCGTCACTGCGCCTTGCCACGAGCGGTGTCATGTACAAGGGCAGGTAGGTTATATCATTCGTGTAGTCCGCATCACCGGGATGCAGGACGATACGCTCCGCGCAATAGCCAGGATAGGCTTTCGCGAACCGGTCGAGCGAGACCGTCGTGTAGTCGTTGCGGCTCTTGACTTCAATCGGAATCACGTTGCGCCGACTCGTAATCAGCGGCTTCGTCAGGAGAAAGTCGATCTCCATCCGCTTCGCCACGTCGGCGCGGTCAAATGTCTTGTGGAAACAGAGTTCACGTCCAGCCGCCCGAAGCATCTGCGCCACAACATTCTCCATCAGCATGCCCTTGTTCAGTTCCAGCTTTCCCGTCAGGACCTTCCACAGCACATTCTTGACCGTCGTCGGACTGTCGGAAAACGCATGCGAAGCCAAAAGCCCGGTGTCCGCCATATAGCACTTCAGCCCTTCCCGATTGGCCGACAGCTTGAAACCGACATTCGGACCCCCACCAATCACGGGGACCGCAAGCGACAGAATCATCAAAAGTTTTTTCATCGGCATTTCCTTGTCCGTGCGGACAGGCTTTCGACCGTGCGGATCGGCGGTTGCGTCACGCGTCGACGGGGCGCACGGCGGCAATCTGCGCATGCAGCGCGTCCGCCCGCGCCGACAGTTCGTGCCGGCCAGGATAAAGCGTCTCGAACTTGTCGAACATGTGGTTGCGCCAACCGCCCCACGCGAGGGACTTCGACTTCGGACGCTCGCCCCTAATCCAAGCCGCGACCGCCGTCGCGTCCTCGCTGTCGATCTTGTCTTCGGCCATCCAAGAGAGAACCTGCCCGAACACGCGGCGGTCCTGCGCCAGCCGCGCCAGCTGCCGCGCCGTCGCCAACGCCTGGCGCGAACGGACCTGGTTCGGCGTCTCGCGTTCGGCGAGATTGACGCCCGCCGCCAAGTCCATCGCCGTGAACGAGCCGAGCGACGCGCCGTCCGCCTTCAGCTCGTACAGGCCGGACACGAGGTTCTTCACGATCAGCGTCTCGGTGTTCAGCCGCGCGGCGACGGGATAGACGGCGGCCAACTTGCGGTAGTCGGCGTCTACCGCGCACGGCAGTCCCTGCGGCATATAGGACGCCTCAAGCGATGACGCACCCGCCGCGTCAAGTTCGACGCGCGAGAATTCGCCCTTCTCGCCGGTCGCCGACCAGATGAGCGAAGCCATCAGCATGTGACCCGCGAAGTCGGGATGAACACGGTCGTTGTTGAACCAACGGTCGGGGTTGTCCTGGTAGATCTTGCGCATCGGCCCCATCAGGTCCACGAGCGGCAACGCCTTCTCTTCGGCCAGTGCGCGCACCGTCTCCGCACAGGCGGACAGCTTCTCGTCGCTGCGCTCCAGCGGCTTGGGCTGATGTCCCCAGACGTCATACGGCGACGGCGTCAGAAGGACGATCTCCTTCCCGTCCGCCTGAAGCCGCCGGACGATTTCGCGCATCGCCTGCGGATACCTCTCCGCGCACGCGTCGCTGCCGATGTCGTTCATGCCGAACATGACGAAGACGCGATCGACGTCCTTCGCGGCGGGCTCTTTCGCCCACCGAGCCGCGCCGCCCCAGCTCGTATCTCCGCTCTTGCCCATGTTCTCAAAGCGCGCGCCCTGTCCCGGATGTCGGATCGCCGTCAGGTACTCAAGATAGAACGTCTGGTTCCCGGCCTCGGAGATCGAGTCGCCGAAGAGGCCGATCCGCTCGTCCGCGCGAAACGGCGTCGGCGCCGTCGCCGCCATCGCCACAGTCGAAACGGTCAGTGCGACCGCACACGACAGTTCAGTCAGCTTCATGTTCATTTTGCTGTTTTCCTGTTTGGCTTATTGTCGCTGTCGCGCCATTCCGCTATCTTTCCACCACATAATGGAACGTCGCCTGGCCGTCGCGGCCGGCCGTCGAGGCCTTGAAACGCAACGCCCCGTCTTCGTATCGCGCCGGAACCGCATAGCGGACACGCCCCTCTTCCGACAGCGCGGACACCCTCCACGCGCCCTCCGGCACGGCCAAC
>ONTV01000213.1 GCA_900320855.1 uncultured Lentisphaerota bacterium
GGCGGACGCGGCGTCGCAGCTCGACCGCTACGCGAAGGACCACGACCTCGCGCGGGCGTGGAACCTCCGGGAGGCGGGCGGGACGGTGACGCTCCACCGGATCGCGGTCGTCTTCCACGGCGGCGACGTCGCCCTCTGCGAGGAGA
Source organism: uncultured Lentisphaerota bacterium (assembly GCA_900320855.1). Taxonomy (GTDB): domain Bacteria; phylum Verrucomicrobiota; class Kiritimatiellia; order RFP12; family UBA1067; genus UBA1067. Next base: position 147 of record ONTV01000213.1, read on the forward strand.
TCTGAAAAGGTCTGGGCGTTTGGGGGCTTGGAAGGTTTGGACGTTTGGGGGAGGGCCGCGCTCCTGCGCGACCGATGCGTAGACGTCAGGCGTCGAGCAGGCCGAGTTCCAATGCCGTTGTCGCGGCCTCGGTGCGCGAGGCGACGCCCAGCCGGGCGAAGAGCGTCTTGAGGTGCGCGCGGACGCCATCGGTCGTGATGCCCTCGAAATGGGCGATCTCCCGGTTGTTGTAGCCTTTTGCGACGGCGTTGAGAATCGTCCGCTGTCGGTCTGTCAGCGTCGGGAGGCTCTTGGCGAGCGCAATCTCGCGGTCGATCTCCGCGCAGACCGCTCGTCCGCCCGCCGCGATGCGGCGGATGGCCTCGACGAATGATCGCTTGGAGGCGTCCTTGAGCAGGGCGCCGCGCGCGCCGAGGTCGAGGGCGGCTCGGACGCGCACAGACTTGCCGAACGTGGTCAGGAGCAGGATCTTCGCGTCCGGGTGGCGGGACAGGATCTGCCGCGTGGCCTCAGCGCCATCGACGTTTGGCATCATGACGTCCATCACGATGACGTCGGGGGCGCATTCGTCCACCCGACGGACGGCATCTGCGCCGTCTTCGGCTTCGCCGACGACCTCCATGTCGGGTTCGAGGGAGAGAATGGTCGCAAGCCCCATGCGAACGATCAGATGGTCGTCTGCGAGCAGGATGCGAATCTTCTTCCGTGACGCGACGTCCGAATTCACGTTCCCTCCTCCCGTTCGAGGACATGCGGCATCGAGACGGCGACCCGCGTCCCGGAAGCGGTCGCGTCAATCGTCATCGTGCCGCCGTACTTCCGCAGACGTTCGCGGATGCCCTGCAGGCCGAAATGCCCGTCGCGCGGCCCCGGCACGGCGGCGACGTCAAAGCCGCAGCCGTCGTCTGAGACGGAGAAATGGAGGGTGCCGTCCGTCATCTCGCCGACGATGCGAATGGAATGCGCGTGCCCGTGCCGGAGGGCGTTGACCGCCAGTTCGCGCACGATCTTGAGGATCGTGTGCACGGTGCTTTCGGAAAGGCGGCTGCGCGGGACACTGAATTGCACGTGCGTCTGGATGCCCGTGAGGTGCGGGGCGAGCGTCTGGGTGAGCGCCTCGGTCAGGTCGCGCTCCTCGAATGTGCGCGTGCGCAGATCCCAGAGGCAGCTGCGCAGCTCGTGGCGGCAGGAGGCGAGCATTTGGCTTGCTGTTGTCAGGCATCTTTCCGCGCGTTCCGGCGCCTGGCGTCCGATGTCGAGGGCGGCTTCGAGCTGGAGGGCGATGCCGGTCAGGGTCTGCGAGAGCGCATCATGGATCTCGACGGCCAGTTCTGTCCGTTCCTCGACTTTCAGGCGTGTGCGCGCATGGGCGATCTCTTCCTGTGCGAGCCGTCGCGCGCGCCGGCTGGAGATGGCCTGGATCGAGCGGTTCCAGATGATGCTGGTGGCGAGGATGCCGAACAGGACGCCGATGATGATCAGGAGTTCCGTGTGCGACCACCACGGCAGCTGCGCGAGGGCGTCGATGCGCCCGTCGCCGCCGACGCCCGTCAGTACGGCTTTTGGGCACTCTGGCGGCAGTACTCATGTGAGTAGTAGACGCACGCAGAACGGGCGTGTTATACTACACGGCAAGATGAAGAGACTCTTCCTGCAACTCCTTTTCCTGCTGTCCGCCACAAGCCTGTGCGCGGCGGACTGGCCCGTGCTGAAGACCTACGAGGGCGCCTTCCTGGATCGGGTGAAGATGCCGTTGGGCGGGATTGGCACGGGGACGATTTCGCTGTCTGGCCGCGGCGGGCTGGTGGATTGGGAGATCTTCAACGAGCCGTCCAAGGGCTTTGTGCCGGCGACGAGCTATCGCTGGCCGCCAATCTGCACGCCGTCCTTTGCCCTGCGCTGCGAAACGGCGGAGGGGACGTGCGCCGCGCGTCTTCTGGAGGGGCCTCTTCCCCTTTCGGCGTACGAGGGCGACCTCGGTTCGCGCGCGGTGAATGCGGGCTTCCCGCGCTTCGGCAAGGCCGTCTTCAAGGCCGCCTATCCGTTGGCGCAGGTGGAGCTGTCGGAGGGCGGGCTACCGGTCGAGGCCGTGTTGGAGGCGATGAACCCGCTTGTGCCCGGCGATGCGTGGAAGAGCGGCATCCCAGCCGTGCTGCTCCGCTGGCGGCTCACGAACCGCTCGGCGCAGCCGGTCAAGGCGTCCATCGCTGGAACGCTGGTCAACTGCTGCGGCCGCGCGCCGCGCTTCGCCGACCGCAAGACGCCCGTCATCCGCGACGAGGCGCGCGTTCAGGCGCGCGGCCTGACGGGCATTCGGCTGTCGGGGCGGCAAGTCGACTCGCGGCGGTTTCGCCTGCTCGGCGGGGAGATCGCGAACGCGGCGGACGGCGAGTTCGGCCTGTTCGTCCCGGAGGGCATCGGCACGGTCACGGCGGCGACGGACGTGCGGGAGCCGGGCTGGGGCGTCGCCATGGATCGGTTCTGGTCGCGCTTCGTCGCGCAGGGCGACGTGGCGGATACGGCGGAGAACAAGGTCGCGGCGCCCGTGAAGCTGCCGCTCGCCCAGCTCGCCGTCGCGATCGAGCTGGCGCCGGGCGAGACGAAGTCCGTGCCGTTCGTCCTGGGCTGGCGCTTTCCGAATCGCTTCGGCTGGGAGTGGAATCACGAGGAGGATGTCGCGAGCCACGTGCTGGGCAACTGGTATGCGACGAAGGTCGCTTCGGCGGCGGAGGCGGCGGTCGCGCTTTGGCTTGGTCTGCCGGAGCTGGAGGCGGCGACCGTCGCGTTCGTCCGCCGCGTCCTTTCGGCCCAGGCGCCCGACGTCGTGAAGGAGGCCGCGCTTTTCAATCTGTCCACCCTGCGCACGGAGACGTGCTTTCGGACGGCGGACGGGAATTTCTATGGCTGGGAGGGATGCCTCGACGACGAGGGCAGCTGCTATGGCAACTGCACGCACGTCTGGGGCTACGAGCATTGCCTCGTCGACCTGTGGCCCGAACTGGCCAAGTCGATGCTGGACAACGCCTTTGGCGCGCAGCTGGCGGCGAACGGGCATATGCGGTTCCGCGTGAAGCTGCCGCTGGCGGAGAACGCGAAGGAGCTCGGCACCGCGTGTGCCGACGGACAGATGCAGTGCATCGTCAAGGCCTACGGCTTCTGGCGGAAGACCGGCGATGACGCCGCCCTGTGCCAGTCGTGGCCGGCCATTCGCCGCGCGCTGTCCTTTGCCTGGATTCCCGGCGGATGGGACGCCGACCGGGACGGCGTGATGGAGGGCTGCCAGCACAACACGATGGATGTCGA
>ONTV01000205.1 GCA_900320855.1 uncultured Lentisphaerota bacterium
TCGGCTGCGCCCAGAAGTTGAGGTCCTTCATTTCGACCCTCAGGCGATCGCCGTCCACGAGCGAGCAGAAGAACCACTTGAAGTGCGTGAGCCGCCGCTGGACGTAGCGGTTCGCGCCCTTCACGGACGCCGGCGGCCCCTTGAGCGGCTGACGAAAGGCGAAGACACCGTCCGCATACGAGATCGTCTCCGGGTACTGGGGAATGCCCCAGCGCCAGAGCATGATCGCCTGCGGACGGCCGATCGCGTCGCGTGCGAGCGAGATCCAGACCGCCGGATCGTGCTTCTCGTCAGGCAGATTCCCCGCCCATTTCCCGAAGAGGACATCGGGCTGCGGCGTGGTCGCCACCGACGCCGACGGCGCGAGCGCCACCCCCATCACCAAGCCAGCCATGGCCAGTCCAATCTTCATTCGTTTCAGTTTCATCGTCTGCTCCTAACGTCGTTTTCGTGTGCTGTCCGCACATTTTTTCACGTCCGCGACCTGTCGACGACATCCGTTGCCGCACAACTCTTGAACTCAACGGCGGATAGTATACCAAAAATTTTTGGCAATAGAACCAAAAATTCGTAGAAATTTTACGCCAATGAAACGAAGACAGGGAGCCTGTGCCCTCATGTTCCTAGTTCCTTTTTTGTCAGTCGCCCAGCCGCACAGCATTCATGCCGCCCGTCAGAGGCATCTTCACGCCGCGCCAGGCGAAGTCGCCCGGCGCCGCGCTCCGCACGCCCGCGACGCCCGTGTGCAGGTGCCAGAGCGGATGCGAGCCCCAGCCGTGGCAGTCGCTGCGCGAGGTCGTCCCGGGCGTCTCCAGGACCGTCGCGAGATTCCAGTCGAGGCAGTCCTTCCAGAACCCGAGGTTGCCGAAGAAGAGGTCGGCGCGCCCGAACTTGAAGTAGGTCGAGTAGAGGTAGTGCTTGTAGTAGATCGTCCCGCGCGCGAGGTCGTCCGCCGTCGTCAGCGCCGCGAAGCACCGCGCGGCCTCCTCGCCCGTCACGACGTCCGCGAGGAGCGCGAGGCACTGCGCGTGCTCGCTGAACTTCGTCTGCGCGACGTCCGAGGCGAAGAGGCTCCGCGCGGGGCACCAGAACGCCTTTCGGATCGCCGCCGCGAGACGCCGCTCCTTCGCGCGCCAGCAGTCCGCGAGCTCCCGTTCGCCGACGGCTTCCTCGGCGAGGACCGCCGAGCGGACCGCGTGCGACCAGCGGGTCGTCACACGCGAACGTCGCCGCCAGCTCGACGGGGTAGCGCGTCTCGGCAATCGCCACGCGGTCGAGCGTCAGCGGCGCGTCCGCCGTCGTGACCGTCAGCCGGCACCACCGTCATCAACAGTTTCTTCACGACCGTCAAGTCTCCTCAGCGGATGATCAGGAGCGCACCGAAGCGGTAGCCGAAGGAGATTCGCTTGCCGTCCTTGGAAAGCCGCACGGCCCACGGATGGGGGACGGCGACCGGCTGTCCGTCCGCATCGACGAACTCGATCTCCGGCAGCGCCGTCAGCGGCTCCTCGACCGTGACGACCGTGCGGAAGCGGACGGGCTTGGCCGTCAGCAGGGCCTTCGCGCCGGTGATGCGGATCTTCGCGCCCTCGCGGAACGCGAGCGACGGCGCCGTCAGGGACGGCGGCGCATCGGAGAGGAGCGCATCCGCCGGGAACTCGATGTCGCCGCCGGGGAAGGCCTCCGCCGACGCGAACGCAAGCGCGCCCGCCTCGACGCGTGTTGCGCCGCCGTAGGTGTTCGCGCCCGCGAGCGTGAGCGTGCCCGTGCCGCGCTTCGTGAAGCCGCCGGTCTTGTCCGCCGCCGTCCTCGTGACCGGGCACGTGTAGCGCACCTTGCCGTCGGGACTGTCGAGCGTGACGGTCGTGTCGTCGCCGTAGCCGCTGCCCTTCCCCGTCACGACGATGCGTACGGGCTTCTGCGTCTTCTCGTTGATCTCCAGGAACGCCGACGCGCCCGTGCCGGCGCCGCTGATGCGGACGGGAACCGGCGTGCCGTAGTACGTCTTGTCACCGGAAAACGCCTTAAAGTTCTCCGGATCGCTTTCCGCCGTCGGAAGGCCAATCGAGCGGATGGAGGACCCTGTCGGCTTCTGGAACGCCGCCGCGATCGTCACCGCCTTCAAATCGCCCGTGTCGACGACGGCGCCGCCGTCATGGACAAAAATGGCCGTGCGGAAGGACTGGTCCATCGGCGTGGCAATCAGCGGCGCAAAGACGCCGCCGTCGAAGTTCACCGTGAGTTCCGTCTCCTCCTTGCCGCGAATGTTCCGGGCGCGAATGAGGCCGCCGTCGGACAGGTTCACGACAGCGCCCGACGCGCTCGGATAGATACCGCCCTCCACGTGCAAGACCGACGAGGCGCCCGACACCGCCAGCGTGTAGGGGTTGCTGCCTGTCGCGTCATT
>ONTV01000204.1 GCA_900320855.1 uncultured Lentisphaerota bacterium
GGATCGTTCCTCCGCATCGCGACCGGCGAGTCGTTCGCGGACTTCGGCGACATTCGGATCGTGGACGGCGCATATAGGTTCGAGGCGGCCTTTGATGGCATTCCGGCATCCGGAGCAACGCTTCGCCTCTATTACGGCGACGCCGACGCGGGCGACACGAAGTTCGGATGGAAGGGACATGTCGACGTTGCCTCCATCGCGGCTGGCACAACCGCGGCGTCTGTCTATTCGGTATCGTCCGACATCGTGGACGGGCGATATGCCCGTACATGCCTCTGCTACGAGAATCCATCAGCGTCGCAGACTGTCAGATGTGTTGATTTCGAGGAATGGGGCGAAGCTACCGACCTGGAGGGGCTGGATCCGACGTATCCGGTTTTCCGCACTCCCCCGACCGTCGTCGGCACTCCCGCCGAGCCGAAGATATCGGTCGACCTCCTTTCCGGAAGCGCGGAACTCAAGCTGCTGATGCGCAAGGCTGGCGGCGACGTGGAGACGAGTATGGTGATGGCGGAGTCCGCGGCCGGACCGCTCGCGCAGGAGTTTGCGATCCAGGCCGACGCGGACTGTGCGTACGCGCTCAGGCTTGTCGCCACCAGCACGGAAGGGTCCGTTGTAGAGTTCGATCTCGGCACGTTTCTCTTTGCGGAGCTTGCCGTGACTGCTTCCGACGCAAACGAGGCCGGCTTTGTCTCCGGCGGGCTTATCCTTGCCCGTCCCGACACGGCGTCCGCAAAGGCCGAGGACCTCGTCGTGCGCTACACAGTGTCCGGAACTGCGGTCGCGGGCGTTCAGTACGCGCCGCTTTCCGGCACGGCGGTCATTCCCGCAGGCGAAACATCCGCCGTCGTCGAGGTAAAGCCGATTCTCGACATTCTCATGCAGAACGACGTCGATGTCGCGATAGACATCGCAGCGGACGTATTCTTCCTCGCGCAGTCGTCCTATTCCGTGGTGGTGCGCAACGATCCCGCCGCGGTGCGCGATCCGCTGATACGCTACGTTTCGGAATCCGGTTCCGACGTCAACGACGGACAGACCCCCGCCACGGCGTTCCGCACTGTGAGCAAGGCGGTGGTGGACATCGGCGCGGACGGCGGCAGGGTGTTCGTCGCGCCGGGACGATACGAGGAGGACGCGGCGCTCGCGACGGACGTCGAGGGGGAGGAAAAGTCCGCGATCGTTCTCGACCACGGCATCGCGGTGATGGGAACGACGGGCGATCCGTCCGACGTAGTCATCACGAGAAAGGTCGTCAAGGACGTCTATGCGCGGATGTTCCTGCTCAAGCACGCCGACGCGCGAGTCTCTGGAGTCACGATCGACAACGGCTGTCCGAGGGGACCCGGCGGAAACGTGTGGATCACATCCGCCGGAGGGACGGTGGAGAACTGCATCATACAGAACGGACGCATGGACAATGCGGGTGGAAAATACTGGTGGGCCTGCGGAGCCAACGTCTACCAGCAGGGCGGACGCGTGTCGCGCTGCGTCATACAGGGCGGATACGCCTCGTACTCCGCCGGCGCGCGGGTCGAAGGCGGCGTGATGGAAAACTCGCTCATCCGGAACAACACCTGCCCCACCACGGAAGTGGGCGGCGTCGAGCTACGCAATTCCGCGGCGCTCGTCAACTGCACGGTTACGGGAAACAGATCGCTCACTATTTCAGGCGTTCGTGCATTTCATGATTCGGTCAAAGTCGTGAACTGCGCGATTTTCGGCAATGAATCGACTTCCGACGCCAGCGGACACGCGCATGTATGGGAAGGCAAGGGCACCTGCTTCCTGAACTGCGCTGGTGAGTCGGCTCCGAACGAAACCTGCTTTGCCGGTCCGTCGGGATTCGAGGACATCGCATCAGGGGACTGCCGACTCACCGTCGTGTCGGTCGCCTTTGACACAGGGGCCTCGTACGCCGCGACGCCCGCCGTCTCGCCCGTCGACATCGCAGGCAGCCCGCGCATATCAGGCGGAGCCGTTGACATCGGGTGCTATGAGTACCAGAACGAAGGGTCGTTCGCGATCGGATTCGACGTGTTCAGCGCGCCGCGCGGATTCTCACCGGTGTCGATGGAGTACAGGTCAAACGTGATCAACTCTTCGGGGGCGATCACCTACGAATGGGACATAAACGGCGACGGAGTCTTCGACGTCACGCGGGTGAACGATCCTTCGCTGGTGTGGAAATATGACGGAGACTGTTTCGGGGCGGTAGACGTCGTCCTTCGGGCGACGGATGAATCTGGCCATACGGCTACGCGGAGGAGGAACGAACTCGTGTTCGTCTCCCCGCGCGTCCTCTATGCCGACCCGGACAACGCCGCCCGCGACAGCGCGGCGCGCAGCAAGGTGGATATGCGCATGTACCGCGTCATCTACGACGCCATCAACGAGCTCAAGGACGCCATCG
>ONTV01000203.1 GCA_900320855.1 uncultured Lentisphaerota bacterium
ACATCGCGTTCGAGCCGCAGCTCGCGCGCTGGCCGCAGATCGGGCACGCGGCGCTCGTGGAGCTCAAGTACCTGAAGCTGTCGGACGACGCCTCGCCGGTGGCCCTCGCGAAGCTGAAGGCGGACGCGGCGGCGCAGCTCGCGCGCACGCGAAGGACCGCGACCTCGCGCGGGCGTGGCGCCTCCGGGAGGCGGGCGGGACGGTGACGCTCCACCGGATCGCGGTCGTCTTCCACGGCGGCGACGTCGCCCTCTGCGAGGAGATCTGACGCGGGTTTAGATGTTTGGGGGTTTGGGCGTTTGGGGGTTTGGAAGGGGGCGCGCTCGGTTTTCCAAAATAATGAACATTGTTTTTCCAAATAAGATGCTGTATTCGTCGGCCCGATTTGATATACCCCGAGTTTGCTAGTTGAGTAGTCGGTGCGCCTTACTTTTATGCTGACTAATCCGGCATTAAATTCCCGGCCCTCCGGCCTCGCGCCCGCCTTCGGGAGCGCCCCGTAGAACCTCTCGGACATCGCGTCGGCGAACGCCGCGCGCGTAGCGCCGCGGTTGGTCGTAGGCGCTTCGGGGTCGAACGCCGACGTGTGCGGCCCAGCGTGTGCGCCGGAGCGGTTGCTCCCCTGGTTGGTAATATGGTATCATACACGGACGAACACAATCGCGAGGTGTGACGATGACTTTTTGCGTGAAGAATAGAGGCAAGATTGCCAAGGTATGTATTTCTCTAGACGGGATTACCGTTGTTGTAGGGCCTAATCGCTGAGCAGGACTTCTGAATAAGTCGTGGCTACCCGTTAGATCGAGAAGAATGGGCACATGCGAACGCTCTATCTCTCCTATGCCGTGATGGCGTTGCCGGACGCCGTGGGCGTCCTGTCGGCGAAGCTCGGCGTCGCCGACGTCTCGTCCCTGCTCTTCTTCCTCTGGTTCGCCGTCCTGCCCGTGCCCGTCGGCGTCCTCTGCGTCCGCCTGGGCGCGTCCCAGCTCGTGCGCGCGGCGCTTCTCCTGTCCGGCGCGGCCTGCTTCCTCCTGGCGGGCGGGAGCCGTCCCGTCGCGCTGGCCGGGCTCGCCGTCGCGGGATTTGCGAACGTCCTCCTGCAGGTGGCCGTGCCCGTGCAGGCGACGGAAGCCGTTCCGGCGGATCGCCTCGCGAGCGTGCTGACGGGCGGCCTGTTCGTGAAGACGCTGATGGCCATGGCGTTCCCCTCCCTCGTCGCGTGGGCGTCCTCCTGCTCCTTGGCCCTCCTGCCGTTCGCGTGGGCGGCCGCGCGGGACGCCTGGTTCCTGTCGCTCGTGCCGTTTGCCGCGCTGGCCGCGTGGGGCGCGGCATCCGTCGGCGTCGCGCCGCGTCCCGCCGTCGCATCCGCAGACGCGGTGCGGACGCTTCTGCGGGCGGCGCGGCGCGTCCTCGCCGACCCCGTCTCCTGCGGCGCGGTGGTGGCCTTTGCCGTGGCCCTCGTCATGGACGTCGCCTACAACCTGTCCGTGCCGGAGACGCTGGCGCGGCGATTCGGCGCGGGCGATGCGGCGGTGGCCGTCGTGTACGCCACGCTCTTTGGCGTCAAGCTGCCCGTCACGCTGTTCGGCGCGTGGCTCTTCCGCCGGCGGGACGCGCGGCGGACGTTCGCGCTTTCGTCCGCCGTGGCGCTGGCGGGCGCGCTCGTCCTGTTCGCGGCCGGCAGCCTGCCGCTCTATCTCGTGGGCGTGGCCCTGTTCGCGACGGGGTGCGCGAACGTCTACGGACATGTCTTCGGCACGGTCGCTCGTCGCCATCCGGCGGAGGCGTCCGCCGCCGCCTCGCTGCTGGTGACGGCGCTCGCGGCCGGGGCAGTCGCGTCGCCGCTTTTGGACGCGGCTCGGCGACTGGGGGTCTGCGCAGCCGAGGGCGTCGTCCTGGCGCTCGGCGCGGCGCTGCTGCCGCTCGCGGCGTTCGTCAGCTTCTCGCGGAGGTGTCCATGACCCAGGTTGTCCTCTTCTTCGTCTACTCCAACAAGTACATCTGCGCGAACCGCATTGCCGGTGCGCGGCGCTACGCCGAGCGGCGCGGATGGGACATTCAGGTCATCGAGCGCAACGCGCGGACACTGGACGTTTCGGCGGTCATCCGGTTCTGGAATCCGATTGGCATCATCGCCGAATGCGCGGGCGGCGTGCCGGAGCTCTCGCGCGAGACGATCGGCGAGATTCCCCTCGTCTACTTGGACGAAGACCCGGACGGCGAGAAGGGACGCGCGCTCTACGTCAATTCCGACAACGCGCGTGTCGGCGAGACCGCCGCGAAGGAGCTCTTGCGGCTCGATTTGCCGCAGTATGCGTTCGTCGGCTGGCAGCAGCCGCGCTTCTGGAGCGAGATCCGCCGCAGGGCCTTTCAGACGGCCATTCGGATCCATGGAAAGGACTGCCACGTCTTCCCCACGCCCGACGGCGGCGCGAAGGCGCGGCCGGGCGCTTGCCGCGTGGCTCAAGGCGCTGCCGAAGCCGTGCGGACTCTTCGCCGTGCATGATCCCGTGGCCGAGGCGGTCTTGCAGGAGGCGTCCGTTCAGGGCATTCGCGTGCCGGAGGATCTGGCGGTCGTCGGCGTGGACGACGATCCGATCATCTGCGAGCGGACGTCGCCGTCCCTGACGTCGATCGGGCTGGACTTCGAGCAGGGCGGCTTCCGGTGTGCCCAGCTTCTCGACGAGCGGCTCAAGAACCCGGAGGTCGAGGACGTCCGATTGACGTACGGCGTGACGTCCGTGACGCGGCGCGTCTCGACGCGACGGTTTCAGCAGAGCGATCAGCGGGTCGTCAAGGCCATCACCTACATTCGCCGCACCGCGTGCGAGGGCGTGACAGTCCCGATGGTCGCGGCGGTCATGGGCCTTCAGCGGCGCATGGCGGAAATCGTCTTTCGCCGCGTGACGGGCCATTCCATCCATGATGAGATTCTCATGGTGCGTTTGGAGCAAGTCGAGAATCTCCTGCGAAATCCGCGTCAGGAGATCATCCCCATTGCCCAGCTCTGCGGATGGAAGTCCCCCGCCGCGCTTCGTGCCGCATTTCAGGCGCATTACGGCAAGTCCATGCGCGCCTGGCGCGCGGAGGCCGTGGGCGGGTCGTAGCCAAAGGGTCCTGCCTCTGCTGGCGGTGTTGCGTAAAACAGGCGATTATTTTTGCGCAAAATTTGCACTCTTCTGTCGGCGGATATGCTATACTACGGATGTCTATGAAAACCATCCGAAAGGAACACGACTCATGCGAAC
>ONTV01000199.1:0-2684 GCA_900320855.1 uncultured Lentisphaerota bacterium
TTCCGCCGTCGGGAATTTCACGCTGGTGGTCGCCGCGACTGCGGACGCCGCCGTCAACCGCGCCGTGTACGACGCCTGCCGCGCCGCGCGCGTGCCGGTCAACGTTGTCGACGACCCCGCGCTGTGCAGCTTCTATTTCGGCGCCGTCGCCCGGAAGGGCCCGCTCACGCTCGCCGTCTCCGGCGGCGGAAGGTGCCCGGTCGCCGCGCAGCTGATCCGCGACCGGGCGCGAGCGCTGCTGACCGAGAGCCTCGCCGCCGCCGTCGAACGGATGGGGCGAGAGCGGGATGCGTGGAAGAAGCGGCTGCCGGAGCCGGAGGCGCGCGCCGTCGCCATGAGAAAGGAACTTGAGAAATGCTGAGAGGACGTCGTCTGCGCCGTTCCGCCGCGCTGCGCGAGATGCTGCGCGAGCACACACTGCGGGTCGAGGATTTAGTCTACCCACTTTTCATCGCCGAAGACGAGTCGGCGGCAGGACCCGTGCCCTCGATGCCGGGCGTCAAACGCCATTTCGTCGGCCGGCTGGACGGTGTGCTCGACGAAATCGCCCGCCTCGGTCTGCGGGGCGTTATCCTGTTCGGAATTCCGGCGCGCAAGGACGCCTGCGGATCGGGCGCATCGGATCCCGACGGCGTCGTCTGCCGCGCGATCCGTGCAATCAAGGCCCGCCTGCCGGAGCTGGTCGTTATCGCCGACGTCTGCCTCTGCGAATACACCGACCACGGCCACTGCGGTCTCGTCCGCGACGGACGGATCCTCAACGACGAGACGCTGCCGGCGCTCGCCGCCGCCGCCGTCGCCTACGCCCGCGCCGGGGCGGACGTCGTCGCGCCGAGCGACATGATGGACGGACGCGTGGCGGCGATCCGCGCCGCGCTCGACGCCGCCGGCCTCTCCGAGACGCCGATCATGGCCTACAGCGCCAAGGCGGCGTCCGCCTACTACGGCCCGTTCCGCGACGCCGCGGCTTCGGCGCCCGGCTTCGGCGACCGCCGGACCTATCAGATGGACGGCGCCAACGGACGCGAGGCCATGCGTGAGATCGCCGCCGACATCGCCGAAGGGGCCGATCTCGTGATCGTCAAGCCGGCGCTCGCGTACATGGACGTGCTCAAGGAGGCCGCGCGGCGCTTCGACGTGCCGTTGGTCGCCTACAACGTGAGCGGCGAGTACGCGATGGTCAAGGCCGCCGCGGCGAACGGCTGGATCGACGAGCGTCGCGTGGTGCTGGAGAACCTGATCGGGTTCAAGCGGGCGGGCGCGCAACTAATCATTTCTTACCATGCGCCGGACGTGGCGCGCTGGCTTGGGGCATGACCAACGAGGAACTATACGCGGCCGCCAGGAGGCTGATGCCGGGCGGGGTCAATTCGCCCGTGCGCGCGTGCCTGCGCACCGGGGTCGCGCCGCGCTTCGTGACGGCGGCGAAGGGCAGCCGGATCGTCGACGCTGAGGGCGTGGAATACGTTGATTTCGTCGGCTCTTGGGGACCGGCGATCCTCGGTCACGCCCATCCTGCCGTCGTCGCGGCCGTGCGCGAGGCCTGCGGCCAGGGCCTTACCTTCGGGGCGCCGACGGCGCGCGAGACGGAGCTCGCCGAACTCGTGCGCGCGCTGATGCCGTCGATGGAGAAGCTGCGCATGGTCTCGTCCGGCACCGAGGCGGTTATGAGCGCGATCCGCGCGGCTCGCGGCTTCACGCGGCGCGACGACGTCATCAAGTTCGCCGGCTGCTACCACGGCCATTCCGACGGCATGCTGGTGAAGGCAGGGTCCGGCGCGCTCACCCACGGCGAGCCCGATTCGGCCGGCGTGCCGGCCGACGTCGCTCGGCATACGCTCGTGGCCGAATACAACGACCTCGCCTCGGTCGAGGCGATCTTCGCGGCGCACCCGGATTCCGTCGCCGCCGTTATCGTTGAACCGGTCGCGGCGAACAACGGCGTCATCCCGCCCGCGCCGGGCTTTCTCGCCGGTCTGCGCGAACTGACGACGCGCCACGGCGCGCTGCTCGTCTTCGACGAGGTGATCACCGGCTTCCGGCTGGCGCTCGGCGGCGCCCAGGCCTACTACGGGGTGACGCCAGACCTCTCCACCCTCGGCAAGATCGTCGGCGGCGGACTCCCCGCTGCCGTCTACGGCGGACGCGCCGACGTCATGGCCATGGTCTCGCCCGAGGGCCCCGTCTACCAGGCCGGGACGCTCTCCGGCAATCCGCTCGCCACGGCGGCAGGCATCGCGACGCTCTCAATCCTGCGGGAAGACCCCGGCATCTACCGCCGGCTCGCCGAAAAGGGCGCCGCGCTGGCCGAAGGGCTTCGCCGCGCGGGACGCGGCCGGATCGAAGTCACCCAAGTCGGCTCCCTGCTCGGTATCGACTGGCACGGCGACGACGCCGGCTTCTCCGCGTTCTACCGCCATCTGCTTGCCTGCGGCGTCTACATCGCGCCCTCGCCCTGCGAGGCTATCTTCGTCTCCGACGCGCATTCCCAGGAGGATCTCGAACGGATGGTCCGGGCGGCGGAGGGCTTCTTCGGTCAAGCACGGAGGTGACGGCATGGGGCTGGTTGTGCGAGGCGAAAGCTGGAAGACGCTCGGCGCGGCGTTTCACGACGCGGAGATCGAGCTGGCGCCGCCGCCCGGCGGACAGTATGTCGTCCTTTCGACCTGCAACCGCAAGGAGAT
>ONTV01000199.1:2731-3745 GCA_900320855.1 uncultured Lentisphaerota bacterium
ATCTTCCGGGATGCGATCAGCTGCGCGAAGCGGGTGAAGACCGAACTCGACCTCGGAGCCGTGCCGCCTTCAGTCTGCCGCGCGGGCATGGATGAGGTCGAGCGCCGAACCGGCTGCCGCGGCAAACGCGTGTTCGTGATTGGCAGCGGTCGCACCGGCACGCTCGCGGCGGAACTCGCCGCCGCCCGCGGTGCGGCGGCGATCGCCATCTGCAACCGCAGCCCGGAGCGGGCGCTGGACCTCGCCCGCCGCCTCGGCGCCCGCGTCGTTCCCTACGAATCGCGCTATCAGGAGATCGCCGCCAGCGACATCGTCATTTCCGCCACGGCTTCGCCGCATACGGTGGTCGCCGCCGACCGGCTGGTTTTGACCAGGCCCACGCTGCTGCTCGACCTCGCCTCGCCGTGCGACGTCGAGCCCGCCGTCGCCCGACATCCGCTCGCCGAGCTGATCAGCATCAGCACGATCGGAGAGCTCGCGGCCGGCGACCGCGCCGAGCGGGAGACGCTGACGGCGAAGGGGCGGAGGATCGTCGACGAGGCGGTGGACAGGACGGAGGCCTGGCTCGATGCACTGTAGAATCGGCACCCGAGGTTCCCGGCTGGCGCTCGCGCAGGCCGAATTGGTGAAACGCCGGCTGGAAGCGGCTTATGGCGAGGACAGCTTTGAGCTCGTCATCCTCTCCTCGCGGGGCGACCGCGACCGTGTCTCGCCGCTCGCGGAGCTCGGCGCCGGGGTGTTCGTGCGCGACCTCGAGGAACGCCTGCTCGCCGGCGAGGTCGACCTGCTCGTCCACAGCATGAAGGACCTGCCGGCGGAGATGCCGCCGGGACTGACGCTCGCCAAGGCCTGGACGCGCGCCGATGCGCGCGACGCGCTCGTTTCGCGAACAGGCCTCAAGCTCGCCGACCTGCCGCGCGGCGCGATCGTCGCCACGGGCAGCGTGCGTCGCACTCGCTTTCTCTGCGCGCGCCGCCCAGACCTCCGGTTCGTACCCATCCGCGGCAACGTCGA
>ONTV01000091.1:0-8608 GCA_900320855.1 uncultured Lentisphaerota bacterium
CATCGCCAGACAAGTCGGCCTCACGACCGCCGGCATCAAGTTCCACCTGCTGGCCATTTTCCGCAAACTCGGTGCGGCGAACCGATCCGAAGCCGTCGCTATCGCCCTCCGCAAGCACCTGCTGAAGATCTAATTTTTGCCGCATCTATAGTACTTATTCAGCGTCGTCTGCATCTCCTTGGATTTGGTGTTTCGTTCGGTATTCATGAGGATTGACGCCGATGATGCGCTTGAAGGTCTTGGCGAAGTGCTGGGTCGAATAGAACCGAAGTTCCTGTCCGATTGCCGTGACGGTGCGCTTTGAGTGAAGAAGCAACTTCTTGGCCTTGTTGATGCGACAATTCAGCAAGTAGGCGTGCAGGGGTAGCCCCTTGGCGAGCTTGAAGTCGTTTGCAAAGGTCGAAACCGCAACCTCACACTCCTTGGCGAGATCTTTGATTGGATATTCGGCGTCTGGCGCATCGCGAATGCGTTTGGCGATCTCGTTGATCTTTTCAGAGGCCTTTGACGGGGTTCGCCTGGCTGCGTCAATGAGCGCGATCAGCAGATCGGTCGCAGCGGCTCGCATCTTCACGCGACGCGAGGGCGATTTTCGCCCGATGTTGTCATAGATGTCGAAGAGCCGTCCAAAGGCGGCGCGAACTTCAGTCGTGGAAGCGAAAAGCCGCTTTGGTAAGTGGGTGAGGGAGCGCGCGAGCCATTCGCTGCCACGGCTGTCGAGACCCAGGATGCGTTGGCCGGGCTTGGGAATTTTGAAAAGAATCCTGTAAACCATCAGTCCGCTTGGATTGTTGCGAAGGTGGTGTGGCTCGTGTGGTGCCGAGACGAAGACGTGCCAGGGCATGAATGGATATTCCTTGTCAATGGTGTCGAAAATGAGATTCCCCTTGAGACAGAGACAGAACTCCATACAGCCGGGATGGTAATGGAAGTCGGGGCCCTGTCGAATGGCGAGAAAATCGCTGAATCCGAGGACTGGAATGCAGTTGACGCCATCTTGCCGTAGGTCAAGAACCCGATACCCAGGCTCGTCACAATAGGATATTTTATCGACTATCATCTTGTGCGTATTATAGCAAACAATTTGTGCGGTTTTATGATAGGTTAACACTTTCTTCTACGAGAACGCAAGGACTGAGCGCCTAAACGGGATCCTCAAGTATGAGTATTTCCTCAACACGCACTTCAAGACGAAGAAGGAGTACATCAATGTTCAAACTGAATCAACCAATCATCAAGAACAAAGTGCTAACCTGGAGCCGTGACTTGATAAGTAGGATATAAAAAAATTATGGAGAAAATTGTGCTGACTTGACCTGAGAATAGTGTATAATACGCATCACATGAAGTCATTGGACATAGCAGTGATCATCGTCTACCTCGCCCTGATGGCGGGGACCGGCTTCTATTTCATGCGCCGGAACAAGGACGCGGATGCCTATTTTAAGGCGGGCGGACGGCTTCCGTGGTGGGTCGTGTCGCTTTCCATTTATGCGACGATGTTCTCGTCCATCACCTTCATTTCCGTGCCGGCGATGAGCTTCTCGGGCGATATGACATACTATGTCATATCGTTCGGCATTCTGCTGATGGCGCCGATCGTCGTCCGATGGTATCTGCCGTTCTTCCGAAAGCTGAACCTGACGAGCGCCTACGAGTACCTGGAGGTGCGGTTCAATCTGCCGTGCCGGCTCTTCGCATCCGCCGCGTTCATTCTCTTTATGATCGCCCGCACGGCAATCGTCGCCTATCTTCCCGCCCTGGCGATTTCGGCGGTGACGGGAATCGACATCAACGTGGCGATCGTGGCGGTGACGCTGGTGACGATCCTCTACTGCGCCATTGGCGGCGTGGAGGCGGTCATCTGGAGCGACTTCATCCAGTCGATCATCCTCATCGGCTCGACTGTGCTCATCATCGCGTGGGCGATCTGCGGAACGGACGGGGGGTTCTCCGGCTTCGTCGCCAAGGGCATGGACGCGCATAAGTTCCGCGTATTCGATTTTGCGTTCGATTGGACGAAGCCCTGCTTTTGGGTGGTGTTCGTGAGCGGCTTGGTCGCCAATCTTGCCTCCTATACGTCCGACCAATGTGTCGTCCAGCGCTACATGACGACGCCTGACGAGAAGGGTGCGGCCAAGTCAATCCTGTTCAACGGGGTGCTTTCGTTCTTCAACTGCTTCGTGTTCTTCTCCATGGGGGTAGCGCTTTGGACGTTCTATGAGTCTCATGCCGGTGCGCTTCCGGCCGGGACGAAGCCGGATGCCGTCTTGCCAATTTTTATTGCCCGCGAATTGCCGACGGGAATCTCTGGTCTTGTCCTCGCGGCGGTTGCCGCGGCTACGATGAGCACCTTGTCCGCAAATCTCAATTCGGCAGCCTCAGCAATTACGACAGACTTCTACCGTCGACTCGTCCTTCTCAATCGAACAATCGAACAATCCGAACAATCGAACAATTCTCGCCTTCTCCTTTGCGGCAAGATTTCGACCATCATCGTGGGCTTGCTCGGTGGGGCGATGGCCTTGTGGCTCGCAAATGCCGAGATCGGGAACATCTACGACCAGTTCCAGCGGTTTCTCGGCATCCTGACGGGCGGGCTGGGGTGTCTCTTCTTCATGGGGATCTTTATGAAGAAGGTGAACGGCTTCGGGGCGACGTGCGGACTTGTCGCCAATTACATTGTCTGCTTCGGGCTCGATCAGATTTCGCTTGCGGGCAAGCCGCATGTGCTGCTCTTCGGCTTTCTGGGAATGGTCGCCTGCCTGATCGTTTCGCCGATTGCGAGTTTACTGAAAGGAAATCGAAATTGAAACTGAAAGAGAAATGCTTCAATGGGATGTCTGGTGCGTATGCGGCGATGTTCACGCCGATAGACGCCCATAACCGCATCAACGAGGAGGCCATCGACGAGATCGTCGAGTTCGGCATCGCCAACGGGCTCACGGGCTTTTACCTGACGGGCTCGACGGGGGGCTGGTTCCTGCTGACGCCGGAAGAGCGCAAGACGGTCTGGAAGCGGGCGGTCAAGGCGGCGAAGGGACGCTGCAAGCTGATCGCGCACGTCGGCTCGACCTCGACGGACGAGTCTGTGGCGCTTGCGAAGGCCGCGGCGGACATCGGCGTCGACTGGCTTTCGTCCGTTGCGCCGCCGGTCTTCTGCAATAACTTCAACCGGACGTTCGAGCACTACAGGAAGGTGTCCGAGGCGACGGACCTGCCGTTCATGGCCTATTCGATCGGCGCGGAGCTCGTGCCGGAGCGCGACATCCGCTTCTTCGACCTCAGGAACGTGAAGGGCATCAAGTACACGGGGCGCGACTACTACGCGGCGCAGGCCCTGAAACGCGACCTCGACAAGCGCAAGGAGACGATCTGGTTCGCGGGCTGCGACGAGCAGCTCCTCTGCGGTCTCGCGCTTGACGGCCTGTTCTCCGGCGGCATCGGCACGACCTACAACATCATTCCGAAGCACTTCGCGAAGATCTGCGAGCTCGCGGCGAAAAACGACTTCAGGGCCGCGGCGAAGTGGCAGGACGAAGCGAACCAGGTCGTGCGGCTCATGATCGAGTCTGACAACTGGAGCTACCGCAAGGCGATGATGAAGCTCGTCGGCATCGACGTCGGCCCCTACCGCGAGCCCTTCGAGAAACTCACGCCCGCGCAGGAGAAGGCGTTCCTGAAGCGCGTCGCCGCACTTGGCATCATCAAGCACCGATAAGTCATGGACATCACCAACATCCTCTTCTCCGCCTACCTAGCGTTCGGTCAGCCCGTGCCGGAGCGGCCACGCGAAGTCATCCGCTACGGCGGCATTCAGGCGATTCACGCCGACGGGACGCTGACCCTGCGTCTGACCGAGACCGGCCGCGAGGAGCGAACGGGGAAGGGGATGCGCCATCTCGTCGTCACCAGTCGCGACGAGGACTATCCGTTCTTCCTGACGCGGCACTTCATTCGCTGGGACGACTGCGATGTCGCGGAGACGTGGGTCGAGATCCGGCATGACGAGGAGGGGCCCGTGCGCCTCGTGCGGTCGGACAGCTTCGCCGCGACGCTTCCCGGCGTGCCGGAGACGGTCGACGTGCTGACGCTCGCGGGCATCAACCAGACGGAGGCGCGCGTCGTGGAGAGCCGGCTCGCGTGCGGGCAGACGCTGGCGACGTCGTCCCGCGAGGGCATCCACAACGCCTTCGAGTCGAATCCCGCGATGATGGTGTCGCTCGGCGGTGCGACGGAGTCGGAGGGCGAGGTGCTGGGCGTCGCGCTCGAATGGACGGGCTGCTCGGCGAAGAGCGTCCGCCGCGAGTACGACGGGCGGACGAAGGTCTTCATCGGCGTCGACCACCAGGGCGGGCCGTATGTGCTCGACCCCGGTGTGACGCTCGTGACGCCGCGTGCACTCCTCGTGCTGTCGCACCGCGGCAAGGGCGAGGTCTCGCGGCAGTTCCACCGCTGGGCGCATCGGCACCTGATGCCGCACGGGTACGACCTGCATCCGGTGCTCCTCAACAGCTGGGAGGGGAGCTACTTCAGCTTCACCGAGAAGACGCTCGCCGACATGATGGACGGCGTCCGCGAGATGGGCGGGGAGATGTTCGTCCTTGACGACGGCTGGTTCGGGCGCGGCAAGTACGCGCGGGACGAGGTGAACAAGGACACGTCTGGTCTCGGCGACTGGGTGGTCAACGACAGGAAGCTCCCGCACGGCCTCGGCTGGCTGTCAGACCAGGCGAAGGCACGCGGACTCAAGTTCGGACTGTGGGTCGAGCCGGAGATGGTGAACACCAACAGCGCCCTCTGCGCGGCGCATCCCGACTGGATGCTGCAGGAGCCGAGGCGGCGGCTGGTCCTCGGCCGCGGCAAGAGCCAGAACACGCTCGATCTGTGCAATCCCGCCGTCCGCGACAACCTCTTCGCCCAGCTGGACGCAGTCTATGCGGGCATCCCCGACCTCGCGTACGTGAAGTGGGACGCGAACAACGCGATCAGCAACCTCGGCGCGCCGAGCCTGCCGCGGGACCGTCAGGCGAACCTCTGGTTTGACTACACGAAGGGGCTCTACGAGCTGCTGGAGCGCTTCCAGACGAAGCGTCCCCACGTCATGACCCAGGCCTGCGCCTCGGGCGGCGGGCACATGGACTTCGGCTTCCTCCGCTACGCGGACGAGTTCTGGACGAGCGACCGGACGGATCCCGTGAGCCGCGTGATGATCCAGTGGGGCTGCTCGCAGTTCTATCCGGCATCGGCGATGGCCTGCCACGTGACGGCCTCGCCCAACCACCAGACGGGACGCAAGACACCGCTCAAGTACCGCTTTGACGTGGCGATGTCGGGACGGCTCGGCTTCGAGCTGCATCCGAAGGACCTGACGGCCGAGGAGCTCGCCTATGCGAAGGAGCGCGTCGCGCAGTACAAGCGCATCCGTCCGCTTGTCCAGCGCGGCGACCTCTATCGCCTCGCCTCGCCCTACGAGCATCCGTACGCGGCGCTGATGTACGTGGGGGAGGGACGCAAGGCGGCGGTCGCATTCGTCCTCGGGCTGGATCGGGATGCGGATGTGACCGCGAACGTGAAGCTTGACGGACTCGATCCGGAGTCCCTCTATGCCGTCGGCCGGCACGGCATTCGGTCGGGCTGGGACCTGATGGAACGCGGTCTGGCGGTGGAATTGAACGGCAGGTACCGGTCCGAGGTGATCGAACTGGCGGAGGAGGGATGGGATCCGTCGAAAACGCCCGAGGGCGTTCGGACGTGGAGTCCGGGTCGTGGGATTCGGTGAAACAGGCAATCCAAACACAACAACAGGAGGTAACGAAAAATGAAAGGCAGGTCAATCGTCGGAGCGGCCGCGCTGTTGGTCGCTGGAACGTCGTTTTCTTACGACACGCTTGTCTGGACGGGCAAGTACAACAACTACTTCGACACGACGACCGCGAACTGGACGAACCAGCTGACCGGGGCGGAAGCGGTGTTCGAGGCGGCCGAGGCTGTGGACAGGAAGACGAATCCGATTGTCTTCCGCGTACCGGAAGAGACGGACGTCACCGTTGCGATCAACCAAACGAACAACCAGGGCATCATGAACCCCGCGTCCATTCTCTTCGACGTGGACGGGACGATGACGTTCACCAACAACCACGGTGACTATTTCCTCAGCTGGGGGAACGGTCCGTGGACGAAAACGGGCGCGGGCAAGGTGGACTGCAACACGACGAAAAGCCGCATGTTCATTCATCCGACGCAGCTGACGGTGGAAGAGGGCGAATTCTGGTGTACGGGCAACTACATGATGCAATACTGGTTTCCCAACAATTGCCCCATTACCGTCAAGAGCGGTGCGGCGTTGCATCTTCGCGGCACGAATCTGGAGGGCGGAGACAAGACCAAGCGGAGCTTGAGCAAGATCACGGTCGAGGCGGGCGGAAAATTCTGCATCGACACGTACAAGAACGACGGAGTGACCCTGCAGAACGGCCATAACGTGCTGCCGCCGATGGAATTCAACAGGTATGACGGCTTCGACTGCTCGTATTGCAAGGCCTACGCATACAAACCGAACACGGGAGATGATTTTCCGTCGCTCTGCCGGTTCTCGCTATCCGGAAAGGTGACGTTGAACGGCTCGGGCACGCCCTACGAATGGCTGGAATCCTCCAATGCGGTCGATTGGCGCTATTCCGGTATCAACCTCTGGTGCGACAAGCTGACCGAATTCGAGGTCGCCGATGTGACGGGTGATGCGAATGTGGATTTCAATCTGAATTTCATTCTCTGCAACTTCTGCACGAGCAGCACCTCGGACGGATGCGTTCCCGCCGGTTTCACCAAGAGCGGTCCCGGCACGATGCGCCTGTCGAACACTGACAATCAGTTCACCGGTGACATCGACGTGAAGGGTGGTACGCTCCAGGTCGGACAGGACACCTATGATGACCGGGGATACCACATGAAGACGCATCTCGGCTGGATGGACAAGAATCCGGACCGCAAGATCACGACCTATTCCGGCGGTACGCTTGAGATTCTGGGCGGCATCACCTTCGGCAATGCGGACTCTCCGTATTATGCGCCGTATTCTTCGATCACCAACGACCACATCCTCGGCGAATTCGTCTTTGACGGTGGTGCGCTCAAGATCGCCGACGGGAAGTGGAACGCCTTCCCGAGCCTGACGTTCAAGAACGGCGGAACGGTCAACACGGGCTGCAACAGCGGCGGGAACGAGGGCAACGGCCGCATCCGGTTCCTTGGCACGTTTTCGGTCCTGAAGGGGACGGTCAACACGCCGTTCGTCTGGCCGCTCGACGGCGAGACATACAAGACCCGTTCCGGCTACCGGCAGTACGCCGGTCAGGGCATTACGCTCAATGGCTATCCCGAGAACACCTTCCGCATCGAAGACCTGACGGACGATGATGGCGTTGACGCGACGTTTGAGGTGCCGTTCTTCATTTCCAACGCGTTCTTCCGCGACTGGAAGAGCGGAAATCACACGCTGGACGACTGGTCGTTCGGTTTCACCAAGACGGGCGACGGTACGTTGCGGTACGCTGCGCCCGACGTTTTCGCCGGCGGAAGTTCGGAAAAGCGGCCGGCCTGCTGCACCTACAACGGTGACACGAAGGTCAACGAGGGAACCTTGCAGATGGACGGCGACATCAGCCGTTCGGATACGGTTCGCGTCGCGGCGGGGGCTTATCTCGCCGGCACGGGCACGGTCAATAACGTGGCACTCGCCGCCGGTGCCGGCTGGAAGGCCTCGGCCGACCAGGCGAATCCGCTGACGGTCAAGGGCGATCTGGCGGTCGGTGCGAACCAGACGATCTCGATTTCCCTTCCGGTCGGCGTCGCCCGTGAGGACATCCGGGCGAAGGTCCTTAAGGTCGAGGGGACGACGACGGGCCTTGAGAATCTCCTCAACGCCACGGTTAAGGTCAATGGCGCGGTTGTGACGGATGTGCGTCCGACGCTGAGGAACGGCGTCGTGGTCGTCCGTTATGTGAAGGGCCTGGCGATTATTCTCAAATGAACACGCTAACTTGTCTTCTGCTGGCGGTATCGGCTTCCGTCGGATACGACGCCGGCAATTTGCCGAAGTTCTTCATCGACGGACGGCCGCACGAGCCGCTGATCGATAACTGCGGGCATCCCTCGGGCGGGCGAAACGACTACACGAATGTCTGCGCCTATATCCGCCGTTCGACGGCGGCGTTCGGGCGTCGCATCCTCAACCTCGGCATCTGCGACCGCGAATACCTGCGCGGCGACGGCACGTACGACTGGTCCGTCCTGGACGGCCGCGCGAAGCTGTTCCTCGAGGCCGATCCCGAGGCGAAGTTCCTGATCGGCATCCGCTTCATCTACGAGGACTGGGCGAAGCTCCATCCCGAGGAACAGGTCGGCTACGCCTGCCGTCCGCTCACGATCGGAAGCGGGGACGAGTACGCCGGAGCGCCCGTGCGCCCCTCGTCCGCGTCGCAGCCGTTCCGGGCGGCGGTGCTGCGCGATCTCGCGGCGCTGGCGGAACATGTCCGCGCGGCACCGTGGGGCGAACGCGTCGTCGCCGTGCGGCCGTGCTACGGCTGCTCGACGGAGTGGTTTTCGT
>ONTV01000091.1:8639-16235 GCA_900320855.1 uncultured Lentisphaerota bacterium
CGCTGGCGTTCCCGGACTGCGGACAGGCGATGACGGCGTATTTCCGCGACTGGCTGAGGCGGCGCTACGGAACCGACGCGGCGCTTCGTGCCGCTTGGCATGACGGATCCGTCTCGCTTGACACGGCGACGGTTCCGTCGCGCCGCGAACAGGCGCCCCTGGCGTTCTTCCTGGATGCGGCGGATGGGCGCAGGGCGATTGACTTCAACCGGGCGACGGCCGATTCGATGGCGGACCTGCTGCTTGCGGTCGCCGGCGAGATCAAGCGTCTCCTGCCGGGGCGGCTGGTCGGCGCCTACTACGGCTATGTCTTCGAGGCGTTGCCCGGCAGCTGTGCCGTCGGGCTCTACGAACGCGTCCTTTCATCCGGCCTGGTGGACTTCTTCTCGAATCCGCCGGCCTATTGCCATGACATCGCGTTGCGCCGCTACGGGAAGATTCCGGTCGTCGAGGACGACTCGCGGCTTCACTTCATGTCGAACTGGGCGACGAAGGGGTGGTGCATGGCCGACGCGCGCGCGGATCGTGCGATCCTCCGCCGCAATGTGCTGAACACGTTCTTCGACGGCGGAGGATACCAGATCTGCGATCCGATGCAGGGGCGGGGACAGCGGCTTCACAGCTTTGACGACCCCGGTGCGCTGGATGCGCTGCGCGAGGCGTTCGGCGTCCTGCGCGGCATCGGCGGGGCATCCTCCGATTCGGGCGCGGACATGGCGCTGGTCATCACGCCGGAAGACAAGTTCTTCACCAACACGCAGTACTTCCAGGGCGAAGCCGACGCGCGCAATCCGAAGCTCGACGATCACTGGAACGTCTACCGCGGCATTCCGCTCTGGCTGCACCGGTCGGGCGCGGCCTTCGACATCCTGACGCTGGACGACCTTCTCGCCTCGAAGAAGACCTATCGCAAGCTGGTCTTCCAGTCCGCCTATGCCGTGGATGTGGCTCGCCGAAAGGCCCTGTTGCGTCTGACGCGTCGGGAGGGGACAACATCCGTCTGGTTCGTGGCGCCCGGATCGATCACGGACGATGGCTTTTCGGATCGTGCGATGAGCGATCTTGTCGGCATGGAGCTGACGGGTGCGGGGATGAATCCGTCGGTGACATGCAGGGACGCGTCCGCAAAGCAGATTGATGGCGGGTGGGTTGCGAAGCTTGGCAAGGAGACGTTCTCGGTCTTCCGGACCGCCGTGCCGACCTCGGCCGAATCGGCTGGGAGACTGATGGAGACCATCGGCGAGCATCGCTACGTGAAGGCCGATGCCTATGTCCGTCGGCTTGGCGATTACCTGATGGTGCACGTCGGGAAGGCGGGACGCTATCCGCTGACATTGCCCGCGGCGGACCGCGGCTGTCGCCTGCAGGATCTCTTCACGGGACGGACCTTCAGTCCGTCGGACGAGCCTTTGGTCAGCGAGGGCCCCGAGACGTGGTTTCTGAAGATTGCGAGGGATGACGGTCCGTTCAAGCTCCTGTCCCGTGAGAAGCGGGACGGATACGTTCTCGAGCGACGCGAGTTCTATCCGGACAAGGAACTCGCGGTCGAGGCCTTCGTCCTTATTCCCGAGGGGGCGAAGAAGTCGCCGGCGGTCGTTTGCCTCGCCGAGAGCGGAGCGTCGCTCGAGTGCCTCGCGAACGAGCCCGACCCGTATGCGTCCGAGAAGCCGGAGGACAGGCGGACGGCCTACAATGCCGTCAAGGCGGGGTATGTCGCGCTTGCCCTGGCGCGTCCTGGCGAAATGAACGGCGCACCGGACGACTTCGACTGGCGCGAGTCCGTCAAGGACTACAAGTCGTTCCTTCCCGATTCGGACTGGACCGACGCGAAGCTGATCGCACGCGAACGGCAGATGTGCGCCGAGTGGCTGAAGTCGCTTCCGTTCGTCGATGCCGCGCAGGTGACGGCAGATCCGAAGACGTTCCCGTGCGGAACGGGTCTTGCGCCGGTTCCCAAGTACGAGGGGCCGGTCAGATGCCGCGGCGTGCGCAAGATGTCGCTCGAGAAGGACTACACGCTTGAGCGTCCCGACGGCCGTACGCGCAAAACGCTCACATGGGCGCGTCTCAAGCTCATCGAGGCGAACAATCCGCCGAAGCCCGTCGGCTTCCTCAAGTCGAAGGAGGCGTTCCTCGCCTATCAGAAGGACTGGCAGGCGAAAAGGACCCGCGAGTACGAGAAGCTGAACGTGCCGGAGAATCCCGAGTTCACGCTTCTCAAGAGCGAGCGGCGCGACGGCTATACGCTCAAGACCTATGAGTTCTCGCCGTACGACGGCTATGTCGTGAAGACCTACTTCCTCGTTCCGGACGGTGCGAGGCCCGGTCAGACGCCTGCCGTCATCTGTCTGCCGGGAACCGCAGGGTCCCTTGAGTGCCTTGCCGGCGAGCCGGACGCATTCATGCAGGAGTGGCCGTTCTTTCCGCTGCGTGACCGCCAGGCCTGGTGGTATGCGCAGGTCGGAATGATCGGCGTCGCGCTCGAGGCGGTTGGCAACGCGAACAACGCGATCTTCGACCTGCCCTACTACTACAGCCAGCTCAAGTCGCGCGAGCTCCTGTCGAAGCTGGGGATGTCGGAGTACACGGTCGCGCAGAAGGAGGCCGCGATGTGCATCAACTTCCTCAAGAAGGATCCTCTCGTCGACAAGACGAAGATCGCCGTTTCGGGACTTTCCCTCGGCAGCGCGCTCGCAAGCGGCGTGTCGGCCGTCGTGCCGGGCATTGCGGCCGGCGTCTACAACAACTACTGGGGTGACTTCATCGGACTCAGGATCGCGACGACGGACCGCATGAGCAACGGGCGGCGCTTTACCTGGGGCTGCAGTCTGTCGAGCGTCGCCTTGCGCGCGCCGATCCCCGCGCTTTACAACGAGGGCGGTGCGTGGAAGGGCGTGCTTGAGCATGAGAAGCTTGCCTTCGCGTATGCGGGGCATCCCGAGAACATGGCGATCCACTACTACGACAAGTATGCGGATCCGGCGAACCGTCCGTATGACGAGGCGGGGCTCCGCGGTCTCTCGGGCTTCGACTACGACGGCTTCCTCGGGGCGTGCAACTGCGATCCGGCGGACCACAGCTTCCACGCCGAGTCCGCCTTGCCGTGGATGTGCAAGCTTTTCTTCGGCAAGTGGGAGCCCAGCGCGAAGCTCCAGGCGGAGATCGACCGTGCGCATGCCGAGAAGCCGAAGTCGAAGAAGGACCTCTTCCCGCCGGACGGCGACACGGGACGGAAGTGCGTGCAGCGCCGCAAGGACTTCATCGACAGCGACTGGATCCCAGAGCGCCCCGACGGGCGCACGGAGAAGACGACGACCTGGGCGGCGATGGAACTAACGAAGCGCGGCATTCCGTTCCGGAAGGCCTATCGGTACGGATTCGATGGAGGAGTTGACGAATGACGATGTTGTTTGCACTTGCGTTCGCCGTCGCTTCGGTGCAGACCGGCGCGGCTCAGGCGGTTTCGCTTGCCCGATGGATTCATGCGGACGCCGAGGCGCCGGCCGAGGATTACGTCCGCACGACCTTCGACCTGCCCGCCGGCGAGGTGAAGTCGGCCTGGGCGTACGTCTACCAGTTCGCCGGCGCGGGCGTCTTCGCGAACGGCACGCGCCTGGAGGAGAATACGCCGGACGCGTTCCGAAAGATGGGCGGCGCCATCAAGGGCGTGCGGGTCGACTTCACGGCCTGCGTCCGCCCGGGGCTGAACGTCCTCGCGTTCCGCACGCGGGAGTGCGTCAAGGGTTTCCGCGGCATGATCATGCGCGGCGAGGTGACGTTCGGCGACGGCCGCACGGTCGAGTTCGCCTCCGGCGCGGCGTCGAGCTGTGGTACGACCGTGAAGCCGGAAGGCGACGCGTGGCTGCGGCCCGACTTCGACGATTCCGCCTGGAAGCCCGTCCGCGAGTTCGGCGATGCCGCCTACGAGCGCTGGCTGCAGGTCGGGCCCTTCGACCGGATCTACATGACGAAGGCAGAGTATGCCGCGATGGTCGCGCGCGCGACGAAGGGCTATCCCGAGGCGCGTCTCGCGTCCGAGCCGTCCTCGCCCGACGCGAAGATCGTCTACCACGGCACGATTCCCGGAATCTCCGTACGGGGCGAGGTCCTGCCGCCGTTCGTGATGAGCGAGGTGGACCTTGCGGATAACGCCTTCACGGGCGGGCGTGACCGGATCCTTGAGAACTGCCGCGAAGACGGGATCCGCCTCCTGTGCGTCAAACGCTTCACGATGGACAATTTCACATGTGAGGACGGCGGCTGGGACTTCACCAACCTCGATCTCGGGATGAAGACCGTGCTGGCTCGCGATCCGGACGCCTACGTCTATTTCTACTTCCGCAACGGCACCGACCAGATCGCCAGCTGGCTGCGGGCGAATCCCGACGAGTGCGTCGGCTTCGCGAAGAAGAGCGATTCGAAGCACCAGTGGGACTATCACGGCAATCCGATGGTGCCGTCCTTCGCCTCGCGGGCCTATCGCGAGAAGGAACGCGGCTTCATCCTGGCGCTCGGCGCGTATGCGCGGACGAAGGGCTGGGGCCGGCGCGTCGTCGGCATCCACTGCGGCTGGGGCGGCAGCGGGGACGGCATGCCGTGCGGCTGTCTGGCGCTGCCGGACACGGGCAAGCGCATGACCGAGGCCTTTCGCCGCTACCTGAAGGCGAAATACGGTACGGACGAGTATGACCGTGCGGAGGTTCCGGACGAGGTGGCGCGGGCGGGTAGCGGCGCGTGGGTCAAGGACCTCTCGGATCCCCGCGACCGGCTCGTCGCGGACTACCTCGACTGCTATCACAAGGAGTTCGCCGACTACATCATCGGCTTCGGCAAGAGCGTCAAGGACGCGTTTCCCGGCGCGCTCGCGGGCGCCTATTACGGCTACACGACGCTCGGCTATGTCCCGGAAGGGATGACGGCCCGCTACGAGGAGGTCCTCCGCTCGCCGTACATCGACTATCTCTGGGGCTGCGACCGCGGCATCTCCGACGGGCTTCCCCGCCATCTCGTCAGCACCTTTCGCCGCTACGGCAAGCTTTCGTCCGCCGAATGCGACGACCGCAACTACCGCGCGTACCTGCCGGGGCAGGTCTGCAACCCCTCCGGTAAGAAGCCGGAGGAGATCTGGAACTATTGTACGCCGGCGGAATCCGTCGCCAACATGACGCGGCACTTCGGCAGCGCCCTCATCGACGGACGCGGCAACCAGTTCGTCGACTTCGGCCGGAACGGTGTGAAGTGGTTCGACTGCGAGGAGTTCCGCGCGCCTCTGCGGAAGGGCATTGCGCACTGGCGGCGCCTCTTCGCCAGTCCGCCGACGTCCCTCTCGGACGTCGCGGTGGTCGTCGACCCGTCGCAGGTCTGGAAGTGCGGCTATCACGCGGACTATCCGCAGACCTTCTTCTTCGAGGGGTCGCTCGTGAATGCGGCGCGCAAGGCGATCGACTTCACCGGCTACAGCGCCGACACCTGGGCGCTCGAGGACTTCCTCGCGGTGACCAACGACTACCGGGCCGTCGTCTTCGTCAACGTCACCGAGAGCACGCCGAATCTCACACGGCGTATCCGCGCACGGATCGGGCGTCCGGGCGTCACGTCCGTCTGGTGCTATGCGCCGGGGCTTTGCACGCCCGCCGGATACGGCGAGGCGGCGATGCGGGACCTGACGGGGATCCGCCTTGCCGTGCGCCGCGAAATGCTGCCGCTCGTCGCCACGGGGACGGACGGCACGGACTATTCGCTTTTCGTCGGCGGACGGATCGCCGATCCGACGAAGAGAAAGCTCGCCAATCCGCGCGTCCACGCGACGGATGACGCGGCGGAGGTCCTCGCCCGCTATGCGGACGACGGCTCGGCGGCCTTTGTCCGCAAGACGCTGTCCGACGGCTCGCGCGCCTACTTCACCGGCGTGCCGCTCGTCAGGTCGAAGGCCTGGGCGGAGATCTTCGCCACGGCCGGCTGTCACGCCTGGACGAAGCCCGGTTTCCACGTGAAGGCCTCGACCGGGCTCGTCATGGTCTATTCGCCCGGTTCCGCGCTCGCGGCGAGCCGTTGGGACGATGAGGCGCTGACGGACAACATCGACGTTTCGGGACGCTGCACGCTTGTCGCGCCGTCGGGGAAGACGCAAGATCTCGCCTGCGATGGCCCGAAGACCTGGTTTCTCAATCCGGAGAACCTGTTGAGATGAATGCGCTGCCGCTCCTGGCCGTTTTGCTTGCGCTACCGTGCCTTGCCGCGCGCATTTCGGTCGACCCGTCTGTTGAAACGGGACCGGTGAAGCCGGTGAACGGCGTTGGGCAGCCGCCGATGGTCGGCATGCCGACCGCGACACCGATGTTCCATTACCTTCGCGAGGCGGGCATTCCCTATTCGCGCCTGCATGATGTCGGCGGATGGACGGGACAGGGCCTCTGGGTGGACATACCAAACCTCTTTCCGGATTTCGACGCTGACGAGAACGAGGTGGCGAACTACGATTTCGCAATGACCGATGCACTCGTCGAACGTCTTGTCGCGAACGGCGTCGAGCCGTTTTTCCGGCTCGGCGTGACGATCGAGAACTTCGCTGGCGCCGGCTTTCCGCCCAAGCGGATACGTCCGCCCAAGGACTTCGCGAAGTGGGCGCGTATCTGCGAACACGTGATCCGCCACTATACGGAGGGCTGGGCGGACGGCTTCCGCCACCGCATCACGCATTGGGAGATCTGGAACGAGCCGGATAACTACGAGGAAATCGAGAAGAACTGCATGTGGAAGGGCACGTTCGACAGCTACTGCGACTTCTACGGCACGGCGGCGACATATCTCAAGAAGAGGTTTCCGTCGCTCAAGATCGGCGGTTACGCAAGCTGCGGCTTCTATGCCGCGGTCGGCGCTGCGAACGTCAAGGCGGCCAACTCCTCGCCGCGCATGCAGTATTTCGTCGACTGTGCGCGGAAATTCCTGTCGCGTGCGGCGAAGGAGGGCTGGCCGCTCGACTTCTTCTCCTTCCATTCCTACTCCGCGCCGCCGGACGTGTTCGACCAGGTGGCGTTTGCCGACCGTCTGCTGGACGAATACGGCTTTTCCCGCGCCCGATGCGCGCGTATCTTCAACGAGTGGCTTCCCTGCGTGGGACAGCAAGGCACGGCGCGCCAGGCCGCGGCGATCGCCGCCGAGCTGATTGGACTCCAGAACGGCCCCTGCGACATCGCCTGCATCTATGACGCGCAGTGCTCGGAGAGTCCGTATTCGCCTCTGTTCGACCCGCGTGACAGGAAGCCGCGCAAGGCCTACTACGCCTTCACGGCCTTCAACGAGCTACGCAAGCTCGGCCGTGCGGTCAAGGCGACGTGCGACGATGCGACGCTGTATGCGGCGGCGGCGGAAAGGACGGGCGAGCTGGCGGTGATGGCGGCGAATCCGTCCGACGAGCCGAAGCCATTCGCTCTGGAGCTGCCGGACGACTACTGGACGTACGCCTGCCGTCTGACGGACGAGACCTCGACCGACGTCGCGTGCGCGCTTCCGACGGCGCTTCCGCCGCGGTCTTTCCTCCTCTGCCGCGCACGCGTCGCGCGGAGTGCCGCAGAGCCCGTCCGCGTGGCGCTGACG
>ONTV01000090.1 GCA_900320855.1 uncultured Lentisphaerota bacterium
GACGGCGGCCGAGATTCCGCTCCCCGAGCATCCGCGCCCGGACTGGATGCGCGAGGAGTGGGTTAACCTGAATGGCGCGTGGGACTTCGGCTTCGCGCCCGACCGGCTGGACCGGAAGATCACCGTGCCGTTCGGCTGGGGCTCGCCGCTCTCGGGCGTACACGACGTGAAGCCCGACAACGGCCACTACCGCCGCACGGTGACGGTGCCGGCCGCGTGGAAGGGCAAGCGCGTCTTCGTCGTCGTGGGCGCGTCCGACCATGACACGGTCTGCACGTTCGACGGCAACGACCTCGGCAAGCACGTGGGCGGCTACACCCCCTTCGAGTTTGAGCTGACGGAATTCGTGCGCTGGGGCGAGGCGCAGACGCTCGCCTTCGCCGTCTGGGATCCGAGCGACAAGGCCGCGCAGGACGGCGGCTACCTCTACGGCAAGCAGGGCTACGGCAACGCGCGCGGCATCTGGCAGACCGTCTACCTGGAGGCGCGCGGCACGACATTCCTCGACCGCGTGCGATTCATCCCGTCCCTCGCGCGCGCGGCCGTCCGCCTGGAGGCGACGCTCGGCGCGCCGGCGACGCGCGCGGCGACGCTGCGCGCGGACGTGGACGGAAAGTCCTTCACGTTCCCGGTCGCGGTCGGCCAGCAGGTCGTCGCGGGCGAGATCCCGCTCGCGCAGCCCCGCCTCTGGGATCTGGACGACCCCTACCTCTACGACGTCACGCTGACGCTGGACGACGACGTCGTGACGTCCTATTTCGGCTTTCGCGAGATTGGCACGGGGAAGACGCCGAACGGCGACAGCTACGTGACGCTGAACGGCAAGCCCGTCTACCTCCAGCTCTGCCTCGACCAGAGCTACCATCCGGAGGGGTGGTACACGTTCCCGTCGGATGAATTCATGAAGAACGAGATCCTCCTCTCGAAGCGGCTCGCGCTCACCGGCAACCGCATCCACATCAAGGTCGAGGTGCCGCGCAAGCTCTACTGGGCCGACCGGCTCGGCGTCCTCATCCAGGCGGACGTCCCCTGCGCGTGGGGCGAGGCGGGCGAGGCGTTCTTCGACGAGCACAGGAAGTGCTTCGAGGGCATGCTCGCGCGCGACTTCAACCATCCGTCGATCTACCAGTGGACGCTCTTCAACGAGACGTGGGGGCTCTTCTCGAACCGCTCGCTCGCGGCTGGGCTCGCCGAGGGCGGTTCAGGGGGGCGGCGCGCCTACCGCGCCTGGGCGCAGCGCCGGGTCGCCGAGGCGTACCGCAAGGCGCGGCTCGCCGACCCGACGCGGCTCATCGAGGACAACTCGCCCTGCAACCGCGACCACGTCGTCACGGACGTCAACACGTGGCACGCCTACCGTCCGGGCTACAGCTGGGAGCGGCGCGTCGCCGAGGAATGCGCCCGGACGTTCCCCGGCTCGACGCACAACTACATCGGCGGGCACGTCCAGCGCGACGAGCCGATGATGAACTCCGAATGCGGCAACGTCTGGGGCTACGAGGGCTCGACGGGCGACTGCGACTTCTCGTGGGACTATCACCTGATGATCAATGCGTTCAGACGCCACCTGAAGTGCGCGGGCTGGCTCTACACGGAACACCACGACGTCACGAACGAGTGGAACGGCTACGTCCGCTTCGACCGCATGTGGAAGGAGACGGGCTTCGAGGAACTGGCGGGAATGGGCCTCGCCGGCCTCCATGCGGACGCCGCGCTCTTCTTCGCCGGCACGCCCGGACGCGAGACGGGCGAGACGGTCTCGCCCGGCGCGGCGATGACGATTCCCGTCGGCGTCTCGCTCGTGACCGACCGCTACGCGGGGCGGTCGCTCACGCTCCGGCGCGAAGGCTGGTTCTTCGACGCGACGGGGGCGCGGCGCACGGAGCCGCCTGCCGAAGAGGCGTCTTCCGTCAAGGCGCTGCCGTGGCAGTGCGAAAGGCTCTGGGACGTCGCGTGGACGGCGCCGGACGAGCCGGCCAGCGGCTGCCTCGTCTTCACGCTCCTCGCCGACGGACAGCCCGTCGCGACGAACTTCTGGTCGTTCTCGACCGTGGCCGTCACAGGGGCTGAACTCCCGGTCGCCGCGACCGCCGACTGGTCCGTCGCCGCGACCAACGTGCTCGGCGGCCTCAAGCTCAACGGCTTCGGCAAGGGCTCGTTCACGTTCTCGCTGCCGGCCCCGGCTGCGGGCGGCGTCTTCCGGGCGGAGCTCTCCGCCAAGCGCCTGAACGGCAAGGACGTCGGCGCGGCCTATGTCCGCGCGGGTCTCGACGACATGCTCGGCGGCGGCACCGGCGACCGCTCGAAGAACCCGAACAGCTATCCGCAGACGAGCGCGGCGAAGTTTCCCGCGAACCTGAAGGTCTACGTGAACGGACGCCTCGCGCACGAGCAGGTCCTGCCGGACGATCCGGCGGACAGCCGCGGCATCCTCTCGTGGCTTGCCCAGCCGCACGACGGGTGCCTGCGCGAGGCCGGCAGCTATGGCTTCCTCGTCGAGGTGCCCGTGCGGGCGGAGGACGTGAAGGACGGCCGGGTCACGGTGCGGCTCGCGTCCGACGGCGGCCTGGCCGTCTACGGCCGCGCGTTTGGCCGCTATCCGTTCGCGCCGCACGTCGCGAACGGTCGGTAAGGCGACGGCGAATTTTGGTATACTATGCGGAAATTTTCCGAAAGGTTCTAAGAAAAGATGTTCAAGCCGGTGTCGAACAAGGTCGCGTTCCCGAAGATGGAGGAGGAGATCCTCAAGGTCTGGGCGGCGAACGCGACGTTTGAGAAGTCCCTCAAGAAGAACGAGGGGAAGGCGCGCTACAAGTTCTACGACGGGCCTCCGTTCGCGACGGGTCTGCCGCACTACGGCCACCTCCTCGCCGGCACGATCAAGGACATCGTGCCGCGCTATCAGACGATGCGCGGCAAGTACGTCGAGCGCCGCTTCGGGTGGGACACGCACGGCTTGCCGATCGAGGCGCTCGCGCAGGATGCGCTCGGCGTCGCGGGCGCGCCTGAGATCAAGGCGCTTGGCGTCGACGTGTTCAACGAGAAGTGCCGCTCGATGGTGCTCAAGTACGTCTCCGAATGGCGCAAGACCGTCACGCGCATGGGCCGCTGGGTCGATTTCGACCACGACTACAAGACGATGCAGCCCGAGTTCATGGAGACGATCTGGTGGGTCTTCAAGCAGCTCTGGCAGCAGGGCCGCGTCTACAAGTCGCACCGCATCATGCCGTACTCGTGGAAGCTTTCGACGCCGCTCTCGAACTTCGAGGCCGGCTCGAACTACAAGGACGTGCAAGACCCGACCGTGACGGTGCGCGTGAAGGCGACGGCATTCCCGGAGGGTTCGCCTCTCGCGGCGCTGGGCGGGGACGTCTACCTCCTCATCTGGACGACGACGCCGTGGACGCTTCCGGAGAACCTGATGATTTGCGCGGGCGAGGGCATTGACTACGTCGCCGTCCGCGACCTGACGGACGACGCGCGGCCGGTCTACGTCATGGCGAAGGCGCGCCTTCCCGTCTACTTCAAGAAGCCGGAGCAGTATGAGGTCGTTGCCGCATTCGCGGGCGACGCGCTGAAGGGGACGCGCTACGAGCCGATCTTCCCGTACTATGCGGACAAGGCGGCCGAGGGCGCGTTCCGCGTCCTCAACGACGGCTACGTGACGACGGACGACGGCACGGGACTCGTCCACATCGCCCCGGCCTACGGCGAGGACGACTTCCGCGTCTGCCAGGAGGCCGGAATGAAGGCGATCGTCGATCCGCTCGACGCGGCGTGCGCGTTCACGGACGAGATTCCGGAGTACAAGGGCCGCTTCTGCAAGGACTGCGACAAGGACATCATCAAGCGCCTGAAGGCCGAGGGCAAGCTCGTCCACCAGTCGACGATCGTCCACTCCTATCCGTTCTGCGACCGCACCGACACGCCGCTCATCTACCGCGCGATCGACGCCTGGTACGTGCGCGTCGAGGACCTGCACGAACGCCTCGCGAAGAACAACGCGACGGTGCACTGGACGCCCGCCTACGTCGGCGAGAAGCGCTTCGGCAACTGGCTCGGCGAGGCGCGCGACTGGAACATCTCGCGCAACCGCTTCTGGGGCAGCTGCATTCCGGTGTGGATCAACGACGACGATCCGGGCGACATGATCTGCGTCGGCTCGATCGCCGAGCTGGAGGCGCTGTCGGGCGAGAAGGTGACCGACCTCCACAAGCACTTCGTCGACAAGGTCGTCATCAAGAAGGACGGCAAGACCTACCACCGCACGCCGGAGGTGCTCGACTGCTGGTTCGAGTCCGGCTCGATGCCCTACGCCCAGCAGCACTACATGGGGGAGGACGCGGACGTCGCCAAGTTCTTTCCTGCCGATTTCATTGCCGAGGGGCTTGACCAGACGCGCGGCTGGTTCTACACGCTCATGGTGCTCGGCACGTGCCTCTTCGACCAGAGCCCGTACCGGAACGTGGTCGTCAACGGGCTCGTCCTCGCCGAGGACGGCAAGAAGATGTCGAAGCGCCTCAAGAACTACCCCGACCCGAACCTCATGCTCGACACGTACGGGGCGGACGCGATTCGCCTCTACATGATCGACTCGCCGGTCGTGAAGGCCGAGTCGCTGAAGTTCTCCGAGAACGGCGTCAAGCAGATCCTGCGCGACCTCCTGATTCCGTGGTGGAACGCCTACTCGTTCTTCGTCACCTACGCGAACGTCGACGGCTTCCACGACAAGGAGGTCGTCTACCCCGAGAGCGCGAACGTCCTCGACCGCTGGATCGTCTCGTCGATGGAGACGCTGATCGCCGACGTCACGGCGGCGATGGACGTCTACGACCTCCAGAAGTCGGTTCGGCCGTTCGTGAAGTTCATCGAAGACCTCACGAACTGGTACATCCGCCGCAGCCGCCGCCGCTTCTGGAAATCGACGGACGACGGCGACAAGCTCTGCGCCTACCGGACGCTTCGCTACGTGCTCGTGCAGCTCGCGAAGGTCGCCGCGCCGTTCACGCCGTTCATCGCCGAGGAGATCTACACGAACCTGAAGGGCGAGAGCGACCCGGAGAGCGTCCACCTCTGCGACTTCCCGACGGCGAACGCCGCCGCGCGCGACCTCGCGCTCGAGAAGGCGATGGCCGACGTGATGGCCGTCGTCGAGCTTGGCCGCCGCCTGCGCGCGGACAACAACCTGAAGGTGCGCCAGCCGCTCGCGGCGATCCGCGTCGCCGGCGTCACGGGCGTCGACGAGGAGCTGTCCGCGCTGGTCCTGGACGAGCTGAACGTCAAGCAGGTCGAGTTCATCGCCGACGAGACGGCGCTCTGCGACGTCTCGTTCAAGGCGAACTTCAAGACGCTCGGCAAGAAGTGCGGGCCGAAGATGAAGGCGGTCGCGGCGGCGATCGCGACACCGGGAAATAGTCGAATCATCGAATTGTCGAATAACCGAATCGCGACGTGCGAGATCGAAGGCGTTGCCCTTACGGCCGACGACGTCCTGGTCACGCGCAAGCCGAAGGCGGGGCTGGTCGTCGCGTCCGAGGGCGCGGTCGTCGTCGGCCTCGAGACGGCGCTCACGCCGGATCTCGTCGCCGAGGGCCTTGCGCGCGAATTCGTCAGCCACGTCCAGGCGATGCGCAAGGAGGCCGACTTCGAGGTCACGCAGCGCATCCGCGTCGCGGTCGCGTGCGACGCCGAGATGAAGGCCGCGCTCGCGGCGCACCGCGCATATGTCGTGGGCGAGATCCTGGCGCGCGACGTCGCGGTCGCCGACGGCGAAGGGTCGGTCGACCTCAACGGACACATGACCGCGATCACGGTCGAGAAAGCCTGATTCCACGAAAGGAGATTCCATGAAGAAGCCTTTGAATGTCGTCGAGAAGATCCTGTCCGCCCACCTCGTCGAGGGCGACCCCGCGACGGACGCCGAGATCGGCATCCGCATCGACCAGACCCTGACGCAGGACGCGACGGGCACGATGGCGTACCTCCAGTTCGAGTCGATGGGCGTGCCGCGCGTGAAGACCGACCTCTCGGTCTCCTATGTGGACCACAACACGGTGCAGATCGGCTACGAGAACGCCGACGACCACGACTTTCTGCAGTCCATCGCGAAGAAGTACGGCGTCGTCTTCTCGAAGTGCGGCAACGGCATCTGCCACCAGCTCCACCTCGAGCGCTTCGGCAAGCCGGGGACGACGCTCCTCGGCTCCGACTCGCACACGCCGACGGGCGGCGGCATCGGCCAGGTCGCGATCGGCGCGGGCGGCATCGACATCGCCGTCGCGATGGCGGGCGGCGCGTTCCACATCCCGACGCCGAAGGTGCGCGCGATCTTCCTCAAGAACCGCCTGCGCAAGGGCGTGAGCGCGAAGGACGTGATCCTGACGGTGCTGAAGAAGTTCGGCACGAAGGGCAATGTCGGCTGGATCTTCGAGTACTGCGGGCCGGGCGTCGCGACGCTCGACGTGCCGAGCCGCGCGACGATCGCGAACATGGGCGCGGAGCTGGGGGTGACGACGTCGGTCTTCCCGTCCGACGCCGTGACGAAGCAGTTCCTCGTGGCGCAGGGGCGCGGCAAGGACTTCGTGAAGCTCGTCGCCGACCCGGGCAGCGAATACGACGACGCCTTCGAGATCGACCTCGCGAAGGTCGAGCCGCTCGCGGCCGCGCCGCATTCGCCGGGCAACGTCGTGACGGTGAAGTCGATGAGGGGGAAGAAGGTCAACCAGATCCTGATCGGCAGCTGCACGAACAGCTCCTACCGCGACATCCGCACGGTCGCGCTCTACCTCAAGGGCAAGCACGTCGCGGACGACGTCGAGGTCGGCATCGCCTGCGGCTCGCGGCAGGTCGTCAACATGCTCGCGAAGGACGGGTCGCTCGCGATCCTCCACGCGGCGGGCTGCCGGATGCTGGAGAACGCCTGCGGCTTCTGCATCGGCGCGCACATGTCGCCCCGGACGGGGGCGGTGTCGCTGCGGACGAACAACCGCAACTTCGAGGGCCGCAGCGGCACGAAGTCCGCGCAGGTCTACCTCGTCTCGCCCGAGACGGCCGCCGCGTCGGCGCTGACGGGCAAGGTCGAGGTTCCGACGAAGAAGCCGGTCGCGGCCGTCGCCGCGCCGAAGAAGTTCCCGGTCGACGACGCGATGTTCCTCTACCGCGCGACGGCGGGGAAGGGCGTGAAGGGCACGGAGATCGTGCGCGGGCCGAACATCGCGACCGTGCCGAAGGGCGAGCCGCTCGCGAAGGACCTCGCGGGCGTCGCGGCGATCAAGGTCGGCGACAAGATCACGACCGACCACATCATGCCGGCGGGCGCGCGGCTGAAGTTCCGCTCGAACATCCCGCAGTACGCGAAGTTCGTCTTCGAGCCGTGCGACCCGACGTTCCACGACCGGTGCCTCGCGAACCGGGAGAAGGGCCTCGCGAACGTCATCGTCGCGGGCGAGAGCTACGGCCAGGGGTCGAGCCGCGAGCACGCGGCGCTCTGCCCGATGTACCTCGGCGTGAAGGCGGTGATCGCGAAGTCGATCGAGCGCATCCACCGCGCGAACCTCATCAACTTCGGCATCGTGCCGTTCACGTTCGCCGACCCGGCCGACTACGACAAGGTCGCGGCGGGCGACCGCCTGGAGCTCAAGGGCCTCCGCGCGGCGGTCGAGGGCGACGGCACGCTGACGGTGAAGGGCCCGAAGGGGACGTTCGCGGTGAAGACGGCGCTGTCCGACCGCGAGAAGCACCTCATCCTTTGCGGCGGTCTCCTCGCGAGCCTCTGACGGAACATGTGGGCGTTCGCGCTGATAGCCGCCGTTCTCTTCGAGACGTCGCAGGACGGCGTCTCGCTGAAGGTCGAGTCCGAGACGGCGCAGATCGACCCGGCGCGCAGCGTCTTCCTGCGCGTCGAGCTGGCGACGGCGGCCGACCGCACGGCGACGCTTCCGGATCTGCGTGACCGCGTCGTCGGCTTCTCGCTCGCGGAGGACTTCGCCGAGGAGCCGGTGCGCGGGGCGGACGGCGCGACGGTGCAGGCCGCGAACTGGCGGCTCGTGCCCGAGCCCTGCGCGCGGGCCTACAAGATTCGGCCCTTCGTCGTGAAGGTCTCGCCGAAGATGCTCTCCTACCAGTCCGACGAGGGCAAGTTCTCGCTCGTCGGCGGCCCGATCGCCTTCGCGCCGCCGGCCGCGCGCGAGCCCGTGACGGGCGGGATCGAGACGGATCCGAAGAAGGACCTTCCGCCGCTGAGCTGGCGGCTGGCGGGCCTCCTGGCGCTGGCGGCGCTGGGCCTCGCGGCGCTCGTCGCGGGCGTCGTCTTCCTCGTGTGGCTCGTCGCGCGGAAGATGAAGGAACACCGCATGAGCCCGATCGAGCGCGCGTGGGTCGAGCTGGACCGCCTCGTGAAGAAGGGGTTGCCGGGGCGCGGACGCTACAAGGACTTCTACGTCGAGCTGACGATGGTCGTCCGCCGCTACATCCAGCGCCAGTACGGCGTGAAGGCGCCGAACCTGACGACGGAGGAGTTCCTGCGGAACGAGCGGATCGCCGAGCTGTCGAAGGGGCGCGTCGAGAATCTGAAGGCCTTCCTGGAGTCGGCCGACCTCGTGAAGTTCGCGGGCGTCCAGGCGACGCCGGAGATGGCGGACGACGCGACGGCGTCGGCGCGCGACTACCTGAGGGG
>ONTV01000113.1 GCA_900320855.1 uncultured Lentisphaerota bacterium
TCACCCGGAGGGCTGGTACACGTTCTCGTCCGACGGGAACGTGTACCAGCCCTCCGGGTGATAGCTCTGGTCGAGGCAGAGCTGCAGGTAGACGGGCTTGCCGTTCAGCGTCATGTAGCTGTCGCCGTTCGGCGTCTTGCCCGTGCCCACTTCGCGAAAGCCGAAATAGGTCTTCACGGCGTCATCCGCGAACGTCAGCGTGACGTCGTAGAGGTGCGGGTCGTCAAGCTCCCAGAGGCGGGGATTCGCCAGCGGAATCTCGCCCGAGACGACCTGCTGCCCAACCGCGACCGGGAACGAGAAGACGCGTCCGTCCACTTCCGCGCACAACGCGCGTGCCGCCTTCGCCGGCGCACCGAGCGTCGCCTCCAGCCGGACGGACTTCCGCGCGATCGACGGCAGGATGCGTATGCTGTCGAGGAACTCGTCGCCGCGCGCCTCCAGGTACACCGTCTGCCAGACGCCGCG
This sequence comes from uncultured Lentisphaerota bacterium, assembly GCA_900320855.1. Lineage (GTDB taxonomy): Bacteria > Verrucomicrobiota > Kiritimatiellia > RFP12 > UBA1067 > UBA1067. The sequence goes on from ONTV01000113.1 coordinate 469, forward strand.
CGCGTTGCCGTAGCCCTGCTTGCCCCAGAGGTAGTGACCGTCCTGCGCGGCCTTCGGGCTCGGATCCCAAACGGCGAATTCGAGCGTCTGCTCCTCGCCCCACTTCACGAACTCCGTCAGCTCGAACTCGAACGGCACGTAGCCACCGACGTGCGTGCCGAGCGCCTGCCCGTCGAACGTGCAGGTCGTGTCGTGGTCGGCCGCCCCCACGACGACGAAGACGCGCTTACCCTTCCAGGCCGACGGCACCTTCACCGGCCGGCGGTAGTGGCCCGTGTCCTTTCCGCCCTCCGGCTTGACGCCCGAGAGCGGCGAGCCCCACCCGAACGGCACGAGGATCTTCCGGTCGTAGCGGCCCGGCGCGAAGCCGAAGTCCCACGCGCCATTCAGGTTAACCCACTCCTCGCGCATCCAGTCCGGGCGCGGATGCTCGGGGAGCGGAATCTCGGCCGCCGTCTCATCATGTTCCTGTCCTTGTTTTCGTGTCGTTCTCGCGTCTGCGAGAAAGCGGTAGTATACCACAGGCCAACGCCCCCGTGTTATCCCATTGCGCGGGGGAGTTCTGGGTTTGGGCGTTTGGGTGTTTGATAGTTGTCCCATTCGTCCCGTTTGTCGCATCCGTCCCGCCCCCCGCAAAAATAACCCGCCGGGGCCTGTCCCCCATGTCATTAGGGGGGGCTGTCCCCACGCCATTCTCGGTCCCCCACGTCGGCGGAAGCCCCGCGACCTCACGTCCGCAGGAGGACCTTGTTGACGAAGGCGCGCTTCTTCTCGCGGTAGGAGTGAATCCCGACCGAGAGAATCGTCCCGACCGCGAAAAAGGCGCTCAGGAGATTCGTGCCGCCGTAGCTGAAGAACGGCAAGGCCATGCCCTTCGTCGGCAGCGCCTTGCAGACGACGCCGATGTTGAACATCGCCTGGAAGAAGATGATGAAGGCCATGCCGATGACGAGGAAGCGGCCGAAGCGGTCGGACGCCTTGCGCGCGATGTAGACCGACAGCGCGAAGAACGCGCAGAAGAGCAGCACGACCCCCACGGAGTAGAGGATGCCAAGCTCCTCCGCGCCAACGGCGAAGACGAAGTCCGTATGCGCCTCGGGCAGGTAGAGGTACTTCTGCATCGACTCGCCGAGCCCCGCGCCCCAGACGTTGCTGTTGCCGATCGCCGCCAGCGCCTGGTTCGCCTGGTACGCCGCGCGCTGGGCCGCCGCGTCCTGCACCTGCGCACCGACGTCAAGCTGCATGCCGAAGAACGCCGCAAGCCGCGCCATGCGGTTGGCGTTCGTCGCGACCTTGAAGACGAAGACGCCCACGCCCAGCAGGGCGAACGGCGCCATGTGCCCGATCCGCGTCCCCGCGACGAACATCATGAGGAAGGCCGCGCTGGCGACGACCATGAACGAGCCGAAGTCTGGCTCCAGCAGAATCGGGAGCAGCAAGCCGCCGGCAAACGCGACCGGCCAGAAGGCCCCCTTCCAGAAAAGCTCGACCTTCCACCCCAAGCGGTCCAGCCACGCCGCAAGGAGAATCACGACCGAAAGCTTCGCGAACTCGCTCGGCTGAAGGCGGAGCGGCCCGACGGTAATCCAGCGGTGCGAGCCGTTGATCGCCTTGAACCCGAAGACCGCCCAGAGCAGGACGACGACCGCCAGGTAGAAGAGCCACGCGAGCGACGTGTGGTTCCGCCAGCGCCGGTAGTCAAACAGCGCGACGCCGACGGCAATCGCGAGCCCGGCCACGAGGTAGGCGAACTGGCGCTTGATGAAGAAATAGGCGTCCCCATGATGGAGACGCATCGCGTTCGCCGCGCTCGCGCTCGACAAAACGACAAGGCCCAGCGCCACGAGCGACGTGACAACCAGGCCAAACCAGAACAGCGCAGACTTGCGCACGGCGCGGGCTTACTGCTGCGCCTCGGCCGGAAGCTTGATCGTCTGCCCCGCCTTGAGCGTGTCGCTCTCGCCGAGGTTGTTGAGCTCGCGGATCTCCGACGCGCTCACGCCGAACTTGACGACGATCGCCGTGATGTCCTCGCCTTCCTGGACCGTGTAGGCGAACGTCGCGGGCGAAGGCGACGCGACGGGCGCCGCCTCAGGCGCCGCCGGGGCTTCCGCCGCAGGCGCTTCGGCCACCGGCTCCGCCGGGGCGGGGGCAGGCGTCGCGGCAACCGCCGTCGGCTTCTCCTCGGCCTTCTTCTCGACCGGCTTCGCAGCCTTCGCAACCGACTTGGCCGCCGGCTTCGCCTCGGCCTGCGCGACCTTCTCCGCCGGGACCTTCAGCTTCTGCCCGATCTTGAGCGAGTCGCTCGTCAGGCCGTTCATCGCCTTGAGCTGGCGGATGTTGATACCGTTGCCGTAGGCAATCGCGCCGAGCGTGTCGCCGTTCTTGACGACATACTCCTTCGTCGCCCCCGCATAGGGCGCCGCAGACGCCGGCTTCGCGCCCTTCGCGCCCGCCTTGCGGACGATCGGCGCCTTCTGCTCGCCGACGTTGACCTTTCCGGGGATCTTCAGCTTCTGCCCGACGCGGATTATGTCAGACTTCAGCCCGTTCAGACGCTTGATCGAACCGATCGTCACGTTGAACTTCTTCGAGATCTTCGCAAGGTAGTCGCCGTTCTGCACGATGTAGACCGTGCACTCCGGCTCGGCCGGCTTCGGCGGCGGCACCGGCTTCGGCGTCACGATGCACGCGCAGTCGGACGCCCCGCACGCGCAAGGGCTCGTGTGCCGCGTTCCGGGCGCGCACGCGCACTTCGGCGCCTCGACGACCTTGACCTCCGGCTGGGGCTGAGGGGCCGGCGTCGCCTCGACGGGCGTCGCGTCCTTCACCTCGTTCTGCGCCGGCGCGCCCGCGCGACGGTAGTCAGGATCCTTGCAACCGGCGACGACCGCGACGGCGGCGGCGCCGAACACCATTCCGAGCTTCTTCATTCTGTCTTTCCTTTTTGGACGAGCCGCGCGAAGGCCTCCCCGCGCGCCCCGAAACTTTTAAACTGGTCAAAACTTGCGGTTCCGGGGGACAGCAGCACCGTCTCGCCCGGCCTCGCCTCGCGCCGAGCCAACTCGACCGCCCGTTCCAGCGTCCCGCAGATCTCGCAATCGACGGACGTCGCCCAGGCCTCCGAGAAGACTCCTGCACAAGAGCCGATAAGATACACTTTTTCCGCCCGCTCTGTCAAGGCGGGCAGGGCCATTTTCGGATCGTCGCCCTTGGGCAGACCCCCCGCGACGAGACGGACGCGCCCCGCGCACATCCGCACGCCCGCGGCAAGCGCAGCGACCGACGTCGCCTTCGAGTCGTCCACGTAGCGGACGCCCCCGATCTCGGCGACCGTCTGGAAGCGGTGCGGCAGCGGCTCGAACGACGCGAACGCCTTGCGGATCTGCGCGTCGTCCAGCCCCGCCACGCGCATCAGCCCGATCGCCGCACAGCCGTTCGGACGCAGAATCGCATTGTCGAAGTAAGAGCCCTTCAGCAACCCCTCCAAGCCGCCAAGCGCCTCATCCCCCGAACCTTCCAAACCCCCAGACCTCCAAACGTCCAAACCTTCCAAACGCCCAAACCTCTCAACGCCCAAACCTTCCAACCCTCCGTCGAACCCCTTCTTCGCAAAGCCGAGGAGCTTGCGCTTGAGCGCGTGGTAGACCGCGACGGAGCCATGGCGGTCGAGGTGGTCTTCCTGGAGATTCAGGATGACCGCCGCCTCGAACGTGTCGGGCGGCAGCGTCGTCGTCTCGAGCTGGAAGGACGAGACTTCAACGACGGCCCAGCCCGGCGCCTCGTCCAGAAGGTCGCAAACGGGGCGACCGTAGTTGCCGCACGGCACGGCGCATCCGCCCGCGCCGTTGATCGCGTCGGCGACAAGCTTGACGACGCTCGACTTGCCCTTTGATCCCGTCACGGCAAGGAGCTTCCAGCCGCGCCGCTTCAGCTCCTCGCAGCCGAGCTGGAGCTCGCTCTTGACGGGAAGGCCGGGACTGGCGACGACGAGATCGTAGCCCTCGGCGAAATCGACGGCAAAGCCGCGGCGGCGCAAGTCGCCCGCCGCCGCCTCGCCGCTTTTTCCCGTGCCGAGGACGAGCGCCTTCTTCACTTACTTCGCCTCGCGCACGATGTCCCGCCCCTCGTAGGCCGGCGGCACGTAGCCGTGTTCGGAGCCCTGCACCCAGACGACCTTCTTGTTGCCGGGGATGTTGTTCCAGAGCTTGGCCAGCCCCGTCGGCGGGCAGCAGTAGTCGCCGAGGCCCGCACGCGTGATGACCGTGAGGCACGTCGCCGGAATGCGCCGGGCGAAGTTCGCCGCGTCGTAGTACCCCATCGACTCCGTCCACGGAATGTACCAGCCGTCGCTCGCCAGGCTCAGCGACCTGTCCTTGCGCAGCTTGCCCGACGTGTACATGTCGCAGCACCAGGTGATGCCGCTCTCGGCGCGCGTCACGCCCTCGCCGCACCCGGCGGCCCAGATCGTCTGGAGCCCGCCCTGACTGCCGCCGGAGGCGATGAGGTCCTTGCCGTTCCAGCCCTCGACCGTCTTGAGGTACTGGAGCGCACGCTTGACGCGCAGGACCATGCCGTTGAAGTAGGCGACCTCGGGATCCTCGTTCTGCTTCGCGTCGAAGGCGTAGCTCTGGTCGTGCGAACGGATCTCCCAGCGGAGCGCCTTCGTGTCCGCGTCGGTCGCGCCAAACGCGGGGAGCTTCAGTCCGTGCGCGTTGATGTTGAGGACGATCTCGCTGTCGCGCGCCCACGACGGCGCCACATGCGTGCAGCGGTCGCCGCTGTAGCCGTGCGTCTCCAGCCGCGCCGGGAACGTCTTCCCTTCCGCGACGGCCGTCGGGACGGACAGGTAGCCCGTGACGGGGCGCAGGCCCGCGCAACGGATCTCGATCGCGTAGAGCTTCGCCTTCTTGTTGCCGCAGGGAATCTCGATGCGCTCGGCCTTGGGCGGCACGCGGTCGAGGCGCGCGTACTGCCCCGCCCAGAAGGCGTCGAAGTCCTTCGGCTCCGGGTGCGTCGCCAGCGTCTCGATCGCCGCGCCCGCGCCGCCGTCGAAGAAGACTTCCTTCTTCGCGCGCTCGAAGGCGTTCATCGCCTTCTTGCCCTCGGGCGTGTTCGGGTCGCCCGTGAACTGCTTGCGGTAGCGCTTGCCGTCCTTGTCCACGACCGCCGCGTAGAGGCGCACGAAGCCGGGCTTCGCGATTTTCGTCGCGTAGACGAACGGCGTCTTGCCGTCGAAGGGAATCTTGCCCTGGTCGACGAGACCGTCGTCGCCCGTCCGCTTCCAGTCGAGGAACCACGCGCCGGGCGCGAGTTCGCCGACGTCCGTTGGCGTGACCGTGAACGTCATCGTCTCGCCGACCTTGTAGTCGATCGGACACTTGTCCGTCGTGCCCTTGAGCCACGCCGCGTCGAGCGGGCCCGCCCCGACCTGCGCCGCCACGAGCGCCGCCAGCACCAGCATCAGTCGCTTCATCTCTTCAGTTCCTTGTTCTTCTTGTTCTTGTTCGTGTTATGTCGTGTGCGTCACGAGTCGTTCCGGAAACCCGCACGCGCGGTTCCGCAACATCGCCCCTTCGGGCGATCGCTCGAAACGGAAGTATACCAAATAGGCCTCGCCGCGCGCAAGGCGGCTGCCGCGCCCGCGCCACTTGCGGGAATCTGAAAATGATGCTACAATTCACCGCATGGCGCGTCTTTCTGACTTGGTGAGGCCGGGCAGCCGAATCTTCGGCGGCATTGGCGGCGACGATCTGGAGCGGCTCTTCCGATGCCTGTCCGCGCGGCGTTTGCGCGTGGCGCGGCATGAATTTCTCGTGCGCGCCGGCGAGCCGTCCGACCGACTGGGCTTCATCCTGCGCGGCGCGGTGTGCGTCATCCACAATACGGCCGACGGGCGGCGCACGATTCTCCAGGAATATCACGAGGGCGAGTCCTTCGGCGGCGGCCTCACCCTACGCGCGGACGATACGCTGCCCGTCTCGATCCAGGCGATCACGGACGCCGACGTGCTGATCATGAGCAAGTCCGCCGCGCTCCGGCCCTGCGCCCGCAGCTGCCCTTGCCACGTGCGCCTCCTGCGCAACTTCGTCTCCGTCCTCTCCAACCGCTGCTACCGCTTCCAGCTTCGCTCGATCATGATGGCCCAGCGCACGATCCAGGGCCGCCTCCTCACCTATCTGCGCCAGCATGCCCGACGACTGGGCCGCCTCGAATTCGTCCTGCCGTTCGACCGCCAGGCCCTTGCGGACTTCCTCTGCATCGACCGCACCGCGCTCTCGGCCACCATCTCGCGCCTGTGCGCCGAGGGGCGTCTCGCCGTCGACGGAAGCCGCTTCCGGCTGATCGAGCGCAAAGTCGGCGGCGCGCCTACCCGGCCCGTGCGCTGAGCCGGTCAGACGTCGATGCAGATGATCTTGCGGATCATCAGCCAGCCGACCGCAATGAGCGCCAGCATTCCCGCGACGGACAGGACGCCCGCCGAACTCGTCAGGAACGGGATCATCAGCTTCGGCTTGATTGCCGTCATCACGGCGCCCAGGAAGAGCGGCATCGCCGAGACGATGACGCCCTGAAGCCGCCCCTGCGCCGTGAGCGACTTCACCTTGCGCTCGACCTTCTGGCGGCCGCGAATCGTCTCCGAGATCCGGTCGAAGATCTCCGTCACGTTCCCGCCCGTCTTGCGGGAGACGAGAATCGCCGTCGTGACGAGCGTCAGGTCTTCCGAGCCAACGCGCTGCGCAAGCGACTCCAGGGCCTCTTCGAACCCCATGCCAATCCGCAGCTGCCGCTGGAGGATCGCGAATTCCTCACTCACCGGCGGCTCGCCCTGCTCGACGACGGAATCGAACGCCTGCGAGATCGAGAAGCCCGCCCGAAGCGCGTTCGACATCGTCGCCAGAGCCTCGGGCAGCTGGCGGTTAAACGCCGCGCGGCGCTTGCCGTCCAGGTACCTCGCCAGCGGCGACTCGCCGTTCTGCCACCCGGCGCGCACCTTCACGCCGGACGCCACGTACCACACGAGGCCCGCGACGGCCCCCGCAAACAACAAGACTATCAGTCCGCCAACCATGCGCCTATTATATCAAAACGCCT
>ONTV01000164.1 GCA_900320855.1 uncultured Lentisphaerota bacterium
GAGCCAGATCTGCGGCAGACGCGCATACATGCGCGTCGTCTCGAAGTCGCCGCCCAGTTCCACCGTGCCGCCGCTCATGCCGAATACCTCGTAGCCAACGCCCGGATTCGGATCCGACGAGGGAACACTCTCCAATGGCCGCGCGTTGCCGTTGCTGACAGAACGGGTGAAGACGCCCGGAAGTTTCGCCGTGCCAGCCTTCACGAGGAATTCCGCATTGCGCCCATCGCAGCCAACGTAGGGCTTCTTCGCCGCCGTGGCATCCAGCTCGCCGCCGTCGAGGATAAGGCGGAAGAGATTGTTCGCCTCGCCGTTCCACTGTCCGAGAATGATCTCTGCGTCGGGCTTCATCTTGATATAAGAGCCCGTGCCAAGCGTCAGCGTTGCGTCGGCGGGGCTGGAGGACGTATGGCCGAGGCCAATGGACTTCAGGCTCTCGGCCCTGAAACCTTCGCCCAGAATCGCCTCGCCAACTCGGGTCGTATTGCCAAACGACGAGAGCCGAAGTCCCATGATAATGTCTACGTCCGCACTGGTAATCGTCGTATTCTCGACTGTCGTCACGGGGACTGCGGTGTTATCGCCCGTCTCGTACTGGAAACTCGGCACGAAGGAGCCGTTGCCCGAAATCGTGTAACCCGAGTAGACTTTGTCCGCAGACGGCGCAAAGCCGAACACGCCGCCGTTCACGGTAATGTCCTTTAGGCATTTGCCCTCGCCCGACTCCTCGGCCATATCGCTATAGATGGCGTAGTTATTCACGGGAATCTCCAGGCTCTTCGGTTCGACGACGTTTGAGAAGTAGGCGATGCCCCAATCCATCTTCAACGCACCGGCGCCGAAGACACCACCCTGAAGGCGAAGGACAGCATCATCCCAGCTGCTCAACTTGAGCGTAGTTCCTTCCGCCACATGAACGGCCCCTGTGACCTTCATATTGCCGCGCCCGGCACGAAGACACACGTCCAGGCCTTCCGCGAAAATCGCCGGGGAGAACGGGTTATGGTGATACCAGAACTGCACGGAGCCCTGCTGAAGGCGCAGCCCCTCCGTCAGCGTCTCCAGCGTATAGTTCTCAAGGCCCAGCGTCGCGCCATCCGTCACGGCGATCCCCTTGAGGTTGATGTCCGCCTCACGAAAAACGACCTGATATCCTCCGACCGTGAGCGTATGGTCGCCCGTGACCTGCGGACGACCCGTGTTCACGCCGCCGTTATCCTGCTGGGCCACATCCCAGCGACCCGTGCCGCCCACCTTCGCATCACCGGTAAGCTCAATCGTGTGGACGCGACCTGCGGAATTTCCGGTCACGGGACCGTTGTTGACGAGCGCGCCCTCGCCCGACGCGCCCGCACCCGCAATCTTGAACTTCTTGTTGTGCGTCATCAGAGACTCGGTCGCGCCATCGCTGCGGACGTTCAAATCGAACGTACCGCCCTCCTCGACCCTTATGGGAACATCGGGGCTTCCGAGCAGGTCGTTCGCCGAGGCCGTGGGCTTGAAGGCGCCGCTCCTGATGACAAGCGGCTGTTGATCGAGCCTTGCGCCCATCCCGACCGCGGCGCCGTTCTCGACCGTAATCTGCCCCGAGCCCTTGATTGGGCCGCCCGTAAAGGTATACGCGCCGCCCGAGATCGTGACCGCGCCCGGCGTCACGCCGCCCTCGGACACCTGAACCTCGCCGGCTCCCGCCGCCCCGAACAGGACGTCGCTGCCCTCCGAAAACAGCGACGTCGCACCGAGCGAATCGAGCCAGTTCAAGGCCGCCCCGTCCCACGTCATGCCGGACGCACCAGACCACGTGAGCGTCTTCGCAGCGGACGCGTCATCCGCCAACGCGTGCACTACTTCCCCCCACGTCGCCAAGATTGCGAGGGACGCACCGACCTCCAAAACCGCCGAGACTTGTCTTCTCATCCCAACCCTCCTTCTTTTAACCCGACTTCACTGCCATCCAACAAGCAGATGTGGGTAGTATAGCAAATCCTTGTTTCGCGCACAATGCGCGAAATTCACCAACTGTAATGGGTTAGTCGGTTGCGCGGCTCGTTCCTCGCCGCGAACCGACTAACCCGCATCAGGGGCATGCTTCGCTGGGGGTGTGGGCATTACGCCGGCGTCCTTCTGAAATTTCAGTCCTCGGCGGCGCTCGTGTCCCATTGCGGCGAAGAGCTCGCCTTCATTCAGCGCCGCTCGTTCCTTCCGATGCGGGCATCCTGCCATTTCCCTCCTGGAAAGCGAGATTCGCCCTTGACGTACAGCATGCCTTATGGTATACTATACACATGAAACGCAACGAAGCTGGATCAGATTTCGCAAAGGCGGAATTCCTCAGGACAGTCCGCGAGCTCCACCCCGTCGCGCACGGAACGCTCTCGCTGGTGAACAAACGCTGCAACAGCCCCTACTGCAAGGCCTGCAAGTCGGGCAAGGGGCATCCGTCGTGGATCTTCACGTTCCGCAGGGACGGCAGGAAGCGCTGCATGCACGTGCAGCCCTGCCATGTCGAGGCTGTCCGTCAGGCGATAGAGAACGGCAGGAGGCTCGAATCCGCGATCCTCGACGCGGGCATCGCCTTTCTCAAGAGCCTTCGCTCGCAGTCCTGACGTGCATCCCGCGAAGTGTCCATACCTGCACCGGTGCAGCAAGTACACCGAGCTGACCTGTCAGATCGACAGGCTGAAGGAGTCGCTTGCCGCGAAGAGCCGCGAGAACGAACGCCTCAGGGCGGAAAACGCGAAGCTGAAGGCCCTGCAATGCGGCGGGGAGCGCAACCCTGCGAAGACTAGGCCATTCGGCAGTTCGACGCCCTCGTCGAAGATTCCCGTCAAGGGAAACTCGACCGAGGAGGCGAGGAGCCGCATCGGCGGGCAGAAGAAAGGACATCCCGGCCACGGACGCCCGGACGTGGCGGATCCCGACGAGAGGATCGACCTGCCGAAGCCGACGTGTCCCGTCAGCCGCCTGCCGCTCGCGAACTTCCAGGTCCGAACGCGCACGGTCGTCCATGTCGTCCCGGCTCGGAGCGTCACGAAGCAGTATACGGTCTATCGCGCCTGGTGCCCGGACTGCGGACGCTACCACGAGTCGGAAGTCCCCGGCGTCATGCCGTACTTCGGCTTCTCGAACGATCTCATCGCGCAGGCTCTCGTCGACCACTTCGGCAACGGCATCCCGCTCGGCACGCTTGCGCGGCGGGCGCACGTGAAGAAATCCGCCTTGCGCCACATGGCACATCGCGTCGCGGGAATGCTCGAGGGCGGCCTCGGCAGGCTTCTGGAGGAGTTCCGCGCGGCGCCCGTGAAGCACGCGGACGAGACGGCGTGGTCCTGTGACGGCAAGAACGGCTACGCCTGGGGCTTCTTCACTCCGGCGGTCTCCCTGCACAGGCTCCGCGGCACGCGGGGATCGGCGGTCGCGGAAGAAGTCTTCGGAGACGGTCCGCACGTCGGCGTCCTTGGCGTCGACCGGTATGCCGCCTACGGGAAGGCGTGGCTCGGCGCGATCCAGTACTGCCTTGAACATTACAAGCGAAACGTCGGCGACCTCCTCGAAGCGGAGCCGGAGAACAAGGAGTACAGGAAGTACATTCCGAAGTTTCTTGATCTGCTCAGGGAGGCGATGGCGTTGAGAGGCAGGTTCAGGGACGACGAGTACAACGAGGAGTCAAGGCGCATTCGGGACGAGATGCTCAACTGGATCGCACAACCCGTGAAGGACGGGAAGCTCAAGGGATACTTCGAGTACATGACGAAGATGAAGCATCGGTTCTTCCAGTGGGTCGGCCACCCGGAGGTTGAGGCCGAGAACAATCTCGCGGAGCGGCGGATACGTCCTCTCGTCGTTGCGCGCAAGGTTTGCTTCGGTTCACAGTCAGAAAAGGGGCTCAAGACTCGCGAGACGCTGATGAGCGTCATCGACACGCTCAAGCTCCGATGCGACGACCCGGTCAGGAAACTATCGGACGTCTTCAATGCGCTCGCCCGCAATCGCGACGCGGACGTCGGCGAACTTCTTTGGGGGCAGTTCAAACCCTAACGCCCTCATCCCCAGCGAAGCGTACCCCTCATGCGGGTTAGTCGGTTCGCGGCGAGGAACGAGCCGCGCAACCGACTAACCCATTACCCCCAGATTCGCGGGACGACTTGCCTTGCTCCCCAAGGCGCACGCGGCCTGGGCGTCAGCGCACAGCGCCGTGAGCCGCCGTCATGTTCTCGCCCAGGAGCGCCAACTTCGGGTCAGACGCCTCAAAGCCCTG
>ONTV01000093.1 GCA_900320855.1 uncultured Lentisphaerota bacterium
AGGGCCTCCCGGTCTGGGCGATTGGCCTCGCGTTCGACCCGAAGACGCGCCAGCTCGTCGACGCCGACGTCGAGAAGGTGGCGTGAGACGGGGGAGAAGGTGGAGGTGGGAGCGGGAGGTGGAGCATGGAGGTGTAACATTCCTCTCTCCTCCTCCACCTCGAACCTCCAACTCGATTCCTCTTCAATAACGTAATTAGCAACTAACACCAGTAAAAAAGGAGATCCGTTCATGAGAGTTCTTGCATCGGGGGCGATTCTGCTTCTGTCGTCTGTGGCGTCGGCGCTGGGCGCGGCGCCTGTCGGGGTTCGTGCCATTTCGCACGACGGGTATGGCGGAAACGCGGACGCCTGGCAGCTGAAGCGCCATGCCGAGAAGATGAACGTCGTCACGAACGGCGGCGCGAAGGTCGTCTTCATCGGCGATTCGATCACGCACTTCTGGGAGACGAACGGCAAGGCCCAGTGGGCGCGCTTCTTCTCCGAGGGCGATCGGAAGGCGCTGAACCTCGGCTTCTCCGCCGACCGCACGGAACATGTCCTCTGGCGCCTCAACGAGGGCGGCGAGCTGGACGGCTACGAGGCGAAGTGCGTCGTTCTGATGATCGGGACGAACAACGCGGGGCATTTCCCGTTCGAGAAGGAGCCGCCGGCTGACACGATCCTCGGCATTTGGGAAGTCCTGCGGACAATCCGCGCGAAGCAGCCGAAGGCGTGGATCGTCCTGACGCCGATCTTCCCGCGCGGGCGTGGTGCCGCCGACGCCGTCCGCTGCCGCAACGAGGTCGTCAACAAGGAGATCCGCAAGTTCGCGGACGGGAAGACGATCTTCTGGTGCGACTTCAACGACCAGTTCCTGACGCCTGGCGGGCGGCTCACGCCGGAGATCTTCCCGGACCTGCTGCATCCGAACGCGGCGGGCTACGAGATCTGGGCGGCGGCTCTTGCGCCCTACGTCGATTCCGCGCTTTCGGACGGGCGGCTTCCGGTGCCGCCGAATCGCTACGCCGCCTTCCAGCGCAAGGAGAGCGTGCGCCTCGACCAGCCGGCGACCGTCTATCCGGTCACGCGCATCCGCGCGGAGGGCTATGGCAAGATGGACTGGTGGCTCGATCGCCTGTCCTGGAAGCGGCGCGAGATCGCCGCGTCGGGCGGGGCGTTCGACCTCGTCTTCTTCGGCGACTCGATCACGCATGGCTGGGACAAGGCCGGGCAGGAGTCTCTGGACGAGCTGCGCAAGACGTATTCGATCCTGAACATCGGCTATTCGGGCGACCGGACGGAGCATCTCCTTTGGCGTGGGCGCAACGGCGAACTGGACGGCTACAAGGCGAAGGGCATCATGCTGATGATCGGCACCAACAACGGGCATGACCGCGCGGAGGACGTTGCGCGCGGCATCCGCGCGATCCTGGACCTCATCGCCGAGAAGCAGCCGCAGGCGACGACGCTTCTCCTGCCGATCTTCCCGCGCGGGGCGTCGGCGAGCGACGCGGCGCGCGTGAAGAACGAGAAGGTGAATGCGCTCGTCAAGGCCTATGCCGACGGCGAGAAGGTCGTCTGGGTCGACTTCAACGCGCGCTTCCTCGACGGAAACGGCGACACGAAGTGGATCATGCCGGATCGCCTTCATCCGAACGCGGCGGGCTATCGCGAGATCTGGCTGCCGGCGGTGCTGCCGCATTTCAAGGCGATTTGCGGCAAGTGAAAGGCGGGCTTGAGATGACGTCGGCGCAGGGCGCGCGGGGGCGCTTCATCACGTTCGAGGGCGGCGAGGGGAGCGGCAAGTCGACGCAGGTGCGCCGCCTGAAGGCCGCGCTGGAGGCGCGGGGCATCGAGGTCGTCCTCACGCGCGAGCCGGGCGGCACGCCGCTCGCGGAGGCGGTTCGCCGCCTCCTCAAGGAGCCGACGGGCGATTCGCCGTGTGACCGGAGCGAGCTTCTGCTCTTCCTGGCCGCGCGGGCGCAACTCGTCCGCACGGTGATCCGTCCCGCCCTCGCGTCCGGCAAGTGGGTCGTCTCGGACCGCTTCAGCGACTCGACACTCGCCTACCAGGGCTACGGGCGCGGACTCTCCCGCGCGTTCATCGCGGCGGCCAACGACTTCGCCTGCGAGGGACTGCGTCCCGACCTCACGTTGCTTCTGGACGTTGATCCGGCCGTCGCGGCGGCGCGGATGCGCGCCCGCGAGGCGGCGACGCACACGGCGGCTGACCGCATCGAGTGCGCGGGCGAGGACTTCCACGCGCGGCTCCGGCAGGGCTTTGCGGAGCTGGCGGCGGCCGAGCCCGAACGCATCCGCGTGATCGACGCGGACGGCACGGAAGACGCGGTCGGGGAGAAGGTCTGGCAGTCCGTGCGACGCGCCGTTGATGATATGGTATAATCCGCACCACCATGAAGAAGACGATTACCGACAGCACCATTGACGCCGACGTCCTGACCTACACGGTCGGCGAAGACCCCGTCCTCGACCTCGCGCTCGCGAAGTGGGACTGCATGGGCACGGCCGCGCACGTGACGATGCTTTCCGAGATGAAGGGCCTGAAGAGGCCGATCGTCACGAAGGCCGAGGCGGCGCAAGTCCGCAAGGCGCTCGCGCGGATCGTCGAGCGGGCCGAGAAGGGGAAGTTCGCCATCCGCGTGGACGACCAGGACGTCCACATGGCCGTCGAGCGGCTGCTGACGGAGGAGCTGGGCGACCTCGGCAAGAAGGTCCACACGGGGCGCTCGCGCAACGACCAGGTCGCCGTGGACGTGCGCCTCCACATGAAAAGCGAGATCCTCCAGACGGAGAAGGAGGTCTGCGCGCTCGCGGCGGAGCTCTGCTCGTTCGGCTTCGACGCGGGCCCGATTCCGCTCGTCGGGCGCACGCACCTCCAGCCGGCGATGCCGTCCACGGTCGAGATGTGGGCGACGGGCCATGCCGAGATGATCATCGACCAGCTCGCGAACTTCGAGGCGGCGTACGCGCTCGCCGACCTGAACCCGCTGGGCTCGGCGGCCGGCTACGGCGTGCCGCTCCCGCTCGACCGCGCGCGCACGACGAAGCTCCTCGGCTTCTCCCGCACGCTCCACAACTGCTTCGGCGCGTCGATGGCGCGCGGCGAGTGCGAGGCGAGCCTCCTCTCGGCGCTGGCGCAGCTCATGTGCGTCCTCTCGCGCCTGGCGGAAGACCTGATCCTCTTCTCGATGCCGGAGTTCGGCTACTTCAAGCTGCCGCGCGCGTATTGCACGGGCTCGTCGATCATGCCGCAGAAGTTCAATCCCGACGTCCTCGAGCTCGTGCGCGGCAAGACGGCGCAGGTGATCGGCTGGCAGACCGCCGCCCTCACGCTCCTGCACGCGATGCCGGGCGGCTACAACCGCGACCTGCAGGACGCGAAGCTCCTCTACATGAAGGGGCTGGAGACGACGCGCACGACGCTGCGCATCCTCGCGAAGGTCGTCGCGGGGCTGAAGGTGAATGCGGACAGCTGCCGCGAGGCGTTCACGCCGGGCGTCTTCGCGACGGACGTCGCGCTCGCGAAGGTCGCCGCCGGCACGCCCTGGCGCGACGCCTACCACGAGGTGCGCGACCAGTTTGCCGCGCTCTACGAGGGCAAGCCCGCCGAGGTCGCGAACCTCGACCCCGACCGGCAGGTCGCCCTGAAGACGCACGAGGGCACGTGCCTCGGGCTCGACCACGACCTCTACCAGCGGCGCATCTCGGAAGCCGTCCAGTCGGCCGACAGCCGTCTGGATGCGCTTGACGCCTGCTGCAAGCGGCTTTTGAAGTGAGAGGGAGAAGCGCGATGCGAAAGACGGACATCATTCGGACAGTCGTTGTTGCGTTTGGCGGGGCGTTGACCTTTGCCGGCCTTGCGGGGGCGACGGACTTTCAGGTGAATCCGGTGCCAGCGCTCGGCCAGAACGCGAAGGACCAGATGTCGTTTGACGAGACGAAGACGGGGCCGCGCGTCCTCTTCGTCGGCAACTCGATCACGTTGCACGGGCCGCGTCCGCAGATCGGCTGGACGAACAACTGGGGCATGGCGGCGACGTCCCGCGAGAAGGACTACGTCCATCTCCTTCAGCGCCGGATCGTCGCGGCGCAGCCGGAGGCGCAGTGCTGCCTCCTGCAGGTGGCCGGCTCGTTCGAGCGCGCGTTCTTCAAGCCGGACTGGACGTGCGAGAAGAACTTCGCCTGGGCGCGGGCGTTCAAGCCGGATGTGATCGTCCTCTTCTTCGGCGCCAACGTGCCGAAGGACTACGATGCCGGGAAGATGAAGGCGGCGCGGACGTTCGGCGCGGCGCTCGATTCGTTTCTCGACTACGTCGATCCCGAGAAGCGGGCGTTCGTCCTGTTGTCACAGGGGTTCTACGTGCGCCCGAAGCTGGACGCGGAGAAGGCGTCCGTCGCGGCTCGGCGGGGATGCGCCTTCGTGAACCTGGAGGACATCCGCAGCCGTGCGGACGCGCACGGCAAGTTCAACCATCCCGGCGATCTGGGAATGCAGCTGATCGCCGACCGCTTCTGGGAGACGATGGAGACGCAGGTTCGGTCGTTTCGTCGGCGTTGAGCGATGGGGGGCATGAACCTTCTCGACGTCGTTGACCTGCACGTCCGCTACGGCACATACGAGGCCGTGAAGGGCGTCTCGTTCACGCTTGCGCCGGGCGAGATCCTCGGCATCGTTGGTGAATCGGGCTCGGGCAAGTCGACGGTCGCCAAGGCGCTGATGGGCCTTTCGCGTCCGTCGGCGGGGCAGATCATCCTCCATCCGCCCCCCCCCAGAAAAACTCCCCACCTCCAAACCCCCAAACCTCCAAACCCCCAAACCCCCAAACCCACGCTCCAGATGATTTTCCAGGATGCCGTCGGGTCGCTCAATCCGCGCCTGACGGTGCGGCAGACGCTGGCGGAGATCATCGCGTTCTCGAATCGTCGGCGGCGGGGCGGGGTTCGCGCGCCCTCCGTCGATTCCGAGATCGCGCGACTGCTGGAGCAGATCGGCCTTTCGGCGGCCGTCCTCGACCAGTATCCGCGCGAGATGTCGGGCGGGCAGTGCCAGCGCGTCTCGATTGCCCGTGCGCTGGCGACGCGCCCCGACATCCTCGTCGCGGACGAGCCGGTCTCGGCGTTGGACGTCTCCGTGCAGGCGCGCGTCCTCAATCTCCTGCGCGACCTGCGCCGCGAACTCGGGCTCTCGATTCTCCTCATCGCCCACGACCTCGCCGTCGTGAAGAACGTCTGCGACCGGATCTGCGTGATGGAGCGGGGGCGCTTCGTCGACGTCGGCGAGACGGAGGCCGTCTTCGCGCACCCGACGAGCGCCTACACGAAACGGCTTCTCGCGGCGGTGCCGAGGCTGGAGACGGGCCCTTGACGTGACGGGCGCGTGTGGCCAAGGGCGTTCGGGACAACGACGGGACAATCTCAGGCAGAAAACGCAAACAGAAAACAGGAGGAAAGAAATGAGACAGCCGAAACACCTGTGGGGCGCCCTCGCCGCCCTTGCCCTTGGGGCGCACGCCGTTGCCGCAGAGGAGACGTCGCCAGGCCTCTCGGCCTTTGCGCCGGCGGGAACGCTGGCGCTCGGCGTCAACTACTGGGCCTCGAAGTCCGCGACGCGCATGTGGCAGGACTGGGAGCCGGAGGAAATCGCCAAGGACCTTGACGTCCTCGTGGCGCATGGCGTCACGTTCTTGCGTGTCTTCCCGCGCTGGGACGTCTTCCAGCCGATCTGGGAGGCGCATCATCCCTGGCGCGACCAGCATGTCGAGACGTATCTCACGGCGGACGAGCGGCCGCGCCCCGAGACGCCGGCCGGCGACGCGGGCGTTGACGAACGGATGATGGAACGGTTCGAGGCGTTCTGCGACCTGTGCGCGGCGCGCGGCCTCAGGCTGGTCGTCGCGCCATTGACCGGGCAGATGACCTTCCGTGTCTACGTGCCGCAGGCCCTTGAGCGGCGCGACCTCTACGCCGACCCCGTGGCGCTCATGTGGGAGCGCCGCTACCTGGACTACTTCGTGCGGCGGATGCGGCATCATCGCGCGATCGCCGCCTGGGAATCCGGGAACGAGACGAGGGTCTTGGGGCCCATCGCCTCGCCCGAGGCCGTCGAGGCGTGGCTCGCGTTCATCCACGGCACGATTCGCCTGGCTGACCCGACGCGCCCGGTGATCGGGCCAGACACGTGCCAGATCACGGAAGGCAACTGGCGCATCGACCGCGTCGCGCCGATGTCCGACGTCCTCGCCGTCCATCCCTACAACATGTGGAAGAAAGCCTATCTGGACGAGGGGAACGGCATCCGAAACGCCTTCTTCGCCCCGTCGTGCCGCCTGGCGCTTGAGCAGATCGGCGGCAAGCCCGCGTTCGTCGAGGAGCATGGCCTCCGCCGCGCGGAGTGCATGAGCCGGGCGAACGCCGCGCGCTACGCGCGGGGGCTTTGCTGGAATCTCCTCGCGTCGGGCGGACGGGGGCTGGGCTGGTGGTGCGCGTTTGACCAGGACAATCAGATGATTCCGCCGTATGACTGGAAGGAGCCGTGCCTTGAGCTGGGCGCGTTCAAGTCCGACCGGACGCCCTATCCGATTGCAAAGGCCCTGGCGCGGTTCATGTCCTTCGTCCGGTCGCTGCCGTTCCCGGCCGTGCCGGTGGCGAAGACGGACTGCGTCATCGTCGTGCGCGACGACGAGATGGTCAACAGCACGTATGTCCTCGCCCGACAGGCCGGCCTTCAGCCGCGTTTCGCCGACCCGACGAAGCGACTGCCGGAGGCGCCCGTCTACTTCCTGCCGGATGCGCGGGGGCGCGCCTGTCTCTCGCTTCGGCACTGGGAGGAACTCAAGGCGCGTGTGCGCGACGGCGGCGCGACGCTGGCGATTTCGTGGAACGACACGTTTCTCTCCGGCCATGAGGAGGTGTTCGGCGCGGAAATCGAGCGCCGCACGCCGGGGAAGCCCGTCTTCCGTCCGATCACGGCCGAGGTGCTGGAGCGCGAGCCGGACGGGCGTCCGCGCTTCCTGAAGAACCGCTACGGGAAGGGGACGGTTTACCTCCTGTCGCGTCCGCTTGCGGCGGCGGCGAACAACAAGACCGGCGGCTTCGATTCCGACGCCTGGAAATACTATGCGCGGGTCTGCCCGAAACGGCTGCTCGTGGAGGATCGCGTGCGTGACGTCACCGTCTCCGAACATCCGTTTGCGGACGGCTCGATCGGCGTCATCCTCGTGAACAACGCCGCGACGCGTGTGGCGACAACGCCGAAGGTCGCCGACGGATGGTCGGTCGCGTCTGCCCTGACGGATGACGCGGACGCCGCGACCTGGGCGGACGGCGAGCTGCGCCTCGATGGCAACGCGGGCATCCTGCTCCTGCTGAAGAAGGAGGGGGCGCGATGATTGCGCATCTGCGGACGAACCGCGTGCGGCGGACGTATCTCGGCGGTGGGCGCATCGACGCCTTCACGGGAAGCGTCGCGGACTGCTCGGACGGCGTGCCGCGTCCCGAGGACTGGCTGGCCTCGACGACGACGGCGTTCAACGGAACGCACGAAATCGCGGGCGAGGGCCTTGGGCGGCTGGCGGACGGGCGGCTGGTCGCCGAGACCGTCGGCAGCCTGCCGTTTCTCGTCAAGCTGTTGGACTCGGACGAGCGGCTCGTCATCCAGGCGCACCCGACGGTGCCGTTCGCGAAAGCGTTCATGGACTCGTCCGTCGGCAAGACGGAGTGCTGGTATTTTCTGCCGGGGACGGCGGCGGACGCTTGCGTCTACCTCGGCTTCCGGCCAGGCGTCACGGAGTCGGCGTGGCGCACGGCGTTTGCAGAGCAGAAGGGCCTGCTCGACTGTCTGAACCGCGTGCCGGTCAAGCCGGGCGACTTCGTCTTCGTGGACGGCGGCGTGCCGCACGCCATTGGCGGCGGGTGCTTTCTGGTCGAGCTTCAGGAGCCGAGCGACCTCATGGTCGTCGCCGAGCGGCAGACGCCGTCGGGGCGGGCGATTCCCGAAGCGAAGATCCACGGTGGCCTCGGCGAGGAGCGGATGTTCGCCGTCTACGATTACCGCACGTGGACGCGGGATGCGATTTGCGCGCGCTATGTGCGGACGGGCGACGGGCGGGACGGGAACATTGCGTCGGGCGCGCGGCAGATCCTGGGCCGCGACTTGACGGACAAGTTTGAGATGTGGCAGCTGGCGTCGGGCGGGCGCATGGCGCTCGGTGACCGACCGGCCGTCGCCGTCGTGACGGACGGCGCGGGCGCGCTCAACGGAGTGCCCGTCCGCAAGGGAGACCGCCTGGTCATTTCGGATGAGGCCGACGTCTCCTACACGGGCGACGGCGCGCTCGTCCTGTGCCTGCCGGGCGCGGCTGGCTTCTGAGACCTGAGCCTTGTCTCCCTCCCACCTCCACCCTCCCGCTCCCCCCTCCACTTTCGTTGTGGTATAATGTGCGACATGGCGAAGATGAAGCAGATCATGTACGGCGTGACGGACTTCGCGCTCATCCGCGCGGAGAACGGCTACTTCGTGGACCGCACGGCCCTCATCCGCGAGCTGGA
>ONTV01000084.1 GCA_900320855.1 uncultured Lentisphaerota bacterium
GTCGCGCGCGAGATGCGCGAATCCGAGACAGGCGATCAGGTCGTCCGGATGCGCGGGAACGATCACGACACGCTCTTTTGCGAATGCCGACGCGGACAGCGTCAAGGCCACGCCCACAATTCCTGTGATTTTCTTCATCTTCTGCATTTTATTCTCCTTAGTCTTTCTTGAAGCCCTTGATGTTCTCCGCATGGTCTGGGCCACCCGTCCATCGGCGAACCTCCACGTTCGTGACCGTCACGCCTTCGACCGGCAGCGCGGGATCACCCTTGAGCGAGTAGGCGCAGGCGGCTTCCGCGGCCACGATGTCCTTTGCCGTCACGTTGCGGATGCGCGTGCGGACGACCTCGCAGTTCGGTCGCGGCGCCGAATAGTAGGTATTGGCATCAATCTGGACCGGCGCACCGTCCAGGCAGGCTGCCCAAACGCGCTCGAAGCGGATGTCCTCAACGAAGCCGCCACGCTCCTTGTTCGTCTTGATCAGCAGACCGTTGGACGTCGCACCGGTCATTCGACAGTCGTGCAGCCAGACGTTGCGAATGCCGGCCGAAACCTCGCTGCCGAGCGCCAGGAGCGCGTGTCCGGCCTTGATCTCGCAATTCCGTATCTCGATGTTCTCCGAAGCGACCCCGACGCGTCGCCCGTCGGCATTCTTGCCGGCCTTTACGCAGATCGCGTCATCGCCCTGGCAAAATGTGCATCCTTCGACCAGCGCGTTCTTCGTCATCTCCAAATCAAGGCCGTCCGAGTTGTGCAGGTGCGCACAGACGTCCACATTTCGCACGACGACGCCGTCGCAAACATAGGTGTGGATGCACCAGAACGGCGAGTCGCGGATGCGCACACCCTCGATTCGTACGTTCCGGCAGCGGTTGAAGTGAAGGAACTGCGGGCGCAGACGGCAGCCGGGAACCTTCGTCATGTCGCGCGCCTCGACCGGACGGCCGCCCGTCGACCAGTCGTAGACGAGGTCGTCGAGAGCCTTGCGGCTGGCTCCGTTGTGCCAGTTCCAGGCGCACCAGAAGGCGTGTTCGGCCCGTAGCGTGCCTGTTCCCGTGACGGCGACGTTCGTCGCGCCGAAAGCGTAGACAAGCGGCGAGTAGTTCAAGCACTCGACGCCCTCGTAGGCGACACGCACCGACGGAAGGTAGTCCTTCGGATTGTCCGAGAAGCGAAGTTCAGCCCCTTCTTCAAGGTGCAGCTCACAGTCGCTCGCGAGGAGGACGGGGCCCTTTGACCGCCACATGCCCTTCGGCACGACGACACGTCCGCCGCCCGCCACACGACACGCCGCAACGGCATCCGAAACCGACGGGTAGTCCCGCAAATCGAATGTCCGAGACGTCAATTCCGCAGACGAAGCCGCAGATGCGCCAAGCAGCAGCGCCGCCACAAGTCCAAGCGCTCTCACTTCATGCCTCCTTCCGGCGTCCAGACGGACGGCTTGGCCATCGACCAGTCCTGCTTCCAGCCTTTCGGCGGCGGCAGTTCGCTGAAGATGCAGCGCGAACCCTGCGGCTTCCCGTCCCATTGCGCGAAGCGCTCCACGCATTTGCTGCGCGCCGAACCGAGGACATTGAACGTCGCGCAACGCTGGGCGCGCATTTCGGCGTCGAACATCTCCAGCGCACACATGCGGTCGCCAGTGTTCTGGCTGACGTGCTGGCGGATGAACGCGCGTTTCTGTTCCATGACTTCCGTGACATCGACCGTGTACGCCGGCATGAACGTGCGTGAGTCATACGACTCCTCCATGAAGTAGAACTCGATGACTTCACGCATGCCGACAAGGCCAATCGCCTTCTGGATGCAGGCGCTGCTCATGGCATGATCTTGGTGGAAGTCGAGCGGCCACATGGCGACGATCGCACGAGGCTTCAGCTCCAGCAACAGGTCCGCAACCCGACGGCAGACATCGCGGTTGGGGTAGGCGTCGCCGTCGATCTCGTCGAACCAGTGCACCGTCGCACCGACCATTGCGGCGGCGGCCTCTTCCTCTTTCGTCCGCGTCGCCTTCGTGGAGCCGTCGCGATAGCCCTTCTCGCCAAGGCCGCGCTCGCCGTGCGTCAGCACGCCGACGTGCAGCTCGAAACGGTCCTTCATGAGGAACATCGTGCCCGCGCAGGCGATCGTGTCGTCCGGATGCGCGACGAAGAACAGCACACGTTCCTTTCGAGAAGCCGCCTCATTCGTTTGCCTTTGGGCTATGGCACTGAATGCAAAGCCCGCCGTCAAAATGACCGTCAGCACCGTCGATGTCAAATGCGCGTTTCTCATTGTTCTGCCCCTTTCTCCTGTCCGACAAAGCGCGTTTGAATGCCATGCGAGCGGACCTTACGGCAGTTCCGCTCCCGGTAGAGCGGCGGCATGTCCGACGGTTCAGCATCATTCACGACGATCGTCGCGTCACGCAGCACCACATTGTCGCAGTCCTCGAAGAAGAAGACCGTCTGCGGCCTCGCCAATTGGTACTTGCCCCAGCCGAGATGGATGACCGTGTTCGTCAGCCCGCAGATGCGAACCGGCAACGGCTCGTTGTCGAGGCTGATGGGCGCGTTCGGGAACGGCAGGAGCGAGAGTCCGTATTCGTCGGGATAATCCCCGATCATCCACTTCTCGCCCGTGCCGATCGGCGGCAACGGCAGCTTCTTCCGACTTGCGATGGTCTGGCCGATGCCGGGAAACGGCTTCTCGACAATCTGCCGCATCTCCTCCGCCGTGTAGCGCGCGCCCGTCAGCGGCGGCGGATTCCAGTTCGGCCGATAGGCATCGGGGATGGGCTTTGTCTGCGGGACGACGATCCACTCCTTCCCGGCGGAATCCCGCTCGATGCGTCCGCCGCCCTTCACGACATTCTGCCGCATCAGCCTCTCACAGACACGCAGAAGGTCGCCAAAGCGATAGTCGCCGTAGGAGAACTTGCGGTCACCATCCAGCGCCGAGACATATTCGGGCGCCAGGTCCCCCGTCCCACAGGCCGTCAGCAGCACGCCCGCCGCGCTGGACGGGTTGCAGTCCGAGTCCCAGCCGCATTGCATCGCGACCTTGACCGTCCGCGCGAGATCGCCGTTCCCGTAAAGAAGCCCCATCAGCAGGAACGCGCCGTTCGGCTTGACGTCCGAGCCAGGCTGGTCAATCCGCCCGCGATGGTAGGCGGGGTCGTCGATGTACTTCGCCTTGACCTTCCGCCAGCACGCCCGCCAGTCGTCCGGCGAGGCGCGGTGCCATGCGCGGACATCCCGAACCATCTCCGCGTACTGCGATTCCGGCGGGATGCACGCCAGCCCCGCATCGATAATCGCGTCAATGTCGCGGGTGAAGAACGCCTCGGCGTACATGCCGCCCATGAACGCCCCGGCCCAGACGCCGTCGCCGCTGTTCACGAGCGTTCCGAAGAGCCGTGAGAGCTCGATCGTCCGCTGCGGCATCCCCGGCGAGATCAACCCCGCGTAGTCGCTCTCAATCTGGTAGTCGATGTTGTCCGCGCAGGCGTTGTCGCGCGGATGCCCGCAGTCGGGCGGCGCGATGCCGCGCCGCAGGTTGTCGCGCCCGGCCCAGTTGGCCGCGCAGAGGCCGAATGTCGCGTTGGCATAGTCAATTCCGGCCTGTTTCGGGGAGACCTCAAAGCCATGCCGCTCGAGCGTCCGCAGAAAGGTCATCTCCACGAAAAGGTCATCGTTTGCGAAAGAGCCGTTGATCATCTCCGGCTTCCAGGCCGGGACCTCCGCGTCCGGGATCGTCCGCCCCTGATAGCGGAACTCCGTCGGGAGCCCCCACTCGACGCCGATCATCTGGCCGAGCCAGCCCGCCTTCATCTTGTCACGGTAGCTTTCGACGGACAGGCGGCGCACCGACGGCTCCGCCACGACCTCGTAGAGATACGTGGCCTGATTCGGGTCGCGCCCGATGTCGGCCGTGAACGCGAGACGACCGCCCTTGAACCGCGACGGCACCTCGCCGCGACGCGCACCCGTCGCGTCCAGCGCGTAGACCCGGCACGGCGGCGCGTCCGCCGCCCGCGCGACCGACACTTCGGCCGTGCCGCGCCGCATCAGGTAGGGCAGGTTGCCGAAGTCGATGACGATCCTCATGTCCTCGTCCGCGTAGCGCACCCCCGTGTTCTGCACGTCCGTCAGGTGCGTGACGAGCAGACGGCCCGACTCGCGAATCGGACGCCAGTCGAGGGAACTCGCCCAGACGGTCGCCCGCGCACCGCCGAGGGACGCCCGGACCGCCCCCGCGTCAACCGTCCCCGACTCGACGAACCCGCCTGCCGTCAGGGGAGTCTCGACCGAGAAGCTGCCGCGCATCCCGTCGACGCGCACCGCGCCGTCCCCCGCCGCCGCCGGAAGCGCGTCCGAGCCGAAGAGGAGCCTGCGGACGTCTCCCGCCGTCATGTTCGCCGCCGTGTCGAAGCCAACCGCCCAGTCCGTGCCGGGCGGCGCGGACGGCGCGCTGAGGAAGCCCGTCTTCGCGTACCAGCCGGCCCACTGCCAGCCGAAGAGCGCGGATGCGGCGATCGGCATCGAGAGGTCTTGCGCCTTCTCCGGCGGAACCGTCACGGCGAACGTCCGCCGAAGCGGCTTGAGGTCTCCGCGCAGGAAGAGGCAGATGGAGGCCCGCTCGGAGGCGAGCTGCAGCGGATCGCTCGCGATGTCGAAATAGCCAAGGCCCTCCGTGCCCGGACGAAGCGCCGTCGAGGCGTGATGCGCCCACTGAAAACGCCAGAGCCCCGACCAGTCCTGCAGGGCCGCCTCGACGCCCGTCAGGATGCCGCCGACGCCACGGTAGCGGCCCGGCCCCGAGAAGTTGTATTCGGAAACCGTGAACGGGCGGTCAAGGACGCGCAGCGTCGTCACCTTGGCCGCGCCGAGGGCCTCGCCCTTCAGCGGATTCGTGTTCGGGCAATAGCTCGGCAGCGCCCACGGCCGCTCGAAGAAACCCGGATGATCGACGTAGAAGTGCGTGTCCAGATAGTCGAACACCTCTCCGCGCACCGGGGTCATGCCGACCATGACGCCCGTGCAGTCGTTCATGTCGGAGACGAGGGCCTTGCAGCCCCACGCGCGCAGGGCCGCCGCCGTGCGGCGCGTGAAGCGGGTCTCGACGTCGCGCAGGAAGAGCGTGAACGCCGCGCCTTCCCGTGAGCCCGTCTTGCGGTTTGGAATCGCGTCCGAAAGGCCCGCATAAGCCGAGGGCTCTTCCCGCCGCTTCTGCGCAAGCCACGCCGACCAGGCCGCTTGCCAGCCGGGGCGAGACGCATAGCCGTCGGCGCCCGGCTTTTCGATATTGCCCTCGTTGACGAGCGAAATCCAGGCGAGCGTCGGGTCTTCCGCATAGCGCACGCCCGTGTGGACGTTGACGTGGCTGAGGAAGTTCCGGGCGAACGCGAGGAAGTTCGAGTACGCCCCCTCGTGCACGGGAACCGTGTACTTGTAGTCCTCCATCGACAGCGACCCGTCGCGGTCAACGCCAAGGTCGCGCCAGGCGATGCCGGCGGCCATGCGCGAGACGAAAAGGTCGGTCGTGATGTAGAGGCCCTCCTCGGCACAGGCCTTGAAGAGGTTGTCCATCCGGCGCATCATCGCCTCGTCCAGTTCCGTGCGGCCCGGCTTCGTCCGGTCGACGCAATACGAGTCATGGTGGTGGATGCGGACGGTGTTGTAGCCGATGCGCGCGAGATTCTGCGCAATCCGACGCGCGTCTTCAAGCGTCTCGGGGTAGTTCGCCGTCCCGCAGAGGTTCACGCCGTAGAAGCGCTGGGGCACGCCCGGCAGGCTCTCGAACTCGAAGTGCGCGCCGCGCCTGACGACCCGGCCATGCCTCCCCGCCGGCTTCCCCGTCGGACGCATCGCCGAGAGGTCGAGCGCCGAGCCCCCGACGATCTCGCCCGCCGCCGTGAACGGGATCCAGTCCGCGCCCGCCCGGACAGTCACGGGGTTCAGCCGGCTCTCGCGCAGGCGTCCCGCACCCTTCAGCGAGAACGTCAGCGCACGCCTGCGCCCCGCCGCATAGGACTGGTATCCGTCGTCCGCCGGCAGAAGGATGCGGAACGAGAGCGTCTCGCCGCCCCAGTACTGGACGTGCAGGTCGACCGGCTCGCGAAACGCCCAGTCGAGGCGCTTGCCGCCCTGCGCGTCGGCAAGCGAGAGCCGCTTCAGCCCCTTCCGCCGGATGTCGCGGATTTCGCCGAGATGCTGCACGGGCATCGTTTCGCCGTCGACAGTCAGCTGTCCGCCGCCGTAGTCGGCGATCTTCAGGTCGCTCATGAGGCCAAGGACGATGAGCTTCAGGTCGCTCTTCGGCTCGAACGTCCATTCGCACGTGACGACGCCCGGCTTCGGCTCGGCGATGCGCACCCGCCCGTCGATGCGCCGCGCGTCCGCAACACACGCGAAATTCCGCGAGCCGTCGGCGTTCGCGTCGAACCCGCCCGTCACGGCCATCATCTGCCAGGGCGCGAGCGCGGCCTTCGGCGCGAAGCTGAAGTCGACCGGCGCATCAACCGCCAGAGTCCCCTGCATCGTCACGGTGCAGTCGGCTGTCGCCGTCGCCACGAACCCGCCCAGCACGGCCAGGCCCAACGCCTGTCGGATCACACGGCTCCTTGTCCTGTCTCGACTTGTCATCTTGTCAGTTCTTGTCATCTTGTTAGTCATTTTTGCTCTGAGAAACCACACGTCAACGGAAAATAATGGCAACGCCGGGCGAGGCATAGGACAGCAGAAGACGCTTGCCGTCCTCCGACAGGCGCAGCTTCATCCGCGTCGCAAAATCGCTGTCAATGTTCAGGACAGGCAGTCCCTTGAACGAGCCTGTCACCTCGGCAATGACATATTCGCCCGCATGGCCGCGAAACGCCTTCGGGCCGGCAACCGTCAGCGTTGCGCCTTCCGCAAACGCCAGGTCGCCCACCACGGACAGCCGCCGGCCCGCGACAATGCTTGCCGCCGGGAGCGTCCAGGCGTCCGTTACCGTGACGACATCGGCATGGTAGGCGTTCGAGTTCGTGACGGCCGGCGCGCCCGTGAGCGTCCCGACCGTCAGGGGATTGCCGAAGAGGTCGACCGACGTGCCGTCTGCCGCCACGAATGCCGCAAACCGGTAGTCGGCGCGCTTCGTGTTCGATCCGTCCTTCTCGTAGGTCAGGAAGGAGCCGTCGCCCGGATCCTCAAACGGCTCGTAGTCGGCCCAGTCCTTGGATTGGCGCCCCAGCCGGTCGACGCGGATGCCGGCGGGAACGCCGTCGGACGTCTTCCAGTTCCAGCCGCCGTAGTTGCTGTCGTTGCCGCCCGCCGGGCCCGTGTACGCGCCCTCGCGCGTCAACGTCCGATAGGTCGGACCGTAGGCCGTGATCTGGAAATAGTTGGCCCCCGGGCCGACCTCGACCTGTGCCATCTGAAGCACGTTCCACGTTGTGTGATTATACCGTCTCCAATACCTGTAGAACGACATGTTCGTCCCGAATGCGCCGGCGACCGTCCACGTCTCGTTCGTCGCACTCCGATTCCAGAGATAGCCCGCGTAGCAGACAACGACTGTCTCATCCGCGCTTTCCGTCGCGGAGATTCGGTGCGACAGGTACGTGCCCGCACCGACGCCGAGTTCGAGCGTATACGCCGGCAGTTCAGGCACTTCATCTTTCCCCCAGTTGTGCATGACATACTTTTGCGCATCCGCATACCACGTGCCGTCGACCGCGACAACCGGCTGGCTGCTGTCGACAAGCGTGACGCGCCCGCCGACAAGGCCGGCGCCGCCGTAGCGCGCGAACTTGACCGAGCCCTCGGTGAGCTCGAACGCGCCCGTCACCTGAAGCGGCGAATGGATGTCAAGCCGCCCCGCGCCCAGCTTCACGAAGGAGGCGGCCGTCACGTTCGTGCCGCCGCGAACCGACTGGACCCGTCCGGCCGTGACCGTGTTCGTGACGGCGGGCAGGCCATAGGCGGAGAAGTCGGAGACGAACGCCATGTCGGCGTCGACAACGGACAACGGCGCGCGCTGGGGGACGGACTCCGGCTTCCAGAACGCGACGCCGCCCGGCTCGTCGCCGTCGCGCGTGACCGTGAGGCTGCCGTCGAAGTCCGTCTCGCCATGCAGATGGAGATAGGAGCCGCTTGCGAGGTAGTCGGCCGTCCCCGTGACGGGGCCGAAGTAGGTGAGCCCATATCCTGGGTAGTTGATTGTCTGCGCCACAGATGCCTGATCAAGGGCAACGGGACCGTAGACGATGCTGTCCGTGGACTGGTCTGCGGCAAACACGTAAGGCTGCTCTCCGCCTGTCCAGAGCGTGACGTCCCCCGTCAGCCGCATCGTCCAAGGCAACGTGTGCCAAGACCGGTCGAGATGAAGCAGCCCGCCATTCTCCACCCGCAGCAGGTTGGCCGCCGTGCCGTCGGCGGCAACCGTCTTGCGCGTCATGAGCTTGGCACCGTCGACGATGATTCCGCCTGTCGCTCCGGCGTTGACGATGCCGCCGAAATCGGCAAGGCCCAGCGTGCCCGCCGCGTCTCCTTTTCGGACTGTCAGCGTGTGCCCGCCGAGGTCAAGGCAGAAGTCGGCACCGCCGCAGTCAATCCGTGCCGTCGAGTCCGTCACGTACACCGCATCGCCGTCAAGCTGCCAACGGCAGTTGTAGAAGCAGTAGTCCTGCTGCGAGGCGCTGCAGCGGCTGCGGATGGCGCCCTTCCCCTCATAGCCCGCGCCGCACAGGCGGAAGGCGTTGCGAATCAACAGCGCTTTCCAAGTTGAGCAAGCCAGCACGAGCGAGGCGCCGTTGGACACGACGACGGTCGTGTCGGATGCGCCCAACTGCCCGTTCGCATCAATGACGAACCCGCCTTCCTCGATTCGGAGCTCGCCCTTGGAAAGGGACTGAAGCCCATCGGACGACAGCAAGTAGCCTTCGCCCCGCTTGCGGAAGACGGCTCCCTCCGGGAACGTGCCAATCTCCGAAAAGGCCACATACCTCACCTCGTCGGAGCCGTCTTCCCGAACCTCGACCGTCGCCGACGCAAGCGGCGTCGGATTGTCAACGTCATTCGCCACGGTCGTGACGGTGTAGGTCGTCGTCGCAAGAGAGGTCGATGCCATGACCGCAAACGTCAAGGCATATCCCCCCAGGGATAGCAGGTGAAGCAAGCATTTGACTTGGTTTCTTATTGTCATGAGCATTCTCCTTTCGTTTTTCTTATCACGCCTTTTCTGACGCGAGGGGCATTATAGCATAACCAATCCTTCACACGCTCAAAATCACCTATCGTTTCAAGCATGACTTTAGTAGCGTTTCAGACAAGATGAGAGTTTAACGTGACGGCTGTGGCGCGCACACCCACTTTCGCCGCGCATAGGATTCACGCCGAAAGCCAGAATAGCAAGGAGCAGGGGGAAAGGAGGAAGAGTTGGGAAGG
>ONTV01000110.1 GCA_900320855.1 uncultured Lentisphaerota bacterium
GCGGGTGCAGGCTCAGCTGCCGGTGCGGGCTCGGCTGCAGGCTCGGCTACAGGTGCGGGCTCGGCCGCAGGTTCGGCCGCAGGTGCGGGCTCAGTTGCCGGTGCAGGCTCGGCTGCAGGCGCTGCGGGCTCAGACGTAGCCCCAGCTTCGGACTCTGCCACAGCCGCTTCGGCCTCGGCTTGCTCCTGAGCCGCCTTGCGCTCGGCCTCTATGCGCGCCTTGCGCTCGGCAAAGCTCTCGCGCGGGCCCTCGGGCGCATCGGCGTCGGCATCCAGCTCGCGTTCCAGGTCGCTCTTGGGTGCCACGGCGTTCGCTCCTGCGTTTGCCGCAGCGTTGGCGGCACCCGTCGCCGTATCCATGACGGAGGAGACGGGATCCACGATCTCGGAGCGGACGACCTCGGAAAGGCACGTGCGCTTGTCCGTCAGCGACCAGACGCAGACGTCTCCCGCGTCGCCCCGGCGGTCGACGCCGCCCGTCACGCGATACGCGTCGTCGCCCGTGCGCGAAACCCTGATGCCGTCGCGGTAGCGGTTGGGGTTCTTGAGTTCCAGATCCTCCTTCGCGTAGACCTGGACCGGCCATGTCACGCCCTTCAGCTCCGCTTCCGTCGGGCACGGATAGCCGGGAATGATGCGCACGTCCCAGTTCCCGTCTGCATCGACCTTCTCAATGATTCCCTGCGTGAACGTGAGCGGCGTGTAGTCGAGCGTGAAATTTCGGATCGTCACGTTCGTGCAGGACTGGAGCTCGACCAGTCGTGTCTTGACGCGCCCGAGGATCTTCGAGCCTCCGAAGTCAATCGTGACGTCCGAGAGTCCCGTCAGCTTGAGGTAGACGCGTCTGTCCGGGCCGGTCGGCGCGACGGAATAGACGTCTTTCGCGACCTTGACGTTTTTCTCGCCGCGCGCCAGCCGTGCACGGATCGAGGCGAATGGATCGCGCACGTCGTCCCCCTGCAGCGCGTCGAGCAAGTTGTCCACCGTGCCGTATTCGCACCAGACGCCGCGCGCGTCGCAGATCCTCTTGAATTCCGTGCAGTACGCGCCCGCGTGCACGACGCCGCCTGGCGGCGGTTCGCCCGGCATGGGAAGCGGAGAGCCCTGAAGGAAGACGCGCGGCGAGCGTTTGGGGTCGATGCGCCGCGCCAACGCGGCGGGCGAATACCGTTCGATCCACGGCAGCCACTTCGCGCGGTTCGCGGCGAACGCCGCGCCGTCCGAGTAGCCGTAGCCGAACGCGTGCGCCCCGTAAAACGCGCCGGGAATCCACTGGCGGAACTCGGCCGGATCGTACGACGTCTGCGGCGAGTTGGCCGACACCGCGTAGATGCCGAGCGCATTGTCGCCCTGCAGGGCCGCGTAGAGGGCCGAACCCGCACCCGCGCTGCCGCCGACCAGGCCGATGCGCGAGACGTCGAGGCCCCAGTCATCCGCATGGTCCTTGACGAACGCAAGCGCCGCGACGGCGTCGTCGAGCGGCCATTCGATGCCCGGCACGTGCTTCGCCGCGTCCGCGTCGGGAATCATCCGGTAGCTGATCGAGACGACGGCCACGCCGCGCGCATCGCCGCGCGCGACGCAACCGGTCGCATTCACGAGGCTGCACCCGTCGACCCAGGCCCCGCCGTGGATCTGCACGAGGCAGGGAACCCTGCCTTTCGCGTCCCTCGGTAGCCAGACGTCCAGCCGCTGGCGCAAATGCGGCCCGTAGGCGACGTTCTCGACGTCGGGACGCCGAAGCCGCCACAGGCGCGGATGCGCCTTTGCGGGGTCTTTCGCGTCCTCGGCGCTGCACGTCAGGTAGACGTCCGCCGGATGCCGTCCGAAGACGCGGGCGACGGCGCGCAGGTAGTAGTCGTTCTCGCGCTCGTCGGGGACGAGAAACCGCGCGTGCGCATAGTCGTTCCACGCGCCGACGAAGACGCCTTTCCGCCTTGCGCGCACGGCCTCGGTTTTCGCGGCGGCCAGCTGTGCGCCGTATTCTTCCGGCGACAGCCCCGCATTGCGGTCAAGATCGACGCCCGGCAAGTTCGCGTAGCCGAACCGCGCCGCGTCCGCAAGCGGAATGATCCTGATCTTGTCCCGGTTCCTGGCGGACGCGAATCCCTTCGGCATCCGCCCCTGCACGAGGAAGACGGTGACGCCGGCATTCGCCGCGACGTCGATCTCGACTTCCACGTGCGCCGGATCGTCCGGGTTCACGACGCCCGTACGTGGACGCAGCGCTTTCCCGTCCGCAAACCGCAGATTCGTTCCGCGTGCGAAGCCCGTCTCGGCACAGTATTCCGCCACCACGTCCAGGGCGCGCGCCGTCGGCAGGGCGAGCGCGAACGCCAGCAACGGGAAAAGCCTTTTCTTCGCCTTCATCGCGACCTCCCGCGCATCAGCGGATGATGAACAGTGTGCCCACGTTCAGACGCTTTGCGCGGAAGCGCAGCTGCCGCCCGTCCGAAGAGACCGACAGCGAACAGCGCGGCGGCAACGCTGCCTGTGCGGCGGTGAGCACATCCGCATCGATCGATATCTTCGTGCCGTCGGGGACTTGCGCCAGGACAAGCGTCGTCGTCTGCCCAATCCGCTTCTGCATCGCCTCGACGCCGACGACCGACAGCGTCGTCCCGGCGTTCATGCCGAAGTTCATCACGTCGAAGATTGGCTCGGCATTGGCCTCGGAGAATTCGGACACGTCAAACTCCAGGAGAGCCCCGTTGCGGAAGGTGGAGAAGAACTTCTTGCTGTCGCTGTCGTTCGTCGAGCGGATCTTCGCGCGAGTCCCCTTCACGCGGCAGACGTTCCCCTTGCCCGTCGCGGGGTCGCCGCCGACGAAGAAGCCGTAGTCGCCCGAATAGCGAACCGTGCCGTTGGAGATCACGACCGTATTCCCGAAGTTGAGCGACAGGTTAAGGTCGATGAGGTCCAGTGTGGCGTCCGCGCCGACGAAGACGAGGTTCCCCGTTGAACCGGCTGTCTTCGCCGGATAGAGGTAGCGCGTCGTGAAGGTTGCGCCGTTCGCCACGCAAAAGGCATTGCTGATCGACGGAACGGCGTCAGACGAACAGAAGTCCAGCTGGCTCCCGTCGCGGATGCCGACGTTCGCGTGATCGTCGATCATGACCGCATGGCCCATCGTCGGCCCGAACGGGCGCCAGTTCCAGGAGTTCATTTCCAGCTTGGCCGTCGCGCCCGCAAGCCGCAGCACGTTGTTGGACGAGCCGACGACCGTGCCGAGTCTCACGGTCTTGGCGGACAACGTGCCGTTCGAGACCGTCACGGCGTTGAACGAGCCCTTCTCGCCGATCAGCCCCTCCTGCCCCGGCGCACACAACGAGCCGCCGTCCGCCACCAGCACGGTGTTGCTGTTCGCGTTTGCCGATTCGTTGCCGATTTTCCACTGCCCACATTCGACGGTCGCCCCGTTCACGATCTCGACGTGGTAGCCGGACGACTTGCGCCCCGGTTCAAACGTGCTTCTGATCTTCGCCCGCGTGCCCGCACCCGTCAGGCGGATCGTGCAGTTCTGGTCGAGCGGCGTGTCCGTGTCGCGGTTGCCGAACAGGTTCGGCGCGTAAATTTCGCTCCCTTCGGCAAACTCGAACAGGGACCAGTCCTCTGCGGACCGGTTCGCATCCTTGTTGGCGCCGCGCACGATCATGTAGGTGTTCGCATGGAACTTGGCGCCCCTAGCCATCAACGTGTAGCCTTGACCATAGCCGCTCTGTCCGACAATCTGACTGGCATTCGAGATGACTGCCCCGTCAAACGTCAGCGCGACGCCCGAGTAGTCGAGGTTGTTCCATGCGCCGCCGCCATAGAAGATGTTGTCCGACAGATCCCAGACGCCGCCCTTGAAGACGATCGTCGAATTCGGGCTGCCCCAGACGTCCACTTGGCCTCCGACCTTGAGGGTATGTCCCCCCTGGGAGAAGTCCATCACCGTGCCGTTTTGATTTTCATTCCAGAAACGGATGCCCACGTTCAGCGTCAGATCCTGCGAGAGCGTGTAGGTCGTGCCCGTCATCGCCTTCCACGGCGAAGACGTCGTTCCGTCCTTCAGCGTCTCGTACAGGTCAACCTCCGGGTTGACCGTGGCAGAGGCGGAGACGATTCCGGCAAGCGACAGCGACGTGATGAGTGATTTCATGTGAACGGATCCTTCTTGTTTAGGGGCTGTTGCGGAGGGGATTCGTGCCGAAGACTTCCTTGACGGCCCGCAGGTAGGCGTCGCCGTCCCGCGTGTCCGGTAGCAGGTAGCTGCCTTCGGTATACTCGTTCCAGGCGTTGATCAGGATGGCGCCCGGCCGCTTCGGGTCTTCGCGCGCCTGTTTTTTCACGCTCTCCAGCGTGGCCTTGAACAGTTCAGGCG
This sequence comes from uncultured Lentisphaerota bacterium, assembly GCA_900320855.1. Taxonomy (GTDB): domain Bacteria; phylum Verrucomicrobiota; class Kiritimatiellia; order RFP12; family UBA1067; genus UBA1067. The sequence goes on from ONTV01000110.1 coordinate 4,366, forward strand.
TCGCGCCGTGCATGAGGCCGATGTAGGGGTAGTCGTCCAGCGTGCGCCAGGGGAACTTCTCCTCCACGCGACAGCGCGGCGTGACGTCCCAGCCGCGTACGGCGACGGGGATGTGCGGGAGGGGCGAAGCCGCCGCGATGCTGCAGTTGAGCGGCTCGTGCGCGGCGACGAATTCCGCGTAGGGGAACACGAGCTCGCCGCGCTTCATGCGCGCATGGCCGTCCTTCAGGTTGTAGGGCGTGAGGCAGTAGGTCGACGTCGAGTCGAAACCGGACGCAACGACCTCCGGCAGGTCGGCCGCGTTGCGCACCATGCCCGAAAAATGGATCGGCGGAAGCCCTGCGCGCTTCATCCATTCCTGCGCCTCGTCCAGACGGCGCTTCGCCGCCGCCGGGCCGCCGTGCTTGCGCACGAACCAGTTGGCGTTGTAGATCGAGAAGAAGACCTTCCCGTCCTTGAGATAGTAGAGCGGACTCCTGAAATACGCCTTGATGCAGTAGGCCACCGCCGCGCGCCATTCGTCCGGCGTATGCGAAAGCCGCCAGTAGTATTTCTTGTCATCGGTCGGGTTGCGCTCGTCGGCCGTGCCGCCGATCGGCGCACGAAAGACATCCGTCCGGTCATGGTAGGCCCACATGAGCGCGAACCTCATGCGCTTCGCGTTCGGCGCCTTCAGGAAGCCCTGTTCCAACGCCTCGTGCTGGATGGGCTGGCCGTCCGCCCAGTACCAGTCATAGACGAACACGTCGATACCGGCGTCGGCGGCGTAGTCGATCTCCTTCGCGACATCTGAAGGCCGTGCGTCGTCAAGATAGCCGTCGCGCGGCACGATCGGCTGCTGATGGCCGGGGAAGCGGACGGGCGCCGTCTTCACGAAGTCCCATTCCGTGCGGCCCTTTCCGAAGATTTCCTCGCCCTTCGGATAGACGTGCCATTCGGGGTAATAGATGCAGAGGACGTCCGGACGCTCCGCCGCCGCGCAGGTGGCGCAGAGGAGCGTGGACACGATCAGGAGTTGAACTGGCGCTTTCATGTCCGCGTATTGTAGCATAGGGGACGGAAAGCCGACAACCCCTCTATGACGCAATTGAAGCAAGAATTATCACGCATATCAAGCATAACCGTTGAATCCGTGCGCATGTCATGGTATACTTCTCGGCATGCGCTCCAAAAGACAGTTTCCGGCCTCCCGAAAGGTGCTCGTGGTCACGCGCGCGACGGGCGCGGCCGGCCGCGACATCATCTCCGGCGCCTTCACCTACGCCCGAAGCGGCAAGCACTGGGACATCCGGCTCTTCCAGACGCCCGACGCCTTGACGGTCGCGGAGCTGGAGCGGTTCCTGCGCGACGGTCTCGACGGCCTGATCGCCTCGGAACTCTCGCATGACGACGCCCTTGCGCACATCCTCGCACGCCGACTGCCGCTCGTGCGCATCGGTTCAGATCCGCGTCTGCCGTCCGACGCGCCTGCCGTCGCCGTCGTCCACAACGACGAGGAGCGCATCGGCGCGATGGCCGCCGAGTTCCTTGTCTCGCTCGGCTCCTTCCGGTCGTTCGCGTTCGTGCCGGTCTCCCGGCCCTACGCGAAGCTGCACGTCTGGAGCGAACGCCGCGAGACGGCTTTCCGCGCGCACCTGGAGCCGCTCGGGCACGCCGTCGCCGTCTTTCGCGGCGCGGCGGCGTTTGACACGCCCGACGACCGCGCGGCGCTCGAATCGTTCCTCACGGCGCTGCCGAAGCCGGCCGCGCTCATGGCCGCCTGGGACGAGCGCGCCGGACACGTGCTCGCCGCCTGCGAGCGGCTGGGCATCCGCGTCCCTGGCCAGGTCGCCGTCATCGGCGTGGACAACGACGAGCTCGTCTGCGACTTCTGCGAGCCGAAGCTCACGAGCGTCTATCCCGACCACATCCGCGAAGGCCTGCGCGCGGCGGCCGCGCTGGACGCGCTCATGGCGCGGCGCAGTCCGCGCAAGGCCCTGCTCGAACCCGTGCCGCCGAAGGAGATCGTCATCCGAGAGTCGGCCGCGCCCGTCTCGCCGGCGGCCGCCCTCATCCGGCGCGCGCTCGCCTTCATCGAGACGAATGCCGTCCTGGGGATTCGCCCGGGCGACGTCGCGCATTCCGTCGGCGTCTCTCGTCGGCTGCTCGACTTGCGCTTCAGCCAATACAACAGGAAGTCCGTCAACGGCGAACTGCTCAACGCGAAGCTGAAAGTCGTGCTGAAGATGCTCCAGTCGACCTCCCGCCCGATCGCCGCCGTGTCCGCCGCCGCCGGATTCCACAACGTCCACCACCTCGAAAAGGTCTTTCGGGCGCGCTACGGAAAGTCCATGCGCGACTGGCGCCGCGAAGCGCGGTCGACGCCAGCCCACGCCGCGCACGGATGACCGCCTTGCACACGGCGGGTTTCTCGCGCTGTCGACGTGGATTCCGCCCCTCCACCCTTATTCCGGATTTTCCGGCTTTAGCAGCCGTCCTCGAACCTAGCCCGACTTTCCACGTTCGACCATAAGTTTGACTTTCATGTAGTTAATTGAACTTATCTCAGTACTTTTCTCGAAATTCATAATATACCGTCTGAAAAAGTCGTGTAGTG
>ONTV01000162.1 GCA_900320855.1 uncultured Lentisphaerota bacterium
GGCGGGGCTCGAAGCGGAGATGAACACGCTCATCGCCTTCCGTGCGCCCTTCGAGCTGAAGGCGGGGGAGAGGCCCGTCCTGAAGATGGTCGCGTGGTATTCCTATCGGGTGACGCTGAACGGCACGTTCGTGGGGTTTGGTCCGGCGCGCGGGCCGAAGGGCTTCTTCCGGCCCGACGAATGGGACCTCTCCAAGGCCGCAAAGCCAGGGCGCAACGAGCTGTGCGTTGAGGTGGCGGGCTACAACGTGCCGAACTTCTACCTGATGGAACAGCCGCCGTTCTTCAAGGCGGAGGTGGTGTGCGGCGGGGATGTGCGCGCCGCGACGAAGCGGACGGGCGGGGCTTTCGCCGCCACGCGCCAGCCGCGCGTCCAGAAGGTGCCGCGCTACTCTTTCCAGCGCACGTTCTGCGAGGCGTATCGTCTGCCCGCGCCCGCGCACCCGCCCGCCCTCGCGCTCGCCGCCGCGCCGGAGCCGACGCTCATCGAGCGCCGGGCGCCGTACCCAGACTTCGAGGTGAATCCGCGCATGGTGCCCGTCTCGTTCGCGAACGTCCGCTACGACGAGACGGCGCGTGTCCACGCTGACCGCGCACTCACGCTGCCGGGGACGTCGCCGATCTTCAAGGGCTTCCCGCGCGCGGATCTCGAGCTCAACGTGGCCTTCCTCGCCCAGCGGCTCGTCAGCTTTGACCGCCGTCCAGCGACGGACGCCGAGAAGGCATCCGCGTCGTTCGCACTCACGGCGGGCGCGTCGATGGTTTTCGACAACGGGTTCAACGACACGGGGTTCCCGGGGCTGCGCGTGGAGGTGAAGATGCCGGGGCGGCTCGTCCTGCAGTTCGACGAGGTGCTGGCCGCGAACGGCGAGGCGCGCGGCATCCGGCGCTACAAGGACTGCTGCAACGTGCTCGTGTGGGACTTCACGGAGGCGGGCGTCTACGAGGTCGATGCTTTCGAACCCTACACGATGCGTTATGTCGAGCTGGATGTCGTCTCAGGCGAGATGGTCGTCTCGGCTCCGCGCTTCCGCAGCTACAAGAACCCGACGGCGAAACGCGCCCGCTTCCGCGCGAGCGACCCCGCGCTCGTCGCGGTCTTCGACGCGGCGAACGAGACCTTCCGCCAGAACGCGGTGGACGTGTTCATGGACTGCCCGAGCCGCGAGCGCGCTGGCTGGAACTGTGACGCCTACTTTACCGCCCCCGCCTCCACGCTCCTCACGGGCGACTTCGCGCTGGAGCGCATTTTCGAGGAGAACCTGGCGCTCCCGCCCGTGTTCGATGACATTGCAGAGGGTGCTCTGCCGATGTGCTATCCGTCCGATCACCGCGACCGCACCCACATCCCGAATTGGGCAATGTGGTTCGTGCTGGAGACGGAGGAGTATCTGCGGCGGACGGGTGACCGCACGACGGTGGAGGCCTTGCGTCCGCGCTTTGAGAAATTCGTGGACTACCTCTGGAAGTACCGCAATGCGGACGGCCTCCTCGAACGCCTGCCGGGCTGGGTGTTCGTGGAGTGGAGCCGCGCGAACAAGCTTGTGCAGGACGTGAACTACCCCTCAAACATGACCTGGTCCGACACGCTCGACGCGATGGACCGCCTCTACGGGCGGCCGGACCTCGCCGCCGAGGCGGCGCGCGTGCGGGCGGCGGTGCGCCGCCAGAGCTGGACGGGCACGTGGTTCTGCGACAACGCCGTCCGCCAGAAAGACGGTTCGCTCAAGCTTTCGGGCGAATGCACGGAGACGTGCCAGTACTACGCCTTCTTCCACCGGGTCGCGACGCCCGAGACGCATCCCGCGCTCTGGAAGACGCTGCTGACGGACTTCGGCCCGAAGCGCTACGACCCGTCGGACAGGAAGAAGATGCTCAAGTACCCCGAGATCTGGCCCTCCAACGCCTTCATCGGAAACTATCTCCGCCTGAAGCTGCTGGAGCGCGCGGGGCGCGGGCGGCAGATCCTCGACGAGACGAAGGGCTACTTCACGTACATGGCGGAGCGGACGGGGACGCTGTGGGAGAACGATACGACGAGCGCGAGCTGCAACCACGGCTTCGCCTCCTACGCGGCCGTGCTGCTCGTCCACAGCGTCCTCGGTGTGGAGGTGGATCACCGAACGAAGACCGTGACGGCGCGCCCGACGGACGTCGATCTCGCCTTCTGCGGTGTCACGCTGCCCGTCCCCGGTGGCGAGATCGTCTACGACTGGACGGTGAAGGGCGGACGCCGGGAGGAGACGTTCGCGGCCCCGCCCGGTTGGCGCCTCATCCACTGCCAGGCGAAGGAGCCTGAATGTTCGGGGCCGTCCTTTGTCATGCGGTTTGACGACAACAAGCCTGTCTCGCAGTGGCGGGAGGTCGCGGAAATTTTCGAGACAATCGGCGGGCGCTGCTCGTTTGCCGTGAACGCGGCGACGCTTGACGACGGGCAGTGGGCCGCGCTCCGCGACTTGGCGGCGCGCGGACACGAGATCATGGATCACACCGCGCAGCATGCCGTGTTCAAGCTCTTGTGCGCGACGGCGGCCGAGGCGGACAGTCATCGGTCGGCGGAGTTCTTCGACCATGTGGAGCAGGACGGGCGACTCGTCCTCTGCCGCCCGGAGATAGACCTCGGATGTGCCGCGAACGTGCGTGTGCGGGCGACGATGACGAACGGCGTCCTGCGCTCGTCCGATCCGGCGTTCCTGCGTGCGCAGGGGTTCAGCCGCAAGTTTCACGTCCCGTCGGTCGGCAGGACATATGGCTTCGGCAAGGACTGCGGCTACGGTCTATTCAAGAAGGGTCCCGAGCAGAGGTGCTCGGATTTCTGGGGCCGCTGGACGACAGACTCGTTCGGGCCGTGCGAGATCGTCATTCTCGCAGATGAGGCCGTCCAGCCGTCGCTTGACCTCCTTCGTGCGCAGGCGCAGGCGTCCGTCTCGCTGTTCGTTGCGCACGGGTTGCCGCCGCCGAAGACGTGGATTCGCCCCGGCGGCTGGGAAGGGGGCGTGGACTGGCGGCGGATGAAGGCCGTCTACGGCGATGCGTTCGGCTATGTGGTTGCGGACTCGACGCTCGCCAAGGACCTGCCGCCCAAGTCGCCGTGGTGCCGTCGGTCAGACTTTGAGTTCTTTGACCGCGTGCCGGACGTCGACAAGGTCTACGCCCGCGTGGCCGCAGCCGTCGCGAGCGGACAGTCGTTCGCCTACATCAGCCATCAGTGGACAAAAGACCGCGCAAAGTTCCTTGAGCAGTGCCGTGCGTTTGCCGCGCGTCTGAAGGCCGGCGGCATCCGCATGACGACCTATTCGGAGGATTAAACGAAGAAATTCCATGGGCTCACATGGGAGCGGGAGAACCTCGACAAAAACCCGTCGGACGACGACGTCAAGCGCATGAACAACCACCATCGCGTGCGAATCACTGTCACATGGGGCATGCGCGGGCAGGGACGCGGCAAGAAGGAGCAGGAGAGCTAGGTCACGCTCTGGCGCAAGCCGGTGCGTTGAATTGTCGGCGGATGCGCAAACGAGCCTGTCGCGTTACGCAAATTAACTGGAAATTTTTTGCGCAAACGAGCGACTGGCTGCGCGGAGATTTGATATACTGCTCACCATCGGAAAAGAGGAATCCTGACGATGGCGCAAGATGAGAAGAGACCCGCTGGGAGCCTTCCGCCGCAGACGCGGCAGAAGGCTGTCTGCGTACGCGCACGCAAGATTCTTACCCCCTCCCCCCTGCTTTTTAGCTAACGTCTCAAAGGGCCTTTCTGAGGCCGTCTGCGCGATGCGAAGCCGCCTCGCGACGGTCGCGTTTTCCAGTTTGCCTTTGACGGAACAATCCCACACAAGGAGGAAACGAAAAATGAACGAAATGACACGCATCATTGCACTCGGTGCGGCTTTGTCCGCACAGGCCGTGTGCGCCGCGACTTGCATCACGTCGGGTGACGTGGCGCAAGTCGCGAAGGCCGGCTCGACGTCTGCGGCGTCTGGCGCCGTTGCCTTGAACGCCGGCACCTTGGCGGCGGCGGCCGCCGCCGCGCCGCTGGAGGCGCGCGACCGGACGTCGAACGTGTCGGAGGCGAAGCCCTTCGACTTTACGCCGGGCGGCTGCACCCTGATCATACGATAGGGTGGTTCGGACTTTGTCTGAAGCATGCACAGAAACAAACACCGACAAGAACACAGGAGAAAAAACATGAAGAGACTGATGACGATGTTGGCCGCGGTTGCGGCCGTTTCCGCCGTGACGGCGGATCAGGTGCCCGAAATCTCGGGCGTGACGATGGAGCAGC
>ONTV01000217.1 GCA_900320855.1 uncultured Lentisphaerota bacterium
TCCGCAATCTCCTCGTCCGTATAGGATTTCTCAATCAATTCGGCTCCCGCTCTTCCGTTCGAAACGTTCCCTTTTGCATGCAGAGGCCCTTCGCTCCACAGGCGTTGCCCCGCTTCCCCGCTACTACGGCCTCATCCGACTACTGCTCTCGCTTACGCTACTGGCAGTTCTCCCAAGTTCCCTTGCAGGACTTTCAAAGCACGCCGCCCCCTTTGCCCCGCCGCGTCCCCATGGCCCAAATCGAATTGGCCATGAGGTGTTGACTTCACATACATAGAACTGCTGGTCACGCGGAATTATATTTAACGAGACTTTACGTAGGAGGTTCACTTGCGTTGCGGCTTACTTCTTCGTCAGACAGGACTCCCGCACATCGGTCGCCCTTTGCACGGCCTGTCCTCCTAACGTTCGCCTCGATGGCGAACTTTTTTCGCGGCGTAACGCCGCGTGATGGGGTGGTTTGCCGCGAATCTTCGCGGATAGCGTCGCGAAATGCCGTGTAGTGAAGACCTACCCCCTTGAATTCCGTTGAAACCATGCGATAATATGCGCCATGTTCCTACGGGCTACAAAGAGATTCAAGGACGGCAAGCAGCACACCTACTGGAGCATGGTGGAGAGCGTGCGCGTCGGTCGTCGAGTCTTCCAGCGCCAGGCGCTCTACCTCGGCGAGCTGAACGACTCGCAACGCGAGGAGTGGCAGCGTGCGATCGAGGCGTTCGACGAGAAAGGCAACGTCAGGCAGCTGAAGCTCTTCCCGGAAGACCGCGCTCCGGAGACCGACGACGGGCGGGTCGTGCGCATCCGCATGGACCGGCTGACCGTCAGGAACGTCCGCAACTGGGGCGAGGTCTGGCTCGGGCGCGAGCTGTGGGACAAGCTCGGCCTCGACGGGTTCTGGACGTCACGCCTCGGTCCGAGCCGCAAGGGGACGGACTGGCTTGCGCTCATGAAGGCCATCGTCCTCTATCGTTTCACGGACCCGGGGAGCGAACTGAGGATGCACACGAACTGGCTCGCGAACACGGCGGTCGTCTACAGCTGCCTCGACCGGGTGATCTGGAACTCCGACGAATGGAAGAAACCGCGCGGCGAACGGAAAGGATCGTTCAAGGACGAGTTCTTCTACTTTCTCCGCGACCAGTGGGCAGGGCTCTTCGGCTCGACGTGCGACGTCGTCCTCTTCGACCTCACGAGTACGTACTTCGAGGTCGATGGTACGAAGGCCCTCGAGAGCGACCTCCAGAGATACGGCTACAGCCGCGACAAGCGGGGTGACTGTCTGCAGGTCGTGGTCGCGCTCGTCCTCACGCCGGACGGCTTCCCCCTCGCCTACGAGGTCATGCCCGGCAACACGAGCGACAAGGAGACGCAGATGCCGTTCATCCGGCGGCTGGAGGAGAAGTGCGGGAAGATCGGCAGCCTCTGGCTGATGGACAGGGGCGTTCCGACGGAGAAGACGCTGAAGGAGATGCGCGAAAGCGGGTACAGGTATCTCGTCGGCGCTCCGCGCGGACACCTGAAGGTACTCGGAGACAAGCTGAAGAAGGCGGACTGGCAGAACGTGCAGGAAGGCGTCGACGTGAAGATGGCGAAGGCGGACGACGTGACGGCGAAGAACGCGGACGGCAAGGAGACGACGGTTCCGGGCGACACGTTCGTCCTCACGCGCAGCGCGGCGCGTTCGCTCAAAGAGACCTCGATGCGCGCGAAGCGGATCCGCAGCGCGATGAAGACGCTCTTCAGACTCGACGAGCGCATCGGCAGGTCGAAGTGGCGGAAGGCGGAGCCCTCGAAGCGCGAGCTAACGCGCGACGAGCTGATTCAGCGCCTTGCGGTCGCGGGATCGAAGGCGGGCGGATCATGGAAGATGATATCCATCACGATTCCGAAGGAAGGCGAGAAGGTCACTCCTGAGACCTTCAAGTGGAAGCTCGACTGGGAGCGCATCCGCGAGGCCCGCGCGAACGACGAGGGAACCTATCTCCTGCGCACGAACCTCCCGGAATGCGACCCTCGAGGCGCACATCTTCACCGCGTTCATGGCGCTCTGCCTTCTTCAGACGCTGAGGGCTATCACCCGGGAACACGCCCCAGGCCTCACGCCCCGCCAGATCATCGACAAGTTCCGCGCGGTGAAGATGGTCGACGTCGTCATGCCGACGACCGACGGGCGGATCGTCACCCTGCCGCGCTATGTCGAACGCCCGCCCAGCCCCCGCCGAAGATCTCAAGCGAAGCTGCCGACGCGGCGAAATCGACTGTGTAGTGAAGACCTATGAGCAAAACCCCAGCAAGCGCTGGGGTTTTGCTCGCGAACGTGGAAAGTCGGGTTAGCTATTTTGCGCGTATTATACCACAAGTTGTGTGATTACGTGGTCTATATCCGCAGGAAAAGTGTACTTTTACTGCAAGTGTTTCAAAGTATACTAAAATCCGTTTTGCTTTGCAAGCGGGATGAGAGTTTTCGCGTGATAGCGAAAATTCGATTCGGTCATGCCGCAGTCGCGAGCGGCTTTGCTCCAAGGCAATTCACCGCGCTTGACAGCTTCTGCGGCAGCGATGAAGGCAGCGGTCGGCTTCCACCGGGGACGCCCGAGCCGAACGCCTCGCGCCTTCGCCGCGGCAATTCCTTGTCGCTGGCGTTCGCGGATGTTGCGGCGTTCGTTTTCGGCAATGAAGGAGAGAAGCTGCAAGACGATTTCAGCAACGACTTCTCCAATGAGTCCGTTGATTTTGTTGGTTGTGTCAAGGATCGGCATGTCGAGGACACGGATGTTGGCCTTGCGTTTGTGGACGAGGTAACGCCACTCGTTCAGCATTTCGGAGTAGTTCCGTCCCAGCCGGTCAAGAGACTGGATGACAAGCGTGTCTCCCTCGCGCAAGGTGCGCCGAACCCGCCGCCACGCCGGACGGTTGAAGTCTTTGCCGCTCTTGTGGTCGATGAAGATGTTGCCGCAGTCGATTCCCGCATCTGTCAATGCGACGATCTGCCGCGCCTCGTTCTGATCCGCGCTTGATACGCGGGCATAGCCGTAAGTGTTTGCCATTGGTAATCCTTTCCTTTTGGCAAGAATATCACCAATTTCCGTCCGCAGTAAATGTACACTTTCCCTGCGGGACTGGGGAAAGTTAAAGAACATCAAGAAAGAATGGAACATGTTTGATTGCTCACGAAGGAATTTTCTCACGGGGTCTCTT
>ONTV01000080.1 GCA_900320855.1 uncultured Lentisphaerota bacterium
CCGCTCTCACTTCCCCACCTCCGGCAGCTTGCCGCCCGACGCCTTCAGGCAGAGGCGGCCGCCGTCGATCACGTGCACCGAGCCCGTCACGTAGCGTCCGTTGGACGACGCGAGGAACAGGATGAAGTTCACGATTTCCATCGGGTCAGCCGCGCGGTTCTGGAGGCACTTCATGTTCGCCATGTTCGGGCGCGTCAGCACGCCGCCCGGCGCCACGCAGAACGCCCGCACGCCGTGCGGCGCGCCGGCTTGCGCCAGCCCTTTCGTGAAGCTGAAGAGCCCGCTTTTCGACGTGCCGTACATCGGGCCCTGCCCGTCGTTCTCGAAGCCGTCCGTCGAGCCAATGAGGCAGATGACGCCACGTCCCGCGCGCACCATCGCCGGCAGGCAGGCGCGCGCAAAGTAGACGGGGCCCATCAGGTTCACCTGCACCCCCCAGTCGATCACCTCGATCGGCTGCTCGTAGAACGGCACGTAGCTGTCGCACATGCGCGGCTCGTAACCGCCCGCGAACGGCACGAGCAGGTCGATGCGGCCCGTCTCCGCGAGCGCGAGCGCCGCCGCCCGCTCGGCGTCGGCGAACTTCCGCACGTCCGTCACGCAGGGAATTGCCCGCCCGCCGCCCAGCGCATTGACTTCGGCGGCCTTCGCCGCCAGCGCTGTCTCGTTGATGTCGCACATGACGACATTCGCCCCGCGCCGCGCGAGTTCCTTCGCGGCGGCGTAGCCCATGCCGCTGGCAGCCCCCGTCAGGACCGCCGTCCAATCCTTGAATTCATCTTCTTCCATTGCGAGTTCCTCTTGAACGGCCCCTTCGCCCGCTTTCAGGCCAGACGGGCTGCAACGCTGGGAATTGTACCAAGAACCGCGCACGTCCGACAAGCCGATTATCGCATGACAGGCGCAACAAAAACAGCATTTCTAATGTCAACCTGCTGAAATGTCGGTTAAAGTCCATCATCACAAGTCCACACCTGACCGGCAAAGGACAAAAATTTCCGCATCTGATTCTCATTCCAACATATCCGTGCAAAAGAGGAACTTGGCCGGCTAAGCGGGAATCAGGCCGTCCGTCAGCAGCGCCCGGCCGCACGCGCCGTAGCAGTTGCGCGGCGTCACCGAGAAGACGGTCGACACGTCCTTCGGCAGCTCGTGGACGCCGAACAGGCATTCGCCGCCCGTGCCGGCACGCGATTCCGGCAAGTCGTACCCGACCGCCAGCACAGTGGCGCGCCGCACTTCCCGTCCGCCCGCAAACGCCTGCACGACGTAGTCGAAGACGCGCGACCCAGCGACGGACTCGGCCTGCGGGAACGAGACGCGCACCACCGGCCGCCCCACAAGCCCCGGCCCCGCGCACAGCGGCTCCTGCTGCGGGATTTCCGCCATGGCCCGCGCCCCGGCGGCGAACTGCGGCGCCGGCCACGCTGTAGCACGTGTGCACCGGATGGGCGTGCTGGACGTAGAAGAAGGGGCGGTCCGCCGGCAGATCCCTCGCCAGCGCGCGGACGCCGGCGCAGATGTCCGGGCTGTGCCACGTGCCCGGGCGCGGATACTGGCAGCCGATGAACGTCACGCCCTTCACCTCGCGCCGCCAGACGAGCCGGTAGTCCTCACGGAAGATCCGCTTCCAGTTCGCCTCCAGGTGCGCACGGTCATAGTCAAGGCGAATCCGGCGCAGCTCCGCATCCGGGATGCCGTCCCAAAGCCCCGGCCACTGCCCGACCTCGTGGTTGCCCGTCACCAGCAGGCGCTCGACGCGGCGGCCGTCGGCGGCAACCGACCGGGGAAAGACCTTCTCCCAGACGGCGGCCAGCGCCTCAAGCTCGCTCACGCGCCCGGTGTGCGCCATGTCGCCCGGAAAGACGACCGCGTCGGCGCCGAGCGAATCAAACCAGCGCAAGGCCCGCTCCAGGTGCCGCTCCTGATCGGCAAGGCCACGGCTGTTGGCGTCTCCCCAGTCCTTGACGATGTGGACGTCTGACGCCACGCCAAACCGCAGCAACGGCCCTTGCCCCGCGATCTCGCCCACGTTCGCCAGCGCGCCCGGAGTCATGCCCGCGTGCGCGAAGCCGGGCGCGAGCACGGCGGCTGCGCAGCCACCGCCCAGAAAGCCTCTTCGCGTCATCTCAGCTGCACCCTCCTGCAAAAGAATTTTCCGCAGCACATTCTCGTTTCCTTCTTTACCAGTCCCCACAGATCCCACCGGTGGATGAGCCTGCCCCCAATGGCGACCTCACCACGTCTTCGAGGGCCATTCCATCCTGACCTGTCACCTGAAATCAGCGGCCATGTCTTTTGCCAGACCGTCGGCACGCCGCACGAAGTGCCGCGTCGAGACGACGAGGCCGTCGTCGGTGACGAGGTTGACGTACCAGAGTTCCGAGTCGGGCGGCACGGCCGCCTTCAGGGACGCGCCCGAAAACGCGACCGGCACGGAGTCGAACGCACGCTTCGACCAGTTCCCGTCACGGGAGGCCGTCCGCACGAGGAACGCCTGCGCGACCCTGCGGCCGTCCGCGCGCCACGACACGGCAAGCGCGCCGCCCCGCATCTCGGCCGACGTCACCTTCGGCAACGCCGGACGGCCGAAGACGACCGAATCCGCGAACGCGGCGATCTCCCTTGGGTCGCCGGCCGGCGGATGCCCGTGCGGCAGCCGCACCTTGACCGAGAGCGACGGCGGCTGCGGCAGAAGGTCACAGCCGCGCTGAAGCGAGTCCAGCGGGAAGAAGTAGTCATTCGTGCCCGTGCACCACAGGACCGGCATCTTCGCAAACGGCAGGAAGTTCCGCGCGTCCCACAGCGCGTCCCAGCGCGCCCCAACCGCGCCGAGCCGCCGCATCTGCGGCGTCCAGACCGAGTGGTCAAGGAGGAACGCGCACCCGTAGACCGGCGCCGCGAAGGCGAAGCGGCCGTCGATGCCCGCGACGCAGGCGGTCAGGTAGCCGCCCCAGGAGATGCCCGTGACGCCGACGCGCGCCGCATCGACCTCCGGCAGGGCGCGCAGGAAGGAATGTGCGCGTATCACCGTCGAGACGGCCTGGTACGTCCACTGGTCGGACGGCGGCTCGTTCGCCCTGTCGAAGTTCGCGTCGCCCCAGCCGTCCGGCCCCGAGTCCCGGTGCGACAGGCGGCCGATCGCGCGGTCGCGCGGCGGCACGCCGCCGCAGGTGTCCATCGCGACCGCCGCATAGCCGCGCGCGTTCCAGAGGCGCACCCAGGAGTCGTAGGCCGTCCCGCCGCCGCCGTGGACCAGCACGATCCCCGGGGCCTTCACCGCCGCCGTCGCGTTCGACGGAAGGCCATAATAGGCGAAGAACCTCGTCGGACGCCCCCGCCAGGGCTCGCCGTCGATCATCACCGCCCGGACGCCGTCATGCGTGAAAGACTTGACCGGGGTCGCCTGCGGCGTCTGCCAGAGCGCCGCGTTCGTCCGGAAGAGGTCCCGCGTCGAGGCGACGGACGCAGAAACGGAGAGGGCGACAGCCAGAGTAAGGAGCAGCCGAACGCGCATCCTCAATCCTCCTCGAAAGCGTCGGCTGTCAGCGCACGGTCGGCCTTCACCTCGTCCAGGAAGGCGCGGAAAGGCGGCGTGTCCGGCCCGAAGTAGTAGACTTCGCAGAAGCGCCCGGAATTATCGAGCGCAAGCGTGCCGTCCGACACCTCCACCGTCTCCTCCCGGCCTTCGAGATAGCGGTAGACGCGATACGCGCCGTTCGCGGCGACGTCGAACGCCGTCCGGCACGCGCCGTCCGCCGGGGCGTCGGCATACAGGTAGCCTGACGGATCGGCGACGTATTTGTGGAACGTCGGCGCCCACGTCTCGTTGTACCACTTTTTCCGGTCAGCCGCCTCCACGGCACGGCGATCCATCAGGACGGCGCTCTCGCCGACCCGCGTCCTGAACCGCAGGGCAATCGCCGTGCCGTCGTCGCCGCGCGCCCGCGTTCGCGGCAGGGCGAGCGCCGCCAGGCGGTCGGCGAGGTCCGGTGCGTCCGGGTCGAGAACGAGCGTCCGCCCGCCGCCCCGCGCCTGCCACGCCGCGAGCCGTTCGCGCGTCTCCGGGCGCCGCGCCTCGTCGCCGGCGAAGACGACGCGCGCGCCGTCGAGGACGTCCGGCAGCTCGACGACGTCCGTGACGGCGTAGTCGTAGCCGAGCCGGTCAAGCGTCGCCGCCCAGTCGACCGTCTCCCGCTCCCGGCTGACGGGGCGCCGCCCCAGCACCAGGACGGACGTGGCGTCGGGCCGCGCGGCACCGTCCAGCGTCGCCCGGCGGTAGCCGCGCAGGTTGCCGATGAGATGCCGCTCCGTCGCGCGGGCGTAGGCGTCCGTCACGTCCGGGTGGTAGCGCCGGTACGTCTCGGGACGCCAGATCGAGCAGACGGGGACGTGGTCGTACTCGAAGCTGTCCAGCCCGAGGCCGGCGAGCGCATAGCAGACGGCGAAGGCCGTGCGGGGCGACCAGTACGGCTGGCTGCAGCCGCCGCCGCGGCTCGTCTCGACCGTCATGCCGAAGCGCTTGCCGCGCCGCCCCGCCTCGCGCACGAACAGCCCAAGGGCGTGGTCGTGCCGCGCCAGGTCCTTCGGCGTCGCGCTGAAGTATTCGGGCGAGACGATTCCCGTGTTCTTCAGCTTCAGGAGGAAGAGGTGGTCGTTCCCGTTCATCCAGCTCTCCCCGTTGAGCAGGTAGTCGGAGCGGCCGCCGTAGGCCGCCGCGCGGTCGTTCCAGCGCTGCGCCTGAAGCAGCCACTCGTAGTTGCGGAGCATCGCGAAGAGCTCGAACCGCCGCGCGCCGCGCGCGCCGTCCGCCCGGTAGGCGGCTTCCGCCTCGGGCCGGTAGCTCGACCAGTCGGCGAAGCCGAAGTCCTGCGGCCGCGGCGCGACGCCGTGGTAGGCGCGGTAGTAGTCGGCGAAGGCGAGCGTCCGCCCGTCCGTCAGCACGAGCCGCTCGCCGAGGCCGAGGAGGTCTTCGCGGTAGGCCGCCACGCTCGCGTCGTCATACCCCCACAGGCCGCCCTTGTAGAGCCAGACGTAGTCGTAGACCTGGAAGTTGTTGAATCCGAGCGTCGCGAAATGGACGAGCTGCTCGTCGAGGGCGCGACGGATCATCGGGTGCGTCGCGATCGTCGAGTTGAAGCCGAAGTCCTGCGCCTCGCCCCGCTCGCTGCGCGGCAGGGCGTCGAAGAGCGCCGGATACGCGCGCCCGTGCTGCGCCTTCTGGAACTGGAGGTAGACATTGCCCGGAAGCCGCGCGTGCAGGTCCCGGAGGGCCGGCTCCGGCGAGCCCGCGACGGAAAGAACGACGTCGAACTCCGGGCAGTACTTCTCGCCCCACGCCCCGATGCGCCCGAGCTCGTCGCGCCCGACGAGCGTCGGCCACGTGCCGACCCCCAGCTGGACGAGGCGGCGCGTCGGAAGCGCGCGGAACGCCTTCGGCACCGCCGCCGCCACGTCAATTCCCTCCAGGTAGCTCGGCGGCCGTGCATTGACGGCCTCGTAGGACGAGCCGTCCGCGCCGTGGATCTTCACGTCGGCGACGTGGAACGCGCACATGGCGTCGGCGGAGGAGCCCTGCACGACGAAGGCGATGTCGCAGAGACGGTTCCCCGGCACGAGGTCGACGGGCACGGTGACGGGCGTCCAGGCGTCTGCCGTCAGCCCCTCCAGACCGAGCGGCGTCCGCTTCATGAAGCCATCGCCCGCGAGCCACTTCGCCTGCCGGAGCTGCACCCACGCGCGCGCGCCGCCGGCGAGATGCCCGGGCCGCACGGCGAACGAGACGGCGCGCGCCTTCACGCCGACGGACGGGGGGATCCACGCACCGAGCGGCAGGCAGAGGTTGTAGTCGTTCAGGTAGAGCGCGCCGCCGGCCGCCGAGGGCTCCGCGCCCCCTGCCGGATAGGCGAGGCTCAGCACGTAGTCGCGCCCGGCGAAGACGCGCCGCAGGCTCCAGTCGAGCCCCTCCGCACGGAAACGCCACTGGCGGAGGGAGAGGTCATCCACCCGCGCCTCCGGCAGCTTCTCGGCGACGATGAACGGCGCCGCCGCCGAATAGTCCTTCTTCCCGGACGCCGTCGCCGCCGCGACGGCCACCGCCGCCAATGCCCAGCATGTCATCTCGTCACCCCCTCCTTCCTTTCGCGGGCGGATCCCCTTGGACAGAACTCGATCTTGCCGGTCGCCGGATCGAACGAGCTGTCGTAGTCGCGATGGCGCGTACGGTAAATGATGCGGTCGGGAACGGTGAGGTATTCCGCCCCGTCAGAGACTTCGCCGCCGCGCGCGCGGAAGCCCGCGAGCGCGGCTTCCGTCTCCGGCGGAACCGGGAAGAGCGCGACGAGCTTGCGGATCTTCATCTTCTCCAGGAAGCCGTCCCGGACCATCCGCGTGTCGCAGACCTCGTAGTCCGTGTGCATGCGCACCTTGCGCGCCTTGGCATGGAAGAGGTTGTAGAGGAATATCCAAGCCGGCTGCTCCAGGCGATGCGGATCGATCTCGCGCTCGACCGCGTCCAGCGCCGCATCGACGTCCGGCCAGAGGACGGCGACGTCCGTCTCCGGCGGGCTGACCTTCGTGGCGCCAAGCGCGCGGACGGGCCCGTCGCCGCAGAGCTTCATCGGCAGGTAGTCGTTGTGGAGCATCGTCGCGGCATTGGCAATCACCTCGTAGGAGGCGTGGGCGAACAGGCTCGCGTTCGTCAGGCACATCGGGTGCGAAAGCTCCTCGCCGAACGAGCAGCCGTAGAAGCGGCAGGCGCTCGAGACCTGGCGCGCCTTGACGTTCGAGAGCCCGAAGTCACGGTCCATGCCGAGTGACGTCCAGCGGACGGTGATGTTCGTCGAGACCTCGCACAGGCGCTTGATCGTCAGCGAACGGCTGTTGCCGCAGGTCGCCTCATGCCCGCCGATCGGGTGGCCGTAGCGCGCCCACGGGAAGCGGCGGCGGACGACGGCGAAGATATCCGCCGTGTAGTCGGCGACGCGCTCCTGGCAGAAGTCCACGTACTTCAGCCGCGTCGCGCGATCCGACTTCTCGGACAGCACGTCCTCGACGGAGAGCGGCGAGAGCTTCGCCCACGCCGCGCGCGCCAGGCGGTCGCCCGCCCAGCAGATGCCGGGATGCGAGTGCGGGGAGGAGAAGCGGTAGTGCCCGACGCCGCAGGGGAACATCGACTCGCCGTAGTCGCCGCAGCTCATGACGTAGACGAAGTCGATGCGCCTTCCGTAGCGGTCGGCAGCCGCGCCGTAGATGCGGTCGGCGACCGCGACGGAGTCGGGATCCCACGGCGAGAGGAAGTTGGCGTCTTCATGATGCCGCGTGCAGCGGAAGCGCACGCCGGCCCTGCATCCGTCCGGCGGGAAGAAGAACCAGCACATGAGACCGCCCTTCAGGCCCGCCGCTTCGACGCGCGTGAGGTCGGCGTCGAAGCGCGAGAAGTCGAAGACGCCCGGCGTCTTCTCCAGCGCCCACCAGCAGAGGCGAAGCTCGATCGTGTCGACGCCCCACTTCACGAAATCGCCGATCTTGTCCGGCTCCAGGCAAGTCGTGTGCGAATCCGTCCGCACGGCCTTCGCGAAGTCGTTGAGCGCGAGATGCGATGCCGGGATGTGCCGCGAATGGAGACGGATCGGCTCGGGCTTCGCCCAGGCGACCGACGCGACGGCCAGAGACAGGAAGACAACCGCTTTCATCGAGTGACTCTTTTGCCTTGGGCGGGCGGTCATCGAACGACCATCAGCAGGCCCTTGCGCGCGGGCGGCGGGTTCGCGATGCCCGTGCCCCAGACGCCATTGAACGTCAGTTCGCTCAGCTGGAAGTCCGTCGCCCCCGCAAGGGACTTGATCCGCAAGCGATAGCGCGTCGCCGAGAACCGCTTTTCGGACGCAATCTCGCACACGACCTTGTAGGCGGTATACGACTTTTTGCCAAACGTGAACGCCTCCTCCGACCACGTGGCCTCGCTTCGGCGGTCGAGCGCCATCCAACGCCCGTCGGCGAACGCCTCCAGCCGCCAGGCCTTTGGCACACGCGCCGCGTAGTTCCCGAACTCCTCGTTCACCTCCAGCACATAGTTCGTCAGCACCATGTCCTTGTCCGCCAGGAACATGTTCGACGGCATCTCGTAGTAGACGTCGAACGGCATCTCTGTCGGCCCACACAGGAAGCGATCATGCCGCAATCCGTCGACGAGCGAACCCACAGGCCCCACCGTCACCGTGCAAGCCGAATTCGAGGCAATGGGCGCAAACGGAGGCGAGAGCTTCTTCTGATCTGTATCGACATCGGCCACGTTCGCCCAGGCCGTCAGCTTCAGCGGATGTTCCGTCGTCGTCTGCCCGACCGTCCCCGCGATATTCGTGCCCACGTAGCCGAAGAGCTGAATCTCCGAGAGCTGCAACGCGCCGATATTTGAAGAGACAGGATCGATGCCCGCGCGCCCCCAATACTGACGTGAAATCAGCAGACGGTAGCGGCGGTAGGCGACCGCGTTCGGGAAATCAAACCGGAAGCCAAGGCTCGGCGTCCCCGCGCACGCGACCGCCTCCCAGCACGTGAAGTCATGGTAGGCATCAAGCGTCGTCCAGTCGCCCGCCGTCTCGTCGTAGCCCTGAAGCGCCCAGTCGCACGGCATCCGCTTCAACGCATGAGAAAAGCCCGAATTCGTGGCGCACGAGATCGAGTAGCCTGTCACGAGAATGTCCGCGTTCGGCACAAATGCCTCGTCGAACGCATATTCGACCCATGCGCCGCCGTCATCATACGCGGGTTTCACAGAAGCCGCGTAGTTCGAGAAGAACCGGTTGGATCCCACGCCGTCGAACAAGTTCTCCAACTTCAAGTCATCATTCGCGGCCTTCAAGTTAGAGTTCACGGCACGGAACTCGTCGCCGCTCTCCCGGGCAAACGCCGTCAGGTCCAAAAGCCCCGTGTTGACCTTGCCGTCGATGTTGTCAGCCACATATCCGAAGAGCTGGATCTCGGAAATCTGGAGTGCGCCCTGATTGGACTCCTTCGCCGTTTCTTCCGTCAACTTGCCCGACGTCTTCCAGTACGGCGCCGTAATGAGGAAACGGTATTTGCGATAGGACTTGCTGTTGACGAAGCGGAACCGCCCGTCAGCCCGGTCAGGCGTGTCAGCAGTTCCTTTGACTTCCTTCCAGCCCGCATACGCCGTCCGCTCATCGAGCGTCACCCAAGAGCCGCTTGTTTCGTCAAAGGCCTGGAACTGCCATGTGCCGGGCATGCGAATGAAGGCGTGCGCACCGACGGACAGGATCGAATAGCCGTCGATCACGATGTCCTTGCCCGGCGCGAACCCTGCGTCAATCGCGTACTCCAGCGTGACGCCGCCCGCCGCGTAGGCATTCTTGACAGGGCCATCATTGCCACCGATGAAATAATCCGAGAAAAGGCCGTCCGTCTGCGCGGCGGTCTTGCCGTCAAAGGCCTTCTCGAGCGCATAGTCTGTCGAACGCGTCGTGACGTTGGCCGTGACCGTGCGCAGGTCGCCGGCTGCGCGCACCGCTGCCGTCACGTCGATGCGCGTGAGTGCCGATTCGGGCATCGCCACCCCGTACAGGACGGGCGCCGCCGCCAGAAGCGAGACAGAACAGAACGACTTGATTCTTTCCTTGTTGTTCATGACTGACGTATCCTCTTGTGTTGCCAAGGTTCCTCTGATTGCCAAAGATGCGGGTAGTATAGCGCAAACTGGGTGGCTGATTGACGGGCCTTGCAGATTGTGATACCATTTCAGGCATGAAAGCGACTACCGAACATCCATATCCGAAGAACTTTGAGGAGTTC
>ONTV01000109.1 GCA_900320855.1 uncultured Lentisphaerota bacterium
GCCTGCGCCTTTCCCGAGCCGGCGGTGCTGATGCTGGACGGCGCCGGCCGTCTCGCGCCTGCCGCAGGGACGATTCTGCCCGAGGTCGAGGCGCAGCCGTTCCCGGCGCTCGAACTGCCGGCGGACGGCTTCGTCTGGACGACCGGACGCAATCTGTCGGCGGCCGGCTTCGGTGCGCTGACGTGGAATGCGGCGCCGGCCTCGCCGCCGCGCGGGGAGCTCGTGCCGGCGGCAGCGACTGCGCTGACGGTGACGTCGATCCTGCCGCAGGCGGACGGCTCGGCCGTGCTGACGGCCCGCCTGACCTCGGCAATTGACGTAGCTTTCGACGGCTCCGCCGCCTTCTCGGCCGTCGATCCACGCACGGGCGCGACGGCGCGTCCGGCGGCGACCGACCTTGCGGGCGCGGAGGCGCGGATCGTGCTGCCGCCGGATCCGGCGACAGTGCGGCTCTTTCGCCTGCGCCTCGAATGACGCACCATTGGCTATGCGTGGCGCCGCGGCTTCTGGAAGCCGCAACGGGCCGAACGGTCTTGCGTGAAGGCCGGGCGCGTTTCATGAGCCCATTACGTAGCCGTACGGCGCATCCCCCCTTGTTATTCGGGCGCCAGTTTTGATATAATATGCGCCAATCTGCGGCTGTCTCAGGAGGTTATCCCTGTCGTGGGGGCCATCGGGTGATGGCTTTTGTCCCTTGTCGGGCCAACCTCCCAGCGCGCGGAACGAAACGAAGAAAGAAAAAGACACCATGAAGATCGACAAGGCCGCCATCAAGAACGAATTCCAGCGTCACGACCGCGACACGGGCTCCACCGAAGTCCAGGTCGCGATCCTCACCAAGGAGATCGCGGCCCTCACCGAGCACCTCAAGGCGAACAAGAAGGACCATTCGAGCCGTTACGGCCTTCTCCGCAAGGTCCAGAACCGCCGCAGCCTCCTCGACTACCTGAAGCGCGAGGACGAGGCCAAGTACCAGGACCTCATCAAGAAGCTCGGCCTCCGCCGTTAATTTCAGACCAAGGAAAAAGAAAAGAGAACAACACCAATGGAAGGTGCAAAGCAGTTCAAGGTCGACATCGCGGGGACGGACCTCGTGATCGAGACCGGGCTCCTGGCGCAGCAGGCCGCCGGGGCCGTCACCGTCTCGTACGGTGACACGACCGTCTTCACGGCGGTCACCAACACCGACACGCCGCGCGAGGGGATCGACTTCTTCCCGCTGCAGTGCGAGTACCGCGAGAAGTTCTACGCGGCGGGCAAGTTCCCGGGCGGCTTCTTCAAGCGCGAGGCGCGTCCGACGTCGAAGGAGATCCTGACGGCGCGCATGTGCGACCGCCCGATCCGTCCGCTCTTCCCCGACGGCTACTACAACGACGTCCAGGTCAACTCGACGCTCATCCAGTCCGACGGCACGCGCGAGGCCGACTTCCTCGCGGTGAACGCGGCGTCGGCGGCGCTGCACATCTCGGAGATCCCGTTCATGGGCCCGATCGGGTGCGTGCGCATCGGCCGCATCGACGGCCAGTGGGTCATCAACCCGACGCACGAGCAGAAGGCGAAGAGCGACATCGACCTCCTCTACGCCGGCATCCGAGGCAAGTTCCTCATGATGGAGGGCTCGGCCTCGGAGATCAGCGACGAGGACTTCGTCGCCGCGCTCAAGCGCGCGCACGAGGAAGTCGAGAAGATCATCGACCTCCAGATCGAGATGCGCCGCGCGCTCGGCAAGCCCGACAAGGTCATCGCCGACGTCCCGCAGCCGCAGGACCAGATGGACTTCGTGCGCAAGGAAGGCGGCGAGGCCCTCGCGGCCGCGCTCCTCATCAAGGGCAAGCTCGAGCGCCAGGGCAAGGTCTCGGCGATCAAGGAAGACCTCCTCAAGAAGGTCTCCGAGAAGTGGCCCGAGATCGACGCGGTGAAGTTCGTCCACCTCTTCGACGCGCTTGAGATCGAGACCGTCCGCAAGAACGTGCTCGTCCACGGCAAGCGCATCGACGGCCGCGCGCAGCACGAGATCCGTCCGCTCTCCGCGCAGGTCGGCGTCCTGCCGCGCCTCCACGGCAGCGCGATCTTCTCGCGCGGCGAGACGCAGTCGTTCGCGTCGGTCACGCTCGGCACGAAGAAGGACGCGCAGGACCTCGACTCGGTGACGGGCGGGGACACCTCGAAGCGCTTCATGCTCCACTACAACTTCCCGCCGTACTGCACGGGCGAAGTCGGCCGCCTCGGCTCGACGGGCCGTCGCGAGATCGGCCACGGCGCGCTCGCCGAGCGCTCGATCGCGGAGGTCTTGCCGGACAACTTCCCGTACTCGATTCGCGTCGTGAGCGAGATCATGGGCTCGAACGGCTCCTCGTCGATGGCGTCGATCTGCAACGGCTGCCTCGCGCTCATGGACGCGGGCGTGCCGCTGAAGCGCACGGTCGCGGGCATCTCGATCGGCCTGTTCACGAACGACGACCAGAGCCAGAAGGTGCTCGTCACCGACATCCTCGGCGCCGAGGACCACTGCGGCGACATGGACTTCAAGGTCGGCGGCACGAAGAAGGGCATCACGGGCTTCCAGGTCGACCTGAAGCTTCGCGGCCTCACGTGGGATCTCGTCGAGGGGGCGGTCAAGGCCGCGCATGACGCGCGCCTGAAGATCATCGACTTCATGGAGTCGGTCATCCCCGCGCCGCGCGCCGAGCTCAACCAGTACGCGCCGCGCATCGAGGAGATGCAGATTCCGGTCGACAAGATCGGCGCGCTCATCGGTCCGGGCGGCTCGAATATCCGCGCGATCGTCGAGAAGACGGGCGCGCAGATCGACATCGACGACGACGGCAAGGTCTCGATCTTCGCGAACAACGCCGACTCGATGGAGGCGGCGAAGCGCGAGGTCGGCGCGGTCTCGGCGGTCGCCGAGCCGGGCAAGATCTACGAGGGCAAGGTGACGGGCATCAAGGACTTCGGCGCGTTCGTCGAGATCCTCCCCGGCATGGACGGCCTCTGCCACATCTCGGAGTTCTCCGACAAGTTCCTCAAGTCGATGGACGGCGTCTGCAAGGTCGGCGACATCATCAAGGTCAAGTGCCTGGACGTCGACGAGCGCGGCCGCATCAAGCTCAGCCGCAAGGCGGCGATGGCCGAGCTCGACAAGCAGGCGTGAGGAAGTAATCGAATGGTCGAATGTTCGAATCCTCGAATGTTCGGCCGTTCGGCTGTCGGACAATCGAATTGAAGGTGGGAGATTATGAACGCAGAACTGCTGAAGCGGGCGCACGAGAAGATTCCGTCGGTCCCGGTTCTCGTGAACCTGGTCTCGAAGCGTGAGCGCGAGCTCATCAACGGCGCCAAGCCGTTGGTGAACCCGTCGACGCTTCTGACGGACGAAGACCGCGCGAAGAACCGCTCGGCCCTGGACATCGACAAGTGCGACATCGCGCTGGCCGAGGTTGCCGAGGGCAAGCTCATCGCCGAAATCGACTTTGACGCGATCGCCAGGGCCGAGGAGGCGAAGACGAGGTGGAACGCGAAGCACACGTCCGTGAATTCGCTGTATGCCGACTGAACGCAAGTTCAATCCCGTTTTTGCCGAGAACCGAAAGGCGCGGCATGACTATACCGTACTCGAGACGATCGAGTGCGGTATCGTCTTGACGGGAACGGAGGTCAAGTCGGTCCGCCACGGCGCGGTCTCGCTCGCGGGATCCTACGGCGCCGTCCTTCGGAACGAGCTCTGGCTTCTCGGCTGCGACATCGCGGCGTATCGCTTCGGCAACCGGTTCAACCACGAGCCGAAGAGCCAGCGCAAGCTCCTCGTGCACGCGAAGGAGATCCTGGACCTCAAGCTGAAGACCGAGGCGAAGGGGCTGACGCTTGTGCCCCTGAAGATGTATCTCAAGGGCGGGCGCATCAAGGTCGATCTTGGCGTCTGCCGTGGCAAGCAGCTGCACGACAAGCGCGACGCGCTGAAGCAGAAGGCGTTGCGCCGCGACCTCGAACGCAGCTGAGGGCGGTCGCGTGGTTCGTTCGGGCATCACGCGCGCGGAGCTGGAGGGCTGGGGCGGCAAGGACGTCTTCGGCCAGGGGCTCGCGCTCTGCAATTCCGGCGACGTCACCGACGTCCACTACGACGACGAGACGCTGACCGTCTCGGGCAAGATCCAGCAGCGCGGCGGCTGGGAGATGCCGGTCAGCTTCAAGCTGGAGCGCGCGAGGTGCATCCGTTCGAACTGTCCCTGCGCCGCGAACCAGCGCTACGGCCGCGTCTGTGAACACGTCCTCGCCATCGGCATCGCGCTCTGGGTCATGGAGTCGGAGGATCTGGAGGAAGAGGCGAAGGCGCGGCGTCCGTCCGCCGGTGCGGACGATCCGCCGCCGGCGTACGATTCGTCGGAAGATTTCATCGAGGTGCCGATGGCGCCGAAGTTCTTCGCCTTCCTCTCCGGCTCGCGCGCGGCCCTCTCAATCGAGCTGGATGCCTGGTATGGCGACATCGACTTTCCGGCCTGCTCCGTGCAGACCGAGCGGACGGTTTACCTGGAAGATCCCGACGACAGCCTCGTCCGCCGCACGCGCTCGCTGAAGGCCGAAAAGGCAGCCGTCGCGGAGCTGGCGACGTGGGGCTTCGAGCCGGGCTATCGCGAAGGGGATCTCAAGCTCTATCTCACGAGTCCGCAGAAGGTGCTGCGCTTTCTCGGCACGGGCTATCCGACGCTCCGTCGCCGGGCGGACTGGGAGTTTCAGGTCTCGGACCGGCTCTCGTCGCTGCTGGACACGTTTCGCACGATCGTGCCCGTCGTCAAGGTGAAGGATGCGCCGGGCGGCGCGTTCGACGTCGCCTACGAGTTCGACGCGCAGGGCGAGGACGTCTCGCCCGTCGAGATCCAGGCCGCGATCAACCGGGGCGACGGTTGCCTCCTCAAGAACGGGCAGGTCTATCTTCTCGACGGCGACGCGATCGGGCGGATGCACGACATCTTCACCGACTGCGCCGCGACGCAGGGCGGCGCCGCGCGCGGCTGGTTCCGCGTGAAGGGCGTCTATGCGCCGTACGTGCGGTCGTCGCTCGAGTCGATTCTCGACGCCGTCGATCTCGACGACGCCGCCGCGACGACCTGGCGCACGGCGGCGGAACAGCGCGGCGACCCGAACGCGCGCTTCGAGCCGGTCGCGCTCGGCGCGCTCGACAAGGTGCTTCGTCCCTACCAGAAGCAAGGCGTCTACTGGATGCGCTTCCTGGAGGAGGCGGGGCTCGCGGGTCTGTTGGCGGACGAGATGGGCCTCGGCAAGACGCTCCAGACGCTGACATGGCTTTCGCTGCCGCCCTCGCGCGGCGGGGCGCGCCGTCCCGCCCTCATCGTCTGCCCGACGTCTCTTGTGCGCAATTGGGAGGCGGAGGCGCAGAAGTTCACGCCGCAGCTGAAGACGCTCGTCGTCTCCGGACCGGACCGCGCGCGCGACTTCCGGCGGATCGACGCTGCCGACCTCGTCGTCACGTCCTACGCGCTTCTCCAGCGTGACTTCGACGCCGCCTACCTCGGACGCCGCTTTGGTGCGGTCGTCCTCGACGAGGCGCAGCACATCAAGAACCGCGAGACGAAGAACGCGAAGGCCGTCAAGCTCCTGGAGGCCGACCGCAAGCTCGTCCTCACGGGCACGCCCGTCGAGAACTCCGTCGCGGACGTCTGGTCGATTTTCGATTTCCTCATGCCGGGCTACCTCGGCGACTACGAGACGTTCAAGCTCAACTTCGAGGATCCGATCCGCGAGTCGGGCGACGCGCCGACGCTGGAGAAGCTCAGGCGCAAGATCGCCCCGTTCATCCTGCGGCGCGTGAAGAAGTCCGTCGCGAAGGACCTGCCCGACAAGATCGTCAAGGTCTCGTACTGTCCGATGTCCGACGATGCCCAGCGCGAGTATGCTGCGGCACTTGCGCAGACGCGGCGCGACGCCGGCTCGGCCGTGCGCGCGAAGGGCTTCGCGAAGTCGAAGTTCGAGATTCTCGCGATGCTGATGAAGCTCCGGCAGATCGCCGCGCGCGCGAAGGTCGAGCCGTTCATGGAGCAGCTCGCCGACGCTGTCGCGGGTGGACACAAGATTCTCGTCTTCTCGCAGTTCGTGAAGGTGCTGAAGACGCTATCGGAGGAACTCGACCGCGCGGGCATCCCGTTCTGCTACCTCGACGGCTCGACGAAGGACCGGCTGGGGGCCTGCACGCGCTTCAACCGCGACCCGAAGATCCCCGTCTTCCTCATCTCGCTCATGGCGGGCGGCACGGGCCTCAACCTCACGGGGGCGGACATGGTCATGCACTATGACCCGTGGTGGAATCCCGCCGTCGAGGACCAGGCGACCGACCGCGCGCACCGCATCGGGCAGAAGAAGACGGTCTACGTCATGAAGATGATCGCCTCCGGCACGATCGAGGAAAAGGTCCTGGCGCTCCAGCGCCGGAAGCAGGCCGTCATCAACGCGACCGTCTCGACGACCGACGCGCAGGTGATGGAGACCCTGACGGCCGCCGACCTGAACGAGCTCCTGTCGTAGGCGGGGCGAACGTGGCAATCGCATCAGGCAAGAGAAGGAGGGTGACATGGAATCGGCAGGCGGCAAGCTGAAGTGGCTGAGCGTCTTCAAGGCGCTGCAGAAGGATCTGCGCGACGGCGCCTATCCGCCGGGCGTTCCCCTGCCGTCCGAGGCGACGCTCGTCGTCAAGTTCGGCGTTTCGCGCATCACGGTGGTGCGGGCCATGGACGAACTTCGGAAGCGGGGGCTTGTCTGGAGCAAGCGTGGCAGCGGCACCTTTGCCACGCGGTCGGCGTCCCAGGAGACCGGGCGCATCGGGCTCATCGTGCCGAGCCTCTCCGTCGGCGAGATCTTCCCGCCGATCTGCCAGGCCCTGACGCGCTTCGCCCAGCAGGACGGCTATTCGCTTGTCCTCGGCGACATCTCCGCCGCGACCCCGAACCGCCGCGCGCGCGAGGCCTGCGCGGTGGCGCGGCGCTTCGCCGAGCAGGGCGTCGCAGGCGTCATCCTCCAGCCGCTCGCGTTCCTGCGGACGCCGGAGCGCGTGACGCGGGAGATCATGGCGCTGTTCGGCGAGGCGGGCATCCCCGTCGTCCTCATCGACCGGGACGTGGATGCGGGGGCTGTTCGGATGGCGCATGATTTCGTCGGCATCGACAACCTGAACGCGGGCCGCTGCCTGGGGCTCCACCTGCTGGAGCAAGGCGCGAAGCGCATTCACTTCCTGATGCGGCCGAACTGCGCGTCGGTGATCCGGGACCGCTATGACGGCGTGATGAGCGCGCTGGGGGCGCGGGCGCCGGCCAAGGGCGCCATCGTCGCGGAGCCGGACGACCGGAAGGCGCTGCAGCCGTGGTTCAGTGACCGGCGGCGGCGTCCGGATGCCATTGTCTGCGAGTCCGACTACATCGCCGCGCGCCTTGGCAACACGCTCGCGTCCTTCGGGCTGTCCGTGCCGAAGGACGTGCGGCTGGCGGGCTTCGACGACGTGCGGTGCGCCGTCCTGATGACGCCGAACCTGACGACCGTCCACCAGCCTTGCGAGGCCATTGCGCGCATGTCCTACCGGGC
>ONTV01000075.1 GCA_900320855.1 uncultured Lentisphaerota bacterium
CAGCGTCCGGCGCGTTCTGCGCTTTTGCTATAATGTCAGCACCATGAAACCGCCCATTCCCCGCTCAACGGACGCGAAGCCTCGGCGACAAGGAGAAGAGGCGACGGAAGCAATCTGCACCTGTCAGGCGATGGGCATCAAGGTTCCGGACGACCTACTGATCCTCGGCATCGACAACGACGAATCACTCTGCGAACACGTCGAGCCAACGCTGTCGAGCATTCGCCCGAACTTCACGGAAGCGGGGCTGCTGGCCGCGCGTCTGCTGGACGAGCGGCTCTCCGCGCACGGCGCATTCACAGGCGAGCGCCAGCGTTCGTTCGCGGCTTCCGGCATCGTCAGCCGCCAGTCCACGCGCCGTCTGCCACGCGCCAATGCCGACGCGCGAAACTTCAGCAGACGCCACAGGCGGACGAGCCGGGAAGCCCGGAACCGCCCGTGCTGCGCTAGGCGCGCGCGGACGCGATCTCGGCCAGCCGCGGTCAGCCGCCGTCTTGAGGCCGCACTCCCAGATAATGATCACATTCCAGCCCTGCTCGGCCCACAGCCGCTCGTGCTCCTGGTCGCGGCAGACGTTCCGCGTGAACTTCGCGTTCCAGAACGCGCGGTTCGACTTCGGCGCGGTCGCCTGCGCGCACGCCTCCGTCTGCACGAGCCTGCGCCCGTCCCACGTCCAGCCGTGATGGTGCCAGAAGCAGCCCCGGATCTCGATCAGCGTCTTCAGGCGCGGCAGGACGACGTCGGGATGGCCAACGACCCGCTTGTCGCAGACGCGAAAGCGGTAGCCCTGCGCGAACAGCCACTTGCGCACGACGACCTCCGGCAACGTGTCGCGCGAGCGAATCGCGCGCATGATCTTCGAGCGCACCGCGGGCGAGACCTTGTCCATCTCAAATCAGCACGCCATGGCGGAGACCGAACGCCGAACGCCTCCTTACGGGCGCGCGGCGTGGCGGGCGATTTCGCGCTGTAGGTTGTTGACCCACTGCGCAAGCTTCCGCGCGGGGATGTTGCTCTCGACCATTCGAATCGAGTAGTGGTTCGCGTCCAGCAGATGCACGTCAACGACGACACGGTGCGAACGCTGCACGAGCGTGCAGCGAATCGTCGCGTCACCAAGCTCCGACGGCATCCAGCGGCGGCGGGTGGCCGCCGTCACGACGGCTTCCTTCAGCGTTCGCCCCTGCGCCACCATGACGGGCATGTTCTCGACGTTCGCCGGCAACGCCGCCTCCGGCCCGGAAGACTGGCATCCGGCCAGCCCCAGCGCACCCGCCACCACAACAATCATCAGTTTCTTCATTTGTCTTTCTCCTGCCGTTTCACCACCATCTTCTCGTTCGAGAACTCTTGGGCGGATTATACCAAATTACAGGCGAGTCACTTTCATCGCCCGCCCCTCCCGCCTAGTGCGCGTCGAGCCAGTTCGCCCCCTCGCCCAGGCCGACGTCGAGCGGCACGCCGAAGTCGAGCGCCGTCGTCATCTCGCGGCGGGCGATCTCCTTCACGCGCGCGGCCTCGTCCTTCGGACAGTCGAAGACGAGCTCGTCGTGAATCTGGAGAACCATCTTCGACCGCAGGCCCTCGGCCTTGAGCGCGCGGTCGATCTTCACCATCGCCAGCTTGACGAGATCCGCCGCGCTGCCCTGGATCGGCGTGTTGATCGCGTCGCGCTCGGCCGACTGCCGCGCCGTCGCGTTCCGCGAGTTGATGTCGCGCAGCGTGCGGCGGCGGCCGAGGACCGTCTCGGCGTAGCCCCGCTCCCGCGCCCGCGCAATCGCCGCACCCATGAAGTCCTTCACCTTCGGATAAAGCCGGAAGTACGTCTCGATGAGGTCGGCCGCCTCCTTGCGCGGCACCTTGAGCCGCTGCGAGAGGCCAAACGCCGAAATGCCGTAGATGATGCCGAAGTTGACCGTCTTGCACTTCGCGCGCTGCTCGTCCGTCACGAACGCCGGCATCAGGTTGTAGACGCGCGCGGCCGTGTCGCGGTGAATGTCCTCGCCGCGCGCAAACGCCGCGCACATCGCCTCGTCGCCAGACAGGGCCGCCATGAGGCGCAGTTCGATCTGCGAATAGTCGGCCGAGACGAGCACATGACCGGCGTCGCGCGCGACGAACGCCGCGCGGATGCGCTTGCCGCGCGCCGTGCGGATCGGAATGTTCTGCAGGTTCGGGTCGGACGACGAAAGCCGCCCCGTTTCGGTGAGCGCCTGCGCGAAGGTCGTGTGCACGCGCCCCTCCGCGTCGATGAGCGTCGGCAGCTTGTCCACGTAGGTCGATTTCAGCTTCGTGCAGGCGCGGTACTCGAGGATCAGCGGCACGATCGGGTGCGCGAGCGCAACCTTCGAGAGCGCCTTCTCGTCCGTCGACCACTGTCCGGACGCCGTCTTCTTCGAGCCGGTGAGGCCCAGTCGGTCGAAGAGCAGTTCCGCGAGCTGCTTCGGCGAGTCGGGGTTGAAGCCCGGCTCGGCGTACTTCCGGATCTCCTGCACGTAGGACAGGATCTCGCGGTCGAGCTCGCGCCCGTAGGCCTTCAGGGCGCCCGTGTCGATTCGCACGCCCTCGCGCTCCATCTCGCACAGAACCTTGACGAGCGCCTCCTCGGTCTCCAGCGCGGGCGGAGCGGCGGCGACGCCGTGCTGCTCAAGCGCGAGGGCCTGTCCCCGCAGGAGCCCGTCGAGCCGCAGCGCAGCGTCCGCGTCCTCCGCCGCGTAGTCCGTCACCTTCGCGATGTCCTTGCCGACGAGCGTTGGTTCGGGCTTGCGCCGCTCCTGCGGCCCGGCGACGTCCTCGAAGCGGATCATGCGGTAGCCCAGCAGCTGCTCCGCGAGATCCTTGAGGCCGTGCCGCGCCGCCGCGTCAAGGCAATAGTGTTCGAGAAACGTGTCGTGCGGCGTCGCGCCGAAGCCGATGCCGTAGCGGTGGAGGACGGTCCGGTCGAACTTCACGTTGTGCCCGACGAGCGTCTTCGTCGGATCGGCGAAGAGCGGACGAAACACGTCGATCAGCCCCGCGTCCACATACCACGCCTTTCCCGGCGCCGTCGCGAACGAGAAGCCGATCAGGCGACAGCTCGTCGCGTCCGTCGCGGTCATCCCCGGCTCGCGCGCCGTCGTCTCGGTGTCGAACGCGATCCGGTCGGCCTTCATCAGCTCGTCCAGGAGCGCCTGGGCGTCCGCCTCGGTCGAGACGTAGCGGTAGTCATGGGGGACCGTCGCGATTGACGCAAGGGGCTTGGGGGGCGCGAGAGGCGAGAGGCTGACCTTGGGTCCCCCTTGCCCCTCCCGCCCCCCAAGTCCGGCGTTGTCGCCCAGCAGTTCCCGTCCGAGGCGGTTCAGCTCGAACTTCGCGCAGACCTTCGCCAGCTTCTCCGCGTCGATGCCGTCGAGGCGGTAGGCGTTCCAGTCCGGCTCGATCGGCACGTCCGTGCGAATCGTCGTGAGGAACTTCGAGATCTTCACGTCCTCGCGTCCCGCGAAGACCCTCTCGGACAGCCTTCCCTTGAGCCTCGGCTGGTTCTCGAGGATGCCCTCGACCGAGCCGTACTTCGCGAGGAGGTCGGCCGCCGTCTTCTCGCCGACGCCGCGAATGCCGGGGATGTTGTCGCTCGCGTCGCCCGCAAGCGCGAGGAAGTCGATCATCTGCGCGGGACTCGTGAGATGCCAGTGTTCGCAGACGCCGGCCTCGTCGTAGACCTCCGCCGTGTCGCCGGCGTGGGCGGGACGGTAGAGCCGCACGCCCGGGCGGACGAGCTGCGCGGCGTCCTTGTCCGGCGTCGCCATGTAGACGTCGAAGCCCGCCGCCGCGCCCTTCACGGCCAACGTGCCCATGACGTCGTCCGCCTCGAAGTCGGCGACACGCACGACGGGAATCCGCAGGGCCTCGGCCAGCTCGAAGGCGTAGGGGATGGACGCGGCCAGGTCCTCGGGCATCTTCTCGCGCTGGGCCTTGTAGGGCGGATAGGCCCGGTGGCGGAACGTCGGGCCGCCCGGATCCATCGCCAGGACCGCGTGCGTCGGCTTCTCGCGCTTCAGGATGGACAGCAGCCCGTTCGCGAGGCCGAGAAGCGCGGACGTGTTGATGCCGCTCGCCGTCAGGCGCGGATTGCGCAGGAAGACGAAATGTCCCCGGTAGAGGAACGGCATCAGGTCGATGATGAAAAGCTTGTCCATGTCGCGTCTCCTTTTCTCGCCCAGGCGTCCGCCCCGTTTCAGAAACCCAGCAGCCGAAGATAGCCCGACACAAGTTCGGGCCCCCAAAACATCCAGACGAGACAGCCCAGGCAAATGTACGGCCCGTAGGGGATCTCGACGAACCGGCCGAGCCTCGTCTTTGCAAGCGCGACCATCGACAGCCCGACGACCGAGCCGACGAGGGACGAGAGAATCAGCGTGACGAGGACGGCGACCGGGCCGAACAGCGCGCCGACCGCCCCCATGAGGAAGACGTCGCCCATGCCCATCGCCTCGCGCCCAAACGCCTTCGAGCCGAGGAAGCGCACGAGCCACAGGAGCCCGAAGCCAAAGGCCAGTCCAAGGAGGGAGGTGGAAATAATCGAATAATCGAATGATCGAATGGCCGAATGGAGAAAAGAACTGACCGAATAGTCGGATGATCGGATGATCGAATGGGCGGACGGAGACGGGGAGACGAAAAAGGCCGAGACGCTCCGGACACCATGGAAGGCGACGCCGAGAACCATGCCGCCGACGGTCGTGAAGTCCGGCAGAAGCTTGTGGTCAAAGTCGATGAACGAGCCGACGATCATGAGGGCGATCCAGATCCACATCACGAGGAGTTCGAGGCTCGGCCCGCCGTAGCGCCAGAGCGCCGCGAGGAAAAGGACGCCGCCCAGCAGCTCAACGAGGACATAGCGCGGCGAGATGGGCGCCCGACAGTTCGCGCACCGGCCGCGCAGGGCAAGCCAGGAGAGAATCGGCACGTTCTGGTGCCAGCGGATCGCCGTGCCGCATTTCGGACAGTGCGACGGCGGCGAGACGATCGACTCGCCACGCGGCACGCGCCAGATGACGACGTTCAGGAAACTCGCGACGCACGCGCCAAGCGCAAAGCTGAATGCGCTCAAGATGACGAGAAGCCCCATGTCCCACATCGGCTCACTCCGCCTTGAGCGAACGGCCCATCATTGCCGCGCAGGCCTCCTTCGCGTCGAAGCCCTTGTAGCAAAGCGCGTAGACGAGTTCGCAGATCGGCATCTCGACGCCGAGGCGCTCGGCGATCTCGTGGACGACCTTCGCGTTCCAGACGCCCTCGGCGACCATCTCCATCGAGCCGAGGATCGACTCGATCCGCTCGCCCTTGCCGAGGCGTTCGCCGACCGCATGGTTGCGCGAGTGGACGGACGTGCAAGTCACGATCAGGTCGCCGATGCCCGCGAGGCCCGACAGCGTCTCGGGCGCGCCGCCGTAGGCGAGGACAAAGCGCTTCATCTCGACGAGCCCGCGCGTGATGAGCGCCGCGCGCGTGTTGTCGCCGTAGCCCATGCCGTCCGAGCAGCCCACCGCAATCGCAAGGACGTTCTTGACCGCGCCGCCGATCTCGACGCCGACGGGATCGGCCGACGTGTAGACGCGGAAGCGCGGGCCCGACCAGATCTCCTGGACGCGCCGGGCCTTCGTCGCGTCCGTGCAGGCGGCGACGATTGCCGTCGGAATGCCGCGCGCGACCTCCTCGGCGTGCGTCGGCCCCGCGAGCGCGACAAGGGGGCCTGTCCCCAGGATCTCCGCGCCGAGGTCCGTCATGCGGCGGTTCGTCTTCTCGCAAAGCCCCTTCGTGATGGAGACGACGAGCATCTCCGGCGTGACGAGGCCCTTGAAGCCGGAGATGACGGACGTGAAATACTTCGACGGCGGCGCAAGGACGACGACCGCTGCGCCCGCGACCGCCTCGGCGCGGTCAGCCGTCAGCTTCAGGTTCGCCGGCAGCTCGACGCCCTTCAGGAACTTCTCGTTCCGCCGCGTCCGCTTCATCTCCTCGATGTAGTCCGGAAACGCGCCCCAAAGCGTCACGTCATGTCCATAGCCGGCCAGCAGACGCGCGTTCGCCGTGCCCCAGCCGCCGTCACCGATCACTGCAATCTTCATGGCCGTATTATACCAAAACGCCCGTGGGCGCGGCTTCTCGCCCTTTTGGGGCCCCACCAGCTCGCCGCCAACTCATCAAAGGGCGCCGCGCAGGCGGAGATTGCGCTGCGCCTTCTTGAAGGCGATCTGGGCCGCCGCGTCTGGACACGTCCGCAGGACTTCCGCGTTCCGCTTCGTGAGGAAGTCGTTCTCCCACGACCCGTCCGGGTTCTGCGTGCGGATCATCTCCTGCACCGCCGCGTCGTCGCGGATCTGCGCCAGCCGATACGCGCGCGCCGCCGTCGCCACATGGATGGTGTAGACCTTCGGCGCGTCGGCGGGCGCACGACGCGCGGACGTCGCAAGGAAGACGCCCACCAGCCCCGCACAGACCAGAAGCGACGCCGCCACCCGCACGTACGCCGCGCGCCCCCAGCCCCATCGACGGTTCTCGAAGCCGTCGATCCGCCCGACGGCCGACGGCGCCGCCTGTTCGGACGCCACAAGGCGATCGACGACGGCACGATACGCCGGGCCCATCTCCGCCAACGTCTCCTCAAGATCTTTCGTCATCGAATATCTCCTTCAGTTTCTTCAGCGCATTCGACATCCGCGACTTCACGGTGCCGACCGGAATGCCCAGAATCTCGCCGACCTCGGCGTAGGGGAGATCCTGGAAGACCCCAAGTTCGATGACCTCGCGCAACGGCTCGGACAGACGCGCAAGCGCCCACCGGACGTCCGCCCGCGCGCAGGGCGCACCCGGCTCGACCGCCGTCGGGCGCTCCCGCCCCCAGCCCTCCTCCCGGTTCGCGCGCCGCACCTGACGCCGGAGGGCGTCGATGCGGACTTGCCGCGCCAGCACAAAGAGGAAGGTCGAGAGCTTCGCCGTCGGACGGTACGCCGCGCGGTACTTCCAGAGCCGCAGGTACGTCTCCTGCACGAGGTCTTCTCCCTCAGAAGGTTGAACGCCCTGGCGGCAGAAGAAGTTCAGAAGGTTTTTCTCGAACGTGCGCGCGTCGGCCAGCAGCTTCTCGCCGTCCGTCATACCGCCCCCACCAACGCCAGCGCCCAGTCCAGCAGAACGGACTTGACCGGCCAGAGGTTCGAGAGGACGAGGAGATGGGCCGCCGTCAGCGCGAGGGCCAGCCCGCTGGCGGCCGCGACGAGGAAGCCGAAGATCGCGTCGCCAGGCTGGGCGAGGATGCCATGGACGACACAGCGGACAATCTTGCGCGCGAGCCCAAACGCGACAAGCGCGAGCGCGAGCGCCGTCAGGGCGCGCGCCCAGGCCGCGTCAAACCAGTCCAGCGAAGCGTACCAGACGAGCCGCCCCGTGACGGCCGCGCCAACCGTGCCGGCCAGAAACGCCAGCGCGCCCGAAAACCCGCCCAACAGGCCCAGGACGGCGGCCACGGCCGCAGCCCCGAGAATGACGTAGTCCGCAGGAAGGAAGTCCATGGCGCGCGCAACCCGTTTCGCGGCGAGGTCCCGCCCCGTCAGACCGCCGCGCGGTCGCAGAGGGCGGAGACGAGCAGAGCCTTGATCGTGTGCATGCGGTTCTCGGACTCGTCGAAGACCTTCGAGTACTTCGACTCGAAGACCTCGTCCGTCACCTCCAGCGCGCCGCAGTCCTTCGTGACCTCGGTGCTGAAGTCGTGGAACGCCGGCAGGCAGTGGAGGAAGAGGAGCCGCCCGTCGAGGTTGCCCGTCGCCTTCATGAGTTCCATGTTGATCTGGTAGGGACGAAGCTGGCGGATGCGCTCGGCCGTCTTCGACTCCTCGCCCATCGAGACCCAGACGTCCGTGTAGAGGACGTTCGCGCCCTTCACGCCTTCCGTCGGATTCTCGAAGACGCGGATGTCGACGCCGTTGCGGCGCGCGACGGCCTCCGCCTCGGCGAGCACCGCCTCGTCGGGCCGCAGTTCCTTCGGACAGCAGCAGACGTAGCGCACGCCGCACTTCGCGCAGCCCATCATCAGCGAGTTCGCGACGTTGTTGCGCCCGTCGCCGACATAGGCGACGCACGTGTTCGCATCGAGCGAGCCGAAGTTCTCCTTCACCGTCAGGAGGTCCGCGAAGATCTGCGTCGGATGGTAGTCGTCGGTGAGGCCGTTCCAGACCGGGACGCCCGAATACTTCGCGAGGTCTTCGCAGTCGCGCTGCCGGAAGCCGCGAAAGAGGATGCCGTCGTAGATGCGGCCGAGGACGCGCGCGGTGTCCTTCACCGACTCCTTCTTGCCGAAGTGGATGTCGGGCCGCGTCAGGTACTCGCCGTTGCCGCCCTCGTCGCGAATCGCGATCAGCGTCGAGTTGCGCGTGCGCGTCGAGCTCTTCTCGAAGATGAGCGCGACGTTCTTGCGGTGCAGGAGGTCGCCGCGCACGCCCGCCGCGCGGCGCGCCTTGAGCTGCGCCGAGAGCTCGATCAGGTCCTTCATCTCCTCGTCGGTAAACGACGCGAGGCGCATCATCGAGCGCCCCTTCAGCGAATCCATCCACGTCAGCATCGTTGCGTTTCCTTTCAGTCACCGCACATTATACCAAAAGAAGGCGGCCCGAATCGCGAGACCGCCACTTCGCCGAGATGTTGCCGTTACTTTGTCTGGGGCCGCTCCCTGACCAGGGCCCAGTCCTTCGCGCCGACCGTCGCCTCGCCGACGCGGAACGCCTCGTCCGTGTAGTTGACGAGGACCGACTCGCCGTTGGCGTAGCGCGTGCGGAAGACGCCGGGGGCGACCGCCGCGTGGCCTTCAATGAACTCAAGCTGGAGATGCTTGAGCTTCTCGTAGAGGTCGCAGCCTTCCTTGACCTTCTTGACCGAATGGCGCAGCTCGTCGTCCGTTGCGCAGACGAGATCCTCGTCGCCCATCCAGTTCTTCCCGGACGACAGGAACTTCGAATAGAAGTAGAAGCACGGACGCGCCGAGAACTCGACGAGCTGGAGCTGCGCAACGCGGTCCTTGATCGTCGCGTTCATCGTCGTCGTGAACGGATTGTTGGCGATGATGCCGTTGTAGACGATCTGCCAGATTGGCACGACGCGCTTCGCGAGGCCCTTGCCCGCCGCGTACTCGCGCTCGATCTTCTGCGGATCGCCGAAGTAGGCGTAGAGCGCATAGTCCAGGTTGCCGGCGAGCCAGTCGCCGCCGCTCTCGCTCGCGAAGCCGCCGAGGTCGCGCCGGGACACCGCCGCGCACGCGCCCCAGAACTTCGCGCCGTCCGCCGGCGTGCACGGGTGGCGCGGATCGTCGCAGCGCAGCGGCTCGCAGATCGAGACGACGTCGAAGTAGCCGATGCCCGTGAACCCGAAGGCCGCCATGCGCGGGATGTCGCGTGTGCAGAACTTCTCGTAGGCGCGCTGCGGGCACATGTAGTAGGGACGGCCGCCGCCCCACGTCACCTTCCCGTTGCGCGTCGGACGCAGGAGGCCGTTCGCGTCCTTCAGCGCCCACTCGCCGTCCCAGTCGGCGGAGACCGTGTACCCCTCGTAGAAGTTCCCGTGCGGCACGATGAGATAGCCGGCCTCCCGTGCCCGGCGAATCGCCCCCATCAGCTTCGCGTCGCCGCCCAGCTTCGGCTCGGCGGGGAAGACCTGCGGCCAGCGGCCGTCATGCCCGCCGATGTTCCACCCCACGAGGCAGAGCTCGACCGACGCGATTCCCTGGCGCTTCATCTCGTCGACGATGTCGCCGACGCGGTCAAACGTCACGGCCACCTTCACTTCGGGCTCGTTCTCCGGCGCCTGGTGCGGGACGGGGCTCGGCACCGGCTTCCACGCCTGGCGGATGCGCACCTCCGGCGAGAGCATCGCCTTCTGCAGCGTCGGATTCGACTTGAACCGCTCCCGGAACGGCGTCACCGCCCCTCGCGCGAGCTGGTAGTCGCGGTAGATCTTCGCAAGCTCGGCGTAGGAGGCGCCCGGCGCCCGGCGGTGGTAGACGATGACGAGATCCTCGTAGGGATGGCGGCACAGCTCCTCCTCCAGCGTCGCGGCGACCGTGTAGGCGCCCTTCTCCACCCGCACCGTCTCGCGGACGAAGTACTTGAGCGACGTCACGACCGCCAGCCACGCGCCGCGCGGATTCGACCAGCCGAACATCGGCATCGACATGCGCTCGGACCCGGCGAAGAACGTGCCGCCGTCGCGGTCGTACTCCCCGTACACGCCATACGGCGAGAACCAGAAGCCCGCCTCGCCTTTCGTCGCCCGCGCGAACTCGGGAATGACGTCCAGCCGCTTCGCCTTCATCGCGCGGATCTTCTCGCGGCTCACCGTCAGCGTCTCGCCCTCCGCCGACGGCGCGAGATCGACCGTCTCCGCGACGACCCGCCCGTCGCCCAGCGTCCAGTTCAGCGTCGCCGTCGCGGCGACCAGCAGCCAAATGCCCATTGTCCGTTCTCTCCTTGCGTTTTCTCTGTTTCTTGCTTAAGTCGCCCGCAACCGCGCGCGGCAAAAGGCGCCGCACCGCCGCACAGGCAACACGATGACAGCAAGTATAGCAAAACTGCGCCCGCTTGTCATTGCACCCACGCGCAATTCATTCTGCACCAACACGAAACGCCCGCCTTCATGTGGAGGGAAGCGGCCCAAGCGCGGCAAAACGGGACAAAAGGCGATTCCCGGCCGGACACAGACTGGCCCGACCGGGAATCGACTTGATCGCAACTGCGGTCACTTTGCCTTCTTCGCGGCAGCCTTGCAGCAACGCTTCGCGGCCGGATCGGCCTTGGCAACGGGTGCGGCTTTCTTGCAGCAGCACTTCTTGGCGGCGGGCTTGTCGGCGGCCTTGGCGCAGCACTTCTTCGCCGTGGCCTTCTTCACGACCGCCTTCTTGGCGGGAACCTTCTTCGTTGTAGCCATTGATTTGATCCTTTTGGTTTGAACGGCGGCCGCATGGTCACCCATGCCACACCCGCGCGTCTGCGCACATTATACACTTTCTCCCGGCAAACAATCAAGAGACGGCCAGGCGGCACCCTTATCCCGGAAAATCCGGGATAAGGGTGAGACAGAGAGGCGCTTTGACATACCCTACGGGAGTATGGTATAATATACTCCCAAAAATGTCAAGGAAGGACTGAAGATGAGAAAATGCATTGAAGATGTGACGGCTCTCCAGCTGCGGCTGAAAAAGATCGTCGGACAGCTGACGGGTGTGCAGAAAATGCTGGCCGAGGATGTCCCCTGCGAAGACATTCTTACGCAGCTCAACGCGGCGAACGGGGCGCTGCACCGCCTGTCGTTCATCGTGCTCGACGGACATCTTCGCCATTGCGTGCGCGAGGGCATAGAAAAGGGGAACGCAGACGAGACGATTGAATCGTTCGCCGAGGCGCTTGAGAGTTTCTCGAAGATGGCGTGATGGAGGGCCGAGAAAATGAAAGAGATATTGATTGCGTTTGTCCACGTGTTCGCAATGATGGCGCCGTGGCTTGTGTTCGGTTTCCTGATGGCGGGGATCATCGCCGTATGGATCCCGCGCAGCTGGGTGAACCGCATGATGGGCGGAAGCTCCGGCTTCCGCGGCATTCTCCGCGCCGTCGCGATCGGAGTCCCGCTTCCGATCTGCTCGTGCGGCGTGCTGCCGATTGCGGCCGGGCTTCGCAAGCACGGCGCGGGGAAAGGACCGACCGCTGCCTTTCTCATCTCCACGCCGCAGACGGGCATCGATTCGATCCTCGCGACCTATGCTCTGCTTGGCCCCGTCTTCGCCATCGCGCGTCCAATCGCCGCCGCGCTTACGGGCGTCGTAGGCGGAGCGGTGGTCTCCGCCGTCGGCGGAGAGGATGCGTCTACCGTCGCCGTCGAGGAATCGGCCGCGGGTTCTCGCGGGATCCAGGCGATATTCTGGCAGGCGTACAGGCGGCTTCTCGGCTCGGTCGCAAAGCCGCTTGCCGTTGGACTCGCCGTGTCCGCTCTTGTCACGGTGCTTGTTCCGGACAACTTCTTCGCGGACGCGTTCCACGGCAGCGACTGGATCGCGATGCCGGTGATGGCGCTCGTGGGCTTCCCGATGTACGTCTGCTCGACGGCGTCGATTCCAATCGCCGCGTCGCTCGTTGCAAAGGGCGTCTCGCCTGGGGCCGCGTTCGTGTTCCTGATGGTCGGCCCCGCGATGAACGCGATGTCGCTCACGACCGTCGCCGCGCTTGTCGGGCGCAAGGCCGCCGCCGCGTACGTCGCCGTAATCGTCATCGGCGCAATTCTCTGCGGCATTGCGATCAACCTTGTCCCGAATGCGCTTCCCGCGACTTCCGCGATCGCCTCCGCGGGCCATTCGCTTTCCGCCGTCCACTGGGCGTCAGCCGCGTTCCTCGCCGTGATGATCGCCTACAACCTTGTTCGCCCTGTGGGGATGGGGCACAGTAAATGTTCTGCACATTGAGCCGCGGACAATATGGCAGGCAAGCAGGATAGTCTGGTCGG
>ONTV01000058.1 GCA_900320855.1 uncultured Lentisphaerota bacterium
CTCTTCTTCTTTGGCGTGGCGCAGTGTGGACTTTACCAGAAGACGGGGCGCATCGTCTGCGCGATGCTGAACCACGCGCTCTTCAATCTCACGAACCTCGTCCTGCTGTTCGTTCTGCCCGAGTAGAATTGTCCGATGAGTGGACGGCACGTGCGGTGGTTGGCGCGTTGCCCTGTAAACGAGAAGGGAGGAGGAAATGTTTTACGTCAACAAGGTCATCGGATGGGTGTTGAGCCCGCTGGGGCTGCTGTTTCTGGGGTGCGCCGTCGGTGTCGTGCCGTGCCTGTGCGCGCGCGGCGCGCAGAAAAAAGGAGTCTGTCTGCGGCGCATCGGGAGGGGGCTTGTCATCGGCAGCCTTGTCCTGTTCTGGATCTTCTCATGCGGCGTGACGACGCGTTTCCTCGGCGTGCCGCTTGAAGGCGAGGAGATGCCGCTCGTGGACACGCTGGAGCTGGGCGGATGCGACGCCGTCGTGTTGCTGGGTGGCGGCATGGGCGCGCACAAGCGCTGCGGGCGGGCGGAGATGACCTCTTCCGCCGACCGCGTCTGGGAGGCAGCGCGCCAGGCGAAGTTCTGCTACTGGCTGCGGGACATGTGCCTCGGTCGGGGGCGGATGTGATATAATACGCCCCCATGTCCGACTTCGTCCATCTCCATCTCCACACGACCTATTCGCTTCTTGACGGGCAGTGCCAGATCGTGCCGCTCGTGAAGAAGGCGCGCAAGCTCGGCATGCCGGCCCTCGCCGTCACCGACCACGGCAATCTCTTCGCGCTCAAGAGCTTCTACGACGAGTGCCGCTCGAAGAAGGAGAAGACGTACGGCGACCTCGCGGGCGTGCACGTCAAGCCCATCCTCGGCTGCGAAGCCTATGTCACCTCGACGGGCGACTACAAGACGCGCGACAAGTCGGAGTACCGCCACCACCTCTGCCTCCACGCGATGAACCTGACGGGCTACCACAACCTTGTCAAGCTCATCAGCGAGGCCCACATCAACGGCTTCTACATGCGTCCGCGCATCGACCATGCGCTCCTGGAGAAGTACCACGAGGGCCTGCACTGCTCCGCCGCGTGCATTGCGGGCGAGGTCGCGCGGGCGATTGACCAGGGGCGCATGGACGAGGCTGAGCGCGTCGCGAAGTGGTACAAGGACCTCTTCGGCGAGAACTATTCGCTGGAGGTCATGCTCCACAAGGCCGTGAAGTCCGGGCCGGACGTCCCGCTGTCCGCGCAGAACGAGTTCGCCGACCTCTACCAGCGGCAGGTCAAGATCGTCAAGGGTGTGCTCGCGCTCGGCAAGAAGCTCGACATCCGCGTCATCGCGACGAACGACGTCCACTTCCTTGAGGCGGACGACGATGACTCGCACGACGTTCTCCTTGCGCTCTCGACGGGCAAGAAGATGTCCGACGAGAAGCGCATGGTCTACACGGGCCAGGAGTACTTCAAGACCGAGGAGGAGATGCGCGCGCTCTTCGCGGAGAACCCGGAGCTGATCGCGAACACGAAGGAGGTCGCCGACCGCATCGAGGAGTACGGGCTCGACTCGCCGCCGATCATGCCGAAGTTCGCGATTCCGATCTCCTTCGGCACGGAAGAGGGCTATGCGAAGGAGTTTGACGCGGAGAAGCTGAAGGCCGAGTTCAACGTCCAGAAGGAAGGCAACTTCGACCGTCTCGGCGGCTACGAGAAGGTGCTGCGCATCAAGTTCGAGGCGGACTACCTCGCCGACCTCGTCTGGAAGGGCGCGGCGATCCGCTGGGGCGACAAGGACGGCCAGATTCCGGACGTCGTGCGCGAGCGCGTCCAGTTCGAGCTCGACACGATCAAGCTCATGGGCTTCCCCGGCTACTTCCTCATCGTGCGCGACTACATCCGCGCGGCGCGCGAGGAGTGCGGCGTCTGGGTCGGGCCGGGGCGCGGCTCGGCCGCCGGCTCGGCCGTCGCGTACGCGCTCTGGATCACGAACGTCGATCCGCTCAAGTACGACCTCCTGTTCGAGCGCTTCCTGAACCCCGACCGCATCTCGATGCCGGATATCGACGTCGACTTCGACGACGCGGGGCGCGAGCGCGTGCTCGACTACGTCACGCGCAAGTACGGCGCCGACCACGTCGCGCACATCGTGACGTTCGGCCAGATGGCCGCGAAGTCGGCGATCAAGGACGTCGGGCGCGTCATGGACTATCCGCTCGCCGACACGAACAAGCTCGCCTCCTACGTGCCGGACACGCCGAAGATCACCTTCAAGAAGGCGCGCAAGGAGTCGCCCGACCTCGAGTCCGCGTTCAACTCCGAGGACCCGGTCGTCCACAAGCTCATGGAGCGCGCGGGGCGGCTCGAGGGCTGCATCCGCCAGCCGGGCGTCCACGCCTGCGGCGTCATCATCTCGCGCGACCCGATCGCGGAGACGCTGCCCGTCATGCCGACGCCGGAGAAGGGCGGCGCGAAGGGCAAGGGGAAGGGCGCGTCGGACGCGCCCGGCGCGGAGGACAAGCTCCTGACGACGCAGTACGACGGGCACTTCGTCGAGCCGGTCGGTCTGCTCAAGATGGACTTCCTCGGTCTCAAGACGCTGACGGTCGAGAAGGAGTGCGTCGCGCTTCTCGGCAAGGACAACCCGCGCGTCCCCGAGGCGATCCGAAACGCCGACGGCGAGCTCGACACCGACAAGATCCCGGACGACGACAAGGAGACGTACGAGCTCTTCGGCCGCGGCGAGACGACGGGGCTCTTCCAGTTCGAGTCGATGGGGATGAAGAAGTACCTCATGGCGCTCCAGCCCGAGAAGCTGACGGACCTCGTCGCCATGAACGCGCTCTACCGCCCCGGCCCGATGGCGTACATCCCCGACTTCATCGACCGCAAGCAAGGCCGCAAGCCCGTCGTCTACGACCACCCGGAGATGGAGAGCCGCCTCAAGGACACGTACGGCATCACCGTCTACCAGGAGCAGGTGATGCTGCTGTCGCGCGACCTCGCCGGCTTCACGCGCGGCGAGTCGGACAAGCTCCGCAAGGCCATGGGCAAGAAGCTCATGGACATCATGGCCGAGCTGAAGGCGAAGTTCATCAAGGGCTGCCTCGCGAACCCGAAGTTCATGACGGGGACGGCGACGGTCGAGGGCCGGTCGCTCGACCTCACGAAGGAGGACGACGCGAAGGTCCTCATCGAGAAGATCTGGAAGGACTGGGAGGCGTTCGCCTCGTATGCGTTCAACAAGTCGCATTCCGTCTGCTACGCCTGGGTCGCCTACCAGACGGGCTACCTGAAGGCGCACTATCCGGCCGAGTTCATGTGCGCGCAGATCTCGTCCGAAATCGGCAACTTCGACAAGCTCCCCGGCTTCGTCGCCGAGGCGCGCGACATCGGGCTGGAGCTGTTGCTGCCGGACGTGAACGAGTCCGGCGCGCGCTTCGTGCCGGCGAAGGGCTCGAAGGGCATCCGCTACGGCCTCGGCGGCATCAAGGGCGTTGGCAGCGCGGCGGCCGAAGCGATCGTCGCCGAGCGCGAGGCGAACGGGCCGTACACGGGCTTCCTCGACTTCTGCCTCCGGCTCGGCGGCTCGAACCTCGTCAACAAGCGCGTCCTCGAGAACCTGACGCGCACGGGCGCGTTCTCGACGCTGGAGCCGAACCGCGCGAAGCTCTTCCTCAACATCGAATACGCGCTCAAGAAGGCGCAGCAGCGCGCGAAGGAGAAGGCGAGCGCGCAGACGAGCTTCTTCGACCTCATGGCGGGCGGCAACGAGAAGGCGGACGATTCGGAGCTTGCGGACGCGCCGCCGTTCGCGCCGGCGGAGGACCTCAAGAACGAGCGCGACCTCCTCGGCGTCTACATTTCGGGCGACCCGATGGCCGCGTGCCGGCATTTCCTCGGCGACCTCTCCGTCGTGCACGTCGACCGCGAGGGCGCGGCGAACCTGCCGTTCTCGTTCGACAAGATCGCGAAGAAGCCGAAGGAGGAGGACGACGCGGCGGCAATGGACTCCGTGTCGGAGGACGCCGCGCCGCAGGCGGTCGAGACGGCGGACGGCGCAGACGACGAGGACGAGGGCGTCTCGGACGCGGCGGCGGACGACACGTCGATCGAGGGGCTGCTGAAGCAGTCCGATCCGCAGGACTGGCCGCTCAAGTCGATGGCGCGCGGCGTCGTCCGCGCGAAGGGCGAGGTCGCCTGGAGCGACAAGGCGGCGTTCGACAAGGCGGTGAACAAGGAAAAGGCGCGGCTCAAGAAGCGCGTCGATCCGATTCTCCTCAAGAAGCTCGACGTGCGGGCCGTCGGCATCCTCACGTCCTGCTCGGTGAAGACGCCGAAGCCGCGTCCAGACGGGACGGTCGGACAGAAGTGGGCGATCCTCGGACTGGACGACGGGTGCGGGCACGCGGAGGGCGCGGCGTTCGCGAAGGTCTGGGAGAAGTGCAGCGCGCTGGAGACGAGGGTCGATTCGCTTGTCCTCGTCTGCGGTGAGCTTGCGCACAAGACGACCTACGCGAAGGAGGACGCGCACCGCGAGAATCCGCAGGTCGGCGACCTGAACTTCACGGTCAAGGAGGCGTATCCGCTTGAGGAGGCGATGCCGCTCCTCTCGAAGGGGCTGCGTCTGCGCCTCGCCTACGACGATCCGGGGCTCAAGAAGAAGGTCGAGGCGATCCGCGCCGTCAT
The DNA here is from genome assembly GCA_900320855.1 of uncultured Lentisphaerota bacterium. GTDB lineage: Bacteria > Verrucomicrobiota > Kiritimatiellia > RFP12 > UBA1067 > UBA1067. Next base: position 4,668 of record ONTV01000058.1, read on the forward strand.
CCTGAAGAATGCGGGAACGCTCCCCGTCTTCCTCGACCTGCGCTATCCGGACGGGCGCGTCGTCACGATCGACCTCGGCGCGCAGTTCCGCGTCGCGGTGAACCTCACGTTCCTCTCGGAGCTGGACAAGGTCGTGCCCGCTGCCGACGCGACGTTCGGCATCGACTCGCGCCTGTCGCTCGAAGTCCGCGAACCCCCGCCGTGGGCGTGAGGCGCGGGCTCAGACGACGGGGCGGATGTACTTCGCCTTGATGGCGCGCCAGAGGACAACGCAGAAGGCGGAGAGCGGAATTGCGAGGAGCATGCCGAGCACGGGGCCCAGCACCGTCGACCAGAAGAAGAAGCTGAAGATGACGCCCGCGTAGCCGAGGCCCGTCTTGTTCCCCTGGATGCGCGGCGTGATGAGATAGCCGTCCAGGAGCTGGCCCGCGAGCCAGACCGCCAGCACGAGGAGGAGGCGCGTCAAGGAGCCGCCGTGCGGGAAGTAGGCGAGCGGGAGCGCGAGCGGGAGGCAGACGACCGAGCCGAACAGCGGAATCAGGTTCAGGACGCCCAGCGCGAAGCCGACGAGGAAGCCGTACGGGAGCCCGACGAGCCAGAAGCCCGTGCCGTAGAGAAGGCCCTCGATGAGGCAGATGACGGTCTGGCGCTGGAAGAACGAGACGAGGATTTCGATGAAGGAGTCGATCTGCGCGGCGAGGAAGTCGCGCGTCTCCGGCTTGAAGAACGGCAGATGGCCGACGATCTCGCGGCCGCGCCGGTCTTTCGTCATCAGGAAGAAGACGAAGAAGATCAGCGTGACGAGCGCCGAGAGGACGCCGGTCAGGCACTTGAGCGCGCTCGTCCCGGCCTTGAGGGCCGTCGCGCCGTACTTCGCGTAGGCGTCGCCGAGGTCGTCGGGCCAGCCGAGCTGGGCGAGCAGGGCGTGGAACTTCGGGAACGTCGTCTGGAACCAGGCGATGACCTGCTGGACGAGAGCCGGGCCTTGCGCGAGCAGGTTCGAGACCTGGTCGATCATGACGGCGCCCGCGTACCAGAGCAGGAAGCCGATCGGCAGGAAGACCGTCAGGAGCATGGCGACGAGCGCAAGGGACGGATTCTTCACGAGGTTCTTCCACCAGCCGTAGTAGGGCTTGAAGAAGAGCGCGAGGAAGAAGCCGAACAGGACTGGCACGATTGCCGCAGACGCAAAGGAGAGGACCTTCAGGACGCCCCAGGCGACAGTGGCGAAAAACGCGACGACGACGGCGACCGAAACGGCCGTCAGGCCGTTCGCGATCACCTTTTTCTGTGGTTCCGTCAATTCGATCATGTGGGCATTATACCACAAATGGCCCCGCTTCCGCGCGGCGCGGCCCCTTCCGCGCATTCGGAGACGCAAGGGGCGGCAGCCGTTATGGTATAATACGGGCAAAGACCTGATTTGACACATGCTGAATTCGCTTCTACTGGCCGCGCTCGTCGTCGCGCACGATCCGGGGTACTACACGTCGCTTGCGAACCACGTCCGCCGCTGGCTGGGGCAGGAGCAGGTGACGGCCCGCGTCGTGACGCCGCGCGAGATGTCCGACGCGCTCGCGTCGGAGCGCATCGCCTTCCTCGTCGGATTCTCGAGTCCGACGGCGGCGGAGATGAAGACGCTCCACGCGTTCCGCGCGCGCGGCGGCAAGCTCGTCGTCTTCCATTCCGCGTCGCCGGCCCTGGCCGATCTCCTGGGCGTGAAGCCCGTCGGCTATGCGGCCGCGCCCGCGCCGGGCGCCTACAGCCGCATGGATTTCGTTCCGGGTGCGCTCGCGGGTGCGCCGACTTCCGTCCGCCAGACCTCGACCGTCCTCCAGCGCGCGCGCCCGATTCCCGGGCGGTCGCGGACGGTCGCGACGTGGTCTGACCGCGCGGGCCGCTCGACGGGCGAGCCGGCGTGGCTGGCGTCGGACGCCGGGTTCTGGATGACGCATGTCCTTCTGGCGGACGGCGACGAAGACCAGAAGGCGCGGCTTCTGGGCGCGCTCGTCGGGGTGGCCGATCCGTCGGCCTGGAGCCTCGCGGGGCATCGTCGGCGGGTGAGCGAAAGGGCCGCCGCGACGCGCGCGTATGCGCTCCGCCAGGTGCCGCGCGCGGGCGAGATCCATGCGACGTGGGACCATTCGGGATGCGGGCTCTACCCCGGCGACTGGGGCCGGACGATGCGCGTTTTGCGCGAGGCGCGCGTGACGGACCTCTTCGTCAACGTCGCCGGCGCGGCGTTCGCCCACTATCCGAGCGGCGTCCTGCCGCGTTCGAAGACGTTTGCGCAGGAGGGCGACCAGATGGCCGCCTGCCTCGCGGCGGCGCGGGGGACGGGCGTGCGCGTCCATGCGTGGATGATCTGCTTCTCCGCGACGCGCGGCGCGCCCGCGACGCTGGACGACTACGCGCGGCGCGGCTGGCGGCTGAAGACGCCGAAGGGCGCGCTCACGGACTACCTCGACCCGTCGAACGCGCAGGTGCGCGGGCGTGTCCTTGCGGCGCTCGACGAGCTGCAGGCGCGCTACCCGGCGCTCGCGGGCCTCCACCTCGACTTCGTGCGCTGGGGCGACGCGGCGGCGAAGCCCCGGAACGCGGCGGCGGTCGTCACGCAGTTCGTCGCCGAGGCGCGGCGGCGCGTCCGCCGTCCGAGGTGGCTCACGGCGGCCGTCTACGGCAAGTACCCGGCCTGCGTCGCGACGGTCGGTCAGGACTGGCTTGGCTGGCTCGATGCGGGACTGGTGGACTACCTCGTGCCGATGGACTACTGCGAATCGAACGCGAAGCTCGACGAGCTCCTCGCGCAGCAGGCGACGCCGCGAAGCCACGCGCGGCGGATCGTCGTCGGCCTCGGCGTGACGGCGAACGAGTCGCGGCTTGACGCGCGGCAGGTCATCGAGCAGATCAACCTGACGCGCAAGTACGGCTTCGCGGGCGTCTCGCTCTTCGATCTCGACACGACGCTCGAGAAGTCGATTTTCCCGTATCTGAAGCTTGGCGTCTGGTGAGGCGACGATGGCGGACGATGCGCCCAGGTTCTCGGTTTCGCGCGTGACGCGCTTCTACGTTCCCCTTCTTCTGCAGGGGTTCTCGCAGTCGCTTTCCTATCCGCTCGTCGCCGGCATCGTCACGCACGGTGCGCACGGCGTCAACGCGCTCACGGCCTTCAGCCAGGGGCAGATGATCATGTTCATGATCGGTGCGCTGGGCGGCGGGCTCGTCACGACGGGGCTGGTCTTCGCGAAGACGTACTTCGGCTACGTCACGTTCAAGCGGCTCAACGCGCTCATGATGGCGGCCCTGCTCGCGCTCCAGTGCGTGCCCGCGCTGCCGGGGCTCGACGACTGGGTCTTCGGCGGGTTCTTCCATCTGCCGCCCGACCTCGCGTCCGTCGCGCGCGAGACGCTGCTCTGGGGCGTCTTCATGAACGCCGGGTTCTTCCTCCGCAACGTGCCGATGGTCGTGCTCTTCAACAACCTCGAAAGCGGCAAGTCGAACAACGCGACGCTGGCGCGCATCTTCGTGACGCTCGGCTTCTCCGTCGTCTTTCCGCGCGTCGGCCTCGTCGGCCCGTACTGGGGGCTGTTCGCGCTCACGGTCGGCGTCTGGGTCGAGACGCTCCTCACGTGGCTCTACGCGCGGCCCTACGTCGCGCTGCTTCCGAACCGGCCGGACGGCGCGGACGCGCATCGCCGCCACGCCGCGCTCCTGCCGTCGCCTGCCGCGCTTCTCGCCGAGCAGTTCAACTTCACGCTGCCGCTGGCGCTCGGCGGCTTCCTGCTCGCGAGCGCGCCGCTCGTCGTCGCGGCGTTCGTCGCGCGCACGGCGCACGCGGCGGACATGCTGGCGATCCACTACGTCACGCTCGGCGTCGCGAACCCCGTCGCCTTCGCCGCGCTGAAGCTCCAGACGGTCTCCGTCAAGTTCACGCCGGAGTATCCGGGCGACCGTCGGCTTCTCGCCTACGCCGTCATCGCGGGACTGTGCCTGGGGATCATTCCGTTTCTCTTCTCGACGTCGCTCGTCGGCGACTGGTACTTCGGCACGTTCCAGAACGTGCCCGCGCACATCCTCCCGACGGCGCGGCTTGCGATTGGCCTCTATTCGCTCATTGCCGTCATCCACGCCGTGCGCGCCCGGATCGAGGGCATCGCCGCCGCGCAGAAGCGTCCGAAGGCCATCATGTGCGGGCAGATCGCCTACACGCTCTCGCTGTTCGCGACGCTCGCGCTGCTGTTGCCGCTCGGCGTTCCCGGCTGGGCGATGGCCGTCACGGCGATTTTCGTCGCGCCCGTCTGCGTGACGCTCGCGGTCTATGCCGCGCTGGCCGTGTCGGCGCGCGCGGAACGGGCGCGCGCCGCCGCCGACCGTTAGGCCGGGATCGGCAGGGCCTTGCCGCTGGCGAGGGCGCGGACGACGAGCGAGGCGCCGCTCGCGCAGTCGCCGACGCAGTAGATGTTGCGTTCCGGCGCCGAGACAAGCGCGGTGCGCGGCGTCTGGGCGAGCGCAAGCTGGCGGACGACCGGATGGTCGGTCGGCACGCCCGTGAAGCCCATCGCGAGCAGGACGAGGTCGGCCCCGATGACTTCCTTCGAGTTGGCGCGCGGCGCGAACGTCAGCGGCTTGCCGTCGGGCGAGAGCGTCCAGTCCACCGTCTCGACCTCGACGCCCGTCACGCGATCGTCGCCGAGGAAGCGGAGCGAGTTGAGGCTCCACCGCCGCTTGCATCCTTCGAGGTGGCTCGAACTCGTGCGCAGCTCGTAGGGCCAGAGCGGCCACGGCGTCGAGGAGCTGCGCGTCGCCGGGGGCTTCGGCATGATCTCGATCTGCGTCACGGACTTCGCGCCCTGGCGGATCGCCGTGCCGACGCAGTCCGATCCCGTGTCGCCGCCGCCGATGACGAGAACGCGGAGGTTGTAGGCGTTTGGGGGTTCGGGGGTTTGGGGGTTTGGATGTTGGGAAGTTTGGGGGTTTGGATGTTGGGGGCGTTCGCCGGTGAGGAGGCGGTTCTGGCAGGAGAGGTAGTCGAGCGCGAGGAGAATGCCGGACTTGTCGCGGCCGGGGATCTTCAGGTCGCGCGCGGCCGGCGTGCCGAGGGCGACGACGACGGCGTCGCACGTGCGCGCCAGGTAGTCGGCCGAGACGTCGACGCCGACTTCCGTGTCCGTCTGGAAGACGATGCCCTCGGCCTCCAGAATCCTGCGGCGGCGGTCGATGACGGACTTGTCGAGCTTGAAGCAGGGAATGCCGTAGCGGAGAAGCCCGCCGATGTCGTGGTTCTTCTCGTAGACCGTGACGGCCCATCCCCGGCGGCGCAGGGTGACGGCGGCGGAAAGCCCGGCAGGGCCCGCGCCGATGACGGCGGCACGCTTGCCGTTCTCGGTCGCCGGCGGACGCGGCACGACCCAGCCGTTCGCGAACGCCGTCTCGATGATCAGCTTCTCGCTCTGGCGCACCATGACCGACTCCTCGTCGAGCTGGTGGACGCAGCACGATTCGCAGAGCGCGGGGCAGACGCGGGCCGTGAATTCGGGGAAGTCGCTGTTGGCGGAGAGGAGTTCGTAGGCGCGGCGAAAGTCGCCGCGCGCGACGGCGCGGTTCTGGTCGGGGACGAGGTTGCCGAGCGGACAGCCGTAGCCGTGGCAGAAGGGCACGCCGCAGTTGAGGCAACGCTCGGCCTGCGGACGGATCTCGTCCGCCGTGAGCGGGCGTTCGACCTCCTTGAAGTCGGCCGTGCGTTCGGAAACGGGGCGGTAGTAGTCGTGAATGCGTTCCATGGTTCAAATCTCCTTTGTCGGGGCGACCTTGACGAATTTCGGACGGTAGGCGCACCAGTTGTCGCGGATGCGCTGGGCGAGCGGCGAGCCCGTGCGGCGGACGTGCTCGTCCAGCAGCGCGCAGAGCGCCGTTTCGTCGTCCGACCTGGCCTCGACGGTCGCGAGGTCAATCGACGCGAGGTTGCAGCGGAGGTCGAAGTCGCCGGCCTCGTCGAGGACATAGGCGACGCCGCCCGTCATGCCCGCGCCGAAGTTGACGCCCGTCGGCCCCAGCACCGCGACGCTTCCTCCGGTCATGTATTCGCATCCATGGTCGCCGACGCCCTCCGCGACGAGCGTCGCGCCCGAGTTGCGGATGCCGAAGCGCTCGCCCGCCTGTCCGTTCAGGAAGACCTTGCCGCTCGTTGCGCCGTAGGCGATCACGTTGCCCGCGATGACGTTGGATTCGGGGCGGAAGGTTTGGGCGTTTGGAAGTTTGGAGGTTTGGGGCGGGCGAATCGCGAGGATGCCGCCGGAGAGGCCCTTGCCGACGAAGTCGTTGGCTTCGCCCGCGAGGTTGAAGGTGAGGCCGGGCGCGAGGAACGCGCCGAAGGACTGCCCGGCGATGCCGGTGAAGTTCACCGTGATCGAGTCGTCGGCGATCCCCGCGCTGCCGACACGCGCCAGCAGCGCGGTCGAAAGCTCCGTGCCGACGGTGCGGTCGGTGTTGCGAATGGTGCGCGCGAGGCTGATGGGGCGCGCCGACGCGCGCCCGGCAAGATCCGGCTCTTTCAGTTCGTCGAGGGCGGGGATGAGCTCGTGGCGGTCGTAGGAGTCGAAGACATAGGGGTTGGCGCCGGGCGTGAAGCGCGGTGCGTCGCCGGTCTCGCGGTGGAAGAGGCGCGTGAAGTCGAAGGCGCCGGGGACTTGCGTGAGCAGGTCGGTGCGGCCGACGGCCTCGTCGAGCGACTTGAGGCCGAGCGCGGCGAGGTGTTCGCGCGTCTCCTCCGCGAGGAAGCGCAGGAAGTTCACAATGTGTTCGGGCTTGCCCGCGAAGTGGGCGCGCTTTTCGGCGCACTGCGTCGCAATGCCGACGGGGCAGGTGTCGCAGTGGCAGCGGCGGTCCTGGACGCAGCCGAGCGCGACGAGGAGCGTCGTGCCGAAGCCGAATTCCTCCGCGCCGAGAAGGGCGGCGATCACGATGTCGCGGCCCGTCTTGAGCTGGCCGTCGACCTGGACCTTGACGCGGCCGCGCAGGCCGTTCTTGACGAGCGTCTGCTGGGCTTCGGAAAGGCCGAGCTCCCACGGCAGGCCCGCGTGCTTCATCGAGGTGAGCGGGGCTGCGCCCGTGCCGCCGTCGAAGCCCGAGATCAGCACGACGTCCGCGTGCGCCTTCGCGACGCCGGCGGCGAT
>ONTV01000082.1:0-1330 GCA_900320855.1 uncultured Lentisphaerota bacterium
TGCTCCAGGCCTGGCTCGCCATGCTCTGCTACCTCTGCCAGCTCTTCTTTGACTTCTCCGGCTACAGCGACATGGCCGTCGGCCTCGCCCGCATGATGAACTTCACCATCCCCGTGAACTTCAACGCCCCCTACCGCGCCGCCAGCCTCATCACATTCTGGCAGCGCTGGCACATCTCCCTGACGAACGCCCTCACCGCCTGCGTCTACATGCCCATCCTCCAGCACTTCCGCCACCCCGGCCTCGCCGCCACCACGTTCGCCGCCTCGTTCACCCTGTTCCTCGTCGGCATCTGGCATGGCGCCGGCTGGCAGTTCGTCATCTTCGCCGCGCTGAACGCGCTCGGCATCGCCATCAACTACGTCTGGCGCCAGTACCGCCTGCCCATGCCCGCCCCGCTTGGCCACGCCCTCACCATCCTCTTCGTCCTCGTCGCCATGGTCTTCTTCCGCGCCGGCAGCGCGGGGGATGCCTGGCACGTCCTCGCCGCCATGACCGGCGCCCACGGCATCGGCACCCTCGCGGCCGCCCTCCCCGCCCTGCCAAAGAAAGCCCTGCTCGTCGCCCTCGCCCTCATCGCCTTCGCCCCGCCGTCGCAGCAGATCGCCCGCCGCATGCAGCCGCGCTGGCCGTGGCTCCTCGCTGCCGCCGCCCTCTTCCTCCTCGCCGTCACCCGCCTCGGCGCCGCGACCGACTTCCTCTACTTCCAGTTTTGAAAGGGATCCCCATGACCTACAAACGCTACGCCTGCACCCTGCTGGCCCTCGCCCTCGTCCTCGCCATCGCCACCATCGCGTTCTGGCACAGTTTCACCCGCCCCACGTTTTATGAAAAAGACGGCCATGGCGACCTCGCCTGAGATCGTCGTCGAAAGGGGCGCGCCCTCGGAGAAAACAGAATCCTTCGCATTCTCGAAACTGACGCTGCACGACAGCCTCACGGCGCATGGCACGGGTGGCGACGTGAACAATCCGATGACGTTGACGCCAGACGCGGGCGCCGTGATCGAGCTCGCGCCGGACGCGGGCGATTCCGTTGTCCTGAAACTGCAGGGGAATGTTCGTTTCACGAATGGGAAGAATGCCCTGATGCGGTTTGGCGCGGGCGTCGGGAAAATCGTCTCCGAAGTCTGGGGCAACTGCGGCACGTACTGGCCGAAGATCGAGATCTCGCCGGAGGCTTCGGGCGCGGATGAGGTGGTCCGCATCGCCGAGCTGAACGCCGGGCCGTTCTTGAACAGCTCGATCACGAACAAGAACGCCAAGCCGGTCGAGATTCTTTTCAACGGCGGCACGCTGAACAACACCATTTGGGACGGCCGGACGCTGTC
>ONTV01000082.1:1336-11048 GCA_900320855.1 uncultured Lentisphaerota bacterium
CGTCGCGACGACGGGCGCGTGCAATGTCGTGATCGCCCAAGATACGCGTGGCGCGAGCGACTGGGCTCGCGTCTACTTGGATCATCCGATCGTCTGGGGACACACGGGTGACACGGTTGTGCGCGGTGCCGAGATTCGCACCTACAGGGATGACGTCCTGCCGTATGGCCCAGGAACAGGCGGGCTCGTCCTCTCCAGCTCCGTCTGGCAGGTTGATAACGGCTGGCCGCTCACGGCGATCCTCGACCTCAACGGCACGACTCAGACGGTGAACAGCCTTGATGTTTCCGTGAACGGCTGTGCGACCAACCGCGACGTGTCGAAAGTTGCCTGTCTCAAATTCGGCACGGCGAATGGGAATGGCACGCTCAAGGGAGTCGTTGCCCCGAACGTGAAGGTGTGCAAGGTCGGCGCGGGCACGCTGACGCTCGACGGCGCGACGGTGACGACTCCGGACGTGACAGGCGGTAGCCTTGTGATTGTAGGCGAGACAACGGTCAACGGCTTCGGCGATCTCGCGGGCCTGACGCCTGTTTTGCCGGTGAAGGGCAATGATGCGAACTATAATGAGAACAAAGGTGGAGCCCCGAAGAAGGTGATGGAGGCCTCCGGCCTTTTGGCGGCTGCGCCGCGCACGGTCACGGTTGCGGAGACGGGTACGCTCGTCTGTGGGAACGAGGTTGCGGAGGCGTTTGAACGCCTTGTGAAACTTGACGCGAAGGGTGCGTTCGTCAAGAAGGGCACGGGGATGTTGTCCGTGCGAGGGTCTGAATCCTGTCCGCAGACGTTTTCGGGTCTGGTGCGCGCGGCAGAAGGCCGGCTTGCGTTGTCCGGCATGGGCCTCACGAACGCCTTTTGGCGCGTGACGATCACAAAATGGGCCCAGAACGATGAGCTGGAGGGCAAGTCCATCGGCGAGTTTGGCCTTTTCGCGGCAGACGGCACGCGCATCAATCAGAAGGACGCTGGCTACGACTACCGGACGGACGCAACGTCCGCGACCGACCTTGAGGCTGAGCAGGTGATGGTTCAACCCGCGATTGAATACAGCGAAAACGGAAACAAGAATCCCAGGTGCCTGTTCAGCGGAATCTGGTATAACTGGATGCAGATCGTCAAGTCGTTGTCGGACGAGAAGTTGACCGAGGTCGCGATAACCTTCCGACTGCCAGAGGGGAAGCCGCCGGCGCACAGCTATGCGTTCACGTCCTTAGGTGGGATTCCCTCCTCCTGGAAGATCGAGACGAGCCCCGACGGCGTGAACTGGACGCTCGCCGATCAGCGTGCGGCGTTCTACGAGACTCGGTTCAGCTGGGACTTTGGCTATTACTATTGGTATCTCGACGGCCGCTGGGGCGGCCTGGCGGGTCTGCCGCTGACCTTCGCCTGCGCGAACGAGGCCTCACCATTTGTGAGGATCGACGGCGCGATGCTGCGGGCCGACAAGGACGCGACGCTTGACGTCTCGGCCGCGACCGGTGCGCCGGCGGGAATCGAGGTGGACGCGGCGACGCCGGGCGGCACGATTGTCGGGATGCCGTCCGTCCGAAACGGCACGCTCCGAATCGTGAACCTGCCAAGCGGACAGGGCCGTTCCATCCTGACGAACGTGGCCAGTCTCGTGACCTGCACGGGGGCGCTGACGGCTGAAGACCTCGCCACATGGCGCGTGACAGTCAACGGCAAAGAGACGCGGATGGGCGTGACGATGGATGCGGAAGGTCATGTCGGCGTGACGTGTCCGGGCTTCACAATGATCATTCGCTGAAGGGAAGTGCGTCCATGACTATATTCTGCAAAAAGTTGATGCGGTCAGCCGTGTGCGCCTGTGCGCTCCTGTGCGGGGCGACAGTCGAGGCTGCGAACGTGGTCGTGCCGATGTTCGGCGGGCGGCTTGTCGCGGAAGGCGCGAAGACGAAGGTCGAGCCGCAAGTCGCGTCCGCCAACTGGTGGTTTCACGGCGGGTACGAAGGCGACGAGCCGGATGCCGACGGAGTCTACCGCTTCAAGCTCAAGCCTGACGACAACCAGCCGATTGTCGAGGCGACGTTGAAGCTGCGGGCGATCGACGGCGGCGTGCACGCGGACTACACGTTCACGCCGACGGCGGACGCGCGGCTGAACGCGCTGTCGGTGAAAACCTCGTTCGACTATGCGGACTGGCGCGCGCTGTCCGTTGACGGCCGGGCGGTGGCGTTTCCGACTGACCGAAAGACTGTGGGCTTCTTCTCTGGTGACGCGCAGGAGGTTGCGCTGATGGCGGTCAAGGGCCGGACAGTCGTGTTTCGCTTTGCCGCGCCAACTCGCGTGCAACTTCAGAGCAACCGCGCATGGGGAAGCGATGATTTCACGCTCTCGCTGCCCGTGCCGGGGCAGTCGCTCTACAAGGGCGGCGTGGCACTCGCGGTCTCCTTCGATCTCGTCGGCGCGGGCGACTTCGACCCGAAGGCGGGGCGTCCTGTCGTGGTCTCCGATTTGCCTGGATGGGTTCCAATCGAGATGTCGCCGTGGGTGAAGGAGGGGTCGGCGCTCGACTTCACGTCCGTGCGAAAGACCGAAGCCCCGGCTGGTCGGCATGGGCGCGTCGTCGCGAGGGGCGGGCACTTCGAGTTCGAGAACCTGCCGGGCGTGCCGCAGCGCTTCTATGGCGTCAATGTCTGCGGCACGGCGAACATTCCGCCCCAAGGCAAGGTCGGGCCCATAGTCGAGGCGATCATGCGCACCGGCTACAACGCGATCCGTTTCCACCATCACGATGGGCATCTCGTTGACAAAGACGATCCTGCCGCCCTAAAGCCGGACGAGGATGCGCTCCGCCGGTTCGACGCGCTCGTCGCGGCGTGCGTGAAGAGCGGCGTCTACCTGACGACAGACCTTTACGTCTCGCGCACGCCGACCTGGCGGAGCGTCGGCATCGACCGCGACGGCAAGATGGGCATGTGGGACTTCAAGCACCTTGTCGTCGTCCATAAGGGGACGTGGGAAAACTACAAGGCGTTCGTGCGGCTTTTCCTCGGGCACAGGAACGCCTTCACGGGACGGACGCTCGCTGAGGAGCCGGCCCTCATTGGCCTGTCGCTCGTGAACGAGAACCCGCTTGACGTCGCGTTGCCGCAGGTCTACGCGCAGCTGCCGGGCTGGAAGGAGGCATGGGAGAAATGGCTCGCCGCGCAGAAGAAGGCGAAACCCGAAGTCTACGGTGACATCCCCGCGTCGTTCCCCGGCGGGTATGTCGAGAACCGCCACGGCGCGGCGTTTCTCGTCTTTCTGCAGGACGTCGAGCGACATTTCGCCAAGTCCGTCCGCGCGTTCCTGCGCGACGAGCTCGGCTGCAAGGCACTGCTCACGAACATGAACTGCTCGGGGACGGACTCTTCCCAGGTCGTGCGGCACGATGCCTATGACTACACCGACACGCACTTCTACGTGGATCATCCGCATTTCCTTGGCCCGGCCTGGTCGATTCCGAGCATGAGTGCCAGCGTCAACACGTTCAGGCTGCCGACGGCGGGCGCCCAGCCGTGCGCGGGGCTGCGGTTCTTTGACCGTCCGTTCACGATCACCGAGTTCAACTATTGCGGGCCGTCGCCGATTCGCAGTTTCGGCGGCTTCGCGACAGGTGCTGAGGCCGCGTTGCAGGACTGGAGCGGACTTTGGCGCTTCGCCTGGTCACACAGCGACTGGTACGGCTTTATCAGCCCCGAATCCGGCGGCGTCGCGGCTTTTGACGTCGTCAACGACCCGATTCAACGCATCGGCGAACGCGTGGGCATTGCGCTCTTCTTGCGTGGTGACGTGAAGCCGCTGACGGCCGAATGGCGTCTCGGCTTTGACCGCAATCGGTTCAGGACACTTGACCCGTCGCTCGCAACGGACGTGCACCGAGAGGAGACGGCACGCGTCGGCTGGACGGCGAAATATGGCATGGACCTCGATGGCGTGACGCCAGCCGAACTTCCGCCTCCGCCGGAGACGGGGCGCGAGGTGAGCGTTGACACGACAAAAGGGACCTTCCGCGTCGCGACCGATCGTACGGCAGGCGGCTACTGCGAGGAAGGCACGCTGGAGGCGGGCATCTTGCGCGCGGCGGTCTCAGGTTCGCCCGCGACGGTATACGCGATCTCGCTGGACGATACGCCGCTTCGGGCGGCACCGCGCATTCTCGTTGCACACCTGACGGACGCGCAACGGGCGGAGACGAAGTTTGCCGATCCCGCAATGAAGGTCCTTCTCGACTGGGGCAAGGCCAACCAGATGCTGATGCGGCCCGGGAGGGCGGAGATTTCCCTGTCATTGGAGAATCCGGCCGCCTATGCGGTATGGTCGCTGGCCATCGACGGCGAACGCCGGACGAAGTTGCCGACGCGGGTGGAGAACGGCAGGTTGGCTTTCACGGCGGATGTCGCGTCTGACCCGAGGTCCGCGACTTGTGCGTACGAGATCGTGCGTGAGACGGACTGGGTCGGCGATCTGCCGACGCGCTTCGCGAGTGGGGCGGGTGTCCCGTCCCTGTCAGTCCTCGGCCCGAAGTCCGAACTCGTCGCGGGCGATTTTACGCGTTTCGAGAAGGTCTGGTCGCGACTGGCGCACGGCGAGCAGATCCGCATTGCCGTCGTGGGCGGCTCAATCACGCAGGGTTCGGGCGCATCCAAGGCCGAGAACAGTTACGGCGAGCGGTTCGCCGCCGGGTGGCGTCGGGCGTTTCCGGGCTCTCGGATCGATTTCGTCAACGCGGGCGTCGGCGCCACGGGATCGGACATCGGTTCGTTTCGCCTGCAGCGCGACGTGTTGTCGAAGAAGCCGGATGTCGTCGTCGTCGAGTTCTCGGTGAACGATGGCTGGGGCGACCGCTGGGCGGCGAGTTACGAGGGCGTCCTTCGGCAGTTGCTGAAAGCGCCTGGTGATATTGCCGTCATCGCGCTCGGTATGGTCGGTCAGGACGGAAAGAGCGTGCAGGAGTGTCATGCGCCCGTTGCGGCGCACTATGGCGTACCATATGTCAGCTACCGCAACGCGGTCTATCCGTATGTGGAGGCGGGGCTGGTCAAGTGGCGAGACCTGTCGCCCGACACGATTCATCCGAATGATGACGGACACGCGCTTGCCGCCGCGCTCTTGAACCGCCGTCTCGCGAATGCCTATGCGACGTTCAGGACGTCTGGGCGCGCGCCGACGGCGGTTCCGCCCCTGCCCGAGCCGATGTACGGCACGGACTTCGACCAAGGTGCGTTTTGCGAGATGAAGGACGTGAAGGTGACGGAGAACAAGGGTTTCTTCCCCTTGCATGACTGGTGTTGGGGCGAGGGTTTTGCCTGCACAAACGCGGGCGGTCGGCTTGTCTTCGAGGTCGAGGGTTCAACTGTTGCGCTTTTGTATCGGGTCGGCAAGGAGCCGTACAACTGGGGTAAGTTTTCCGTCAGGCTGGACGGGAAAGAGGTGGCGACGGGACTGGACGGCTACCGCGACCAATGGTGGTGGTTGACGCCTTCCGTCTTTCTCTGCAAAGGCCAGCCGGGACGGCACACGGTTGAAGTCGAGACGCTTGGCGAACGAAACGCGCAGAGCAAGGGTTTCGGTTGCCAACTGACGGGCGTGCTCGTTTCGGGCGGATCGGACGCGAAGTGAAAGAGGAGGGCAGGTGATGGGACATTTGCGACGGGCTCTTGTGACCCTTGGGGTGGGGTTGGTCGTCGGTGTGTCGGCGTTCGCTGCCGCGCCGACGGGGCTGACGACGGAGTGCCGGGAGAATCCCGTCGGTCTCGACGCGCCCGCGCCGCGTCTGTCGTGGCGGTTGCCGGACGGTACGGCGCGGCAGACGGCCTACGAGTTGGAGATCGACGGCGTGCCGCAGGGGCGCGTCGCCTCGTCCGAGAGCCTGGGAATCGCCTGGCCGGGCGCGGCGCTCGCCTCCTCGCAACGCGTGGGCTGGCGCGTGCGGACGTGGGACGAGGCGGATCGCGCCTCGGACTGGTCGGCGCCCGCCTCCTTCACGATGGGCGTGATGCGTCCCGGAGACTGGCGGGCGAAATGGATCGGCCCCGCCCTGGAGACGCGTCCCGACTACGACTTCGGCGCGGCGCAGTGGATTACGGCCCCGGCGGACGCGCAGGGCGTCGTGACGCTGGAGACCGCCTTCCCGTTTGACAGTGCGCGGCCCGGCACGTGCGTCGAGCTCGTGCACGCGGGCGTCTCGCAACACGAGATCCGCGTCAACGGACGGCTCTTCCACCAGTGGGCCGGGCATGTCCACGACTGGCGCTACCCGCGCTTCCGCGACCTGACGCCCTATCTCGTGAAAGGCACGAACACGATCGTCGTGCGCGTCTTCGCCGACATGCCGCGCAAGGGGGCGGACCCCATCGACCCGATTCGCATCCACGCGCCGAAGGACGTGTGCGCGTTCCTTGCGCGGATTGACTTCCCCAGCGGGCGGACGCGTGTGACGGACGCTGTCGGATGGATGTCGCCGGACGGCGCGGTGAGGGAACTTGGGCGCGTGCGGGAGACACCCTACGGGAGACAGCTGAAGCTGCGCATCGAGACGGCGTCACCCGCGTTCGCCAAGGCATTTGTGGTGACGAATCCCGTCAAGGCGGCGACCTTGCACGTCACGGGCGCCGGGTTCTACGAGGCGTACCTGAACGGGAAGAAAATTGGGAATAAGGTTCTCGACCCTTCTCCGACGGATTATACGAAACGTGTCCTCTACTCGACCTACGAGGTTGATTCGGATATCCAACAGGGGACGAACGAACTGAAGGTCCTCGTCGGCCACGGTTGGTATGACTTGCGCTCGACGCTTGTCTGGAACTTCGAGACGGCGCCGTGGCGCAACTTTCCGCGTGCGATCGCCCAACTGGAGATCGCCTACGCCGACGGGACGAAGAAGACGGTCGAGACGGACGGCTCATGGCGACAGGTGGAGAATCCCGTTGACTACGATGATCTCTTCGAAGGCGAGATTGTTGGGATGGAAAACCTGAGAAAACGGCAGAACCCGGAGGCGCTCTGTCGTGTCGCCCCGCTTCGCGCCTGCGAAGTCCCTGGACCGGGCGGACGGCTTGTCGCCGAGGCGCAACCTGGCGCGGAAGTCGTGCGCGAGATTCCCGTGAAGCAGATTCTGCCGTTCGACTGCGGCTACGTGCTCGACTTCGGCGAGAATGTCGTCGGCTGGGCGCGGCTCACGCTGCGCGGACAGGCGAAGGGCGACGTCGTCTCCATTCGCTATGACGAGCGCGTGCAGCCGGACGGCTCGCCGACTCGCGGCTCGGCTCAGGACGGGATGCACGACTTTCACTTCGGGGATCCGTCCCTGTCGAACGAGTTGAAGAAGGTCCGCCGGATTGATGAGCATTTCCGTTACACGGCATCGCACCGCGTGCTGTCGGCGGCGGATGCGTCGTTCCAGACCGATCGGTTCGTCTGTTCGGGGGCGGAAGCCGAGACCTATGTGCCGCGCTTCGTTTATGCGGGCTTCCGATACGCCGTCGTGCGAGGATTGCGCAAGCCGCCAGATCTCGCAGACGCCACGGCGCAGTTCGTGCGTACGGCGTTCCCGACGGTTGGCTCGTTCACCTGCTCGGACGACTCATTCAACAGGTTGGTGGCGGCGGGCGTCAGAGCCTACGAGAGCAACTTCACGGACGGCGTGCCGACGGACTGCCCGCACCGCGAGAAGAATGGCTGGACGGGCGACGCCTCCATCGCGAGCGAATTCGCGCAATACTGCTTCGAGAACACGGCGGGATACGAGAAGTGGCTGCGCGACGTCTGCGACGCCCAGCTCCCAGACGGCAACATCCCCTGCATCGTGCCGACGTCGGGCTGGGGCTTCCACTGGGGCAACGGGCCCGCGTGGGACTCGGCCCTCTACGTCATCCCGTGGAATCTCTGGATTTATCGCGGCAATCGGCGGATTCTGGATGAAGTTTATCCGCATCTCGTGCGCCACCTTGCCTACACGGCGACGAAGGCCGACGCAGGCGGACTTGTGCGGCACGGTCTCGGTGACTGGGTTCCCGTGGACGAGAGGCATGTGCCGTCTGTCGAGTACACGTCGTCGTGCTATTACTACCAGGCGCAACGCATCGCGGCGGAGATCGCCCGCCTGAAGGGGCTTTTGGCTGATGCGGCGCGGCTTGACGCGGGCGCGGCGAAGACGGCGGCGTCCGTCCGCGCGAAGTACGCGCGGGGAGACGGTGTCTACGACAATGGCGGGCAGACGGCGCAGGCTTTTGCGCTCGCCTACGGAATCACGTCAGACGCGGAGCGGCCCGCCGTCGAGATGCAACTTGTCCGCGCGGTCGCGCGGGCGGACGGACACATGGACATGGGACTCCTTGGCTCGAAGTATGTCTTCCGCGCCCTGAGCCGCGCGGGGCGCACCGACCTCGCGTGGAAAATGCTGACGAATCCAACTGCGCCCTCGCCGATGGACTGGATTCGCCGGGGCGGTACGACGCTTTGGGAGGACTGGAAGGACGGCGCGTCGCGCAACCACGTCATGTTCGGTGACTTCGTCGCCTGGGCGTACCAGCATCTCGCGGGCATCCGCCTCGCGGAGGCACCCGGCTCGACGGGCGCGGTCACGCTCCCGACGGTGCCGGCCTTCCGCGAACTGGTGATCGAGCCGGTGTTCCTCAAGGATCTGGATTGGGTTTCAGCCTCGACGGTGACGCCGTACGGCAAGGTCTTGGTGTCCTGGCGGCGCACGGGCGGGAAGGTTGGGGTCGAAATCGTGGTGCCGCTGGGCGCGCAGGCCGAGATTCGTCTGCCGGGTCGTGCATCCCAAGCCGTTGAGACGGGGACCTATCGATTTGAAGTGGACGATGTCAAATGTCAAGAAGAAAGGAAAACGACAAGATGAAAAACGACAAGAAGAAGGGCGTGCTGCGGCTCTGCGCATATGTCGGTCTGCCGCTGTGGGGCGCGTTCGCCGCCGCTGCGGAGCCTTTGGCGGAGGCCGTCTCGCCCGACGGGCGCAACGAGATTCGCCTGTATGCCGACCCTCTGCGCTACGAGGTGCGACGCGACCGGTCGATCCTGGTCGCGCCGACGCCCGTGAACCTGCGTGTCGGCGGACAGGATCTTGCCGCGCACGACGCCCGCCCCTTGTCGGTCATCGCGTGCACGTCGTTGGGCAGATTGGCGACGCCGGTCTACAAGAAGGCGTTCGTCAATCTCGCGGCGAACGGGTGCCGGGCGGACTTCGGCGACTGGGGGATCGCGCTGACGGCGCGCGACGACGGCGTCGCCTACCGATTCGAGCTGAAGTTTTCCGAGACGGTCCGCATCGACGGCGAGACAGCGGGCGTCACGCTTCCGTCCGACGCGGCGGACTGCATCGTCTGCTACGAGCAGAGCGGCCAGTCGGGTTGCGAGGAGGCGGTCAGCCAGGGACTCGCCGCGAAGGACATCGCCTGCCGCCGCCTCTACCTGCCGTTCGTCTACACGGTCGACGGCAAGACGGTCGCAGTGACCGAATCGGACGTGTGCGATTATCCGATCTGGGACCTTCAGCGCGTCTCGACGAATGCGCTTTCGTTCGCGGGGCAGTTTGCGTCATGGCCGACGGCCTTCGTCAACGACAGTGGCGTCGACCGGGCGAAGGGCGCGGCGCGCGAGATCCACTGGCGCGTCACGGCTCGGGCGGATTACCTGGTCGAGACGGCGGGGACACGCACGTTGCCGTGGCGCGTCTTCGTGCTGGCGG
>ONTV01000042.1 GCA_900320855.1 uncultured Lentisphaerota bacterium
TGTCCCACGACCAGTCGTCCGTGTACTGGCGTACGCCGTCCGCCGCGTGAATCTTCTTGTCCCAGCCGCAGTACCTGCCGTCCTCCGTGATGTCAATCATGCGCTCGTAGCAGCGGTAGAGGGCCGTATAGAAGACGGTCTTCTGGTCGTCCGTACCGCCCTCGACACGAATCTTTCCGAGTTTCGCATTCCACGCCGCACGCCCGGCGGCGGCGACCGCATCCAGATCCCAGCCGGGAATCTCACGCCGCACGTTGGCTTTCGCCTGTGCGGCGGAAACGAGCGAGACCGCATAGCGGAAGCGCACCGTTCCCGGTTGTGAACCGAACGAGAAGACGCGCTCCTTGCCGTTGCTCACGAGCGCCGACGGATTCCTGTCGAACTCGCCGTGGAAGTAAATCGTCGTTCCCCAGTGAACCTCGAAGCCCGTCAGCGCACGGCCGTCCCACTTGAGTTCGCCATCCTCGCTTGTGCCGACGGCAATCGTCTGCGGCCCCGCCTCCTCAAAAGTGACGGAAACGATCGCCGACTTCTCCGCCGGCGCGAGCGCGACTTGCGCCGCGGCGGAATCGATGTAGCCGTCATAGCGATAGGGTTTGATGTGCTGCTGGTCGAACGTCATCGGCGAGGGGCCCGGACGGAACGTGAAGCGTCCCCAGTAGTGGCGGTGCGTCGCCACGAGGAGCTTGAAGTTCGCCACCCGATCCTGCGTGTACTGGTCGTTCGGCGGGAAGACGCGGAGCTGCCCGTTCGGACGCCCCATCGTCGGATAGACTGGCGTCAGCAGGTGGCTGATCCAGCCGATTTCGGTGTTCACCCAGTCAACGGGCTCCTTCGCCTCGGCGAACGCCGTGGACGCAAGAAGCGCGGACAGACCAAGGAACAATGCCGTGCGCATGGCGAATCCCCTCCTTTACCGGATGATCACCGCAAGGCCGCGCGGATCGAACGGCGAAGGACGCTTCACGACAAGCGCCTTGCCGAGCGGGGCCTCCGCTCCGCCGCGATACACGCCCAGGATCTCCTCGCCTGGCAGCTGCGCCCGCTCGGCCTCCGAGACGGACGTGTCGATGTAGGGCGTCCCCGACCACATCAGGGCGGAGACGCAGATGACGACCGGCTTCGTCTCCGCCGCCTCCACCCCGGACGTCAGGGCCGCGAACGCCGCGCCGCCGTCACGGATCGCCGGGCCCGTCAGGACGATCTCGCGCGGCGTGGCGCCGCCCTCGAACGGCGCGTCCCCGACGGTCATGTCCGCCGCGTTGCGGATCTTCAGCGACCGCAGCTTCGGGTCGTGGGCAAAGGCGTTCGCGCCAATCTCCGTCACGAACATCTTTTTCTTCAGTCCGCCAAGCTCGATTGCCTCGACGTTCGGCATGTACGCGAGCGACTCGGGCTGGACGGCGCAGAGGGACGGCAGGCGCAGCGTGCCGCCGGCCGGCGCGTGCAGGTTGTCGCCCGTCTTCCAGGCGTGGCTCGCGAGCGACGCGAGTCCCGAAAGGTTCCACCAGTCGAACTTCGTCTCCGTCAGCGGCAGTCCGCGAAAGGCGTCGTTGTTGTTGAACGCCGCCGTCAGGTTCGGCGTCTGCAGAATGAGGCGCGTCAGTTTCGTCTGCCGTCCGGCAGACCAGGCCCAAGATGTCCACTCGCCACTCATCTTCGGCTCGTCGAAGACAAACGTCTCGTACGAGGCTTCGCCCGTCGCCGGAACATCCAAAAATCCGCCGCCCGGAAGGTCTGTCGCCGTGCCCGGCGAGATGAACGTCGAAACGTCGCCCTTGCCGTGCTTCTGGCGAATCAGCGTCGTGCCGCTCCAGTCCCAGCCCTCGTACACGATGAACTTCCACGGGGTCGCGTCACCTTCCAGCCGAACCTCGCCGCCGAGGTCAAGCGTTCCCTGTCCCTCATCCGAATCGGCGAAAAGCCCATGCACCGACCCGTCGCCCAGACCCAGCAGGCGCTCGCTCGCGTCACCCTTGATCGTGCAGTTGATGGTGAAGTTTCCGTTCGAGGCGAGCATCTTCTGCGGGTCGTCCGTCTTCGCGAGCGTCCACGGATGCGTGAAGCGCGCGAGAACCCACACGTCGTTCGAGACGACGAGCGTCAGCGGCGTTTCCGCGCACATCCCGTTCGGCACGTCGCCATACCACTTGCGGAAGGTTCCCGTGGCAGAGGGCTTCGGCGTGAGCGTCAGGGTCGTCCCTACCGCGTACGAGCCGTCCAAACCCGGCGCAAGATCGGACGCGACCTCCACCGCATCGCCGAAGAAGGTATCATGCGCAATCGTCACCTTGCACCGCGTCGCGGCATCCGCCCAGCAAATGTACTGCTCGTGCGCCGCACGGAAGACATCCGCCGCGACCACGCCGAACGGCATCGGGCGGTCAGGGTTCGCCTTCTGAATCGCACGGCGTTCCGCGTCCGAAAGTTTCGTCACCTTGCCCGCAAGCGCTGCCGCCCACACCGCATCGCCACGCGGCACGGCGAAGAACATCGTTCGCGCCGCCGTATCGGTGAACGCGAACCCGTCCGCAAACGTCGGCACGCCGCCCGTGAAGACGACTTCCTCCAGCGGCTGGCCGCCGAAGGCACCCGCGCCGATTGCGAACCCGTCCACGCCACCGAGGACGAGTTTCTTCAGTCGTCCTCCGGCGCGCTCTCCGCCTTGGTCCGTCACGGAGAGAACCTTCGAGCCGATGGACTGCACCGTCTTCGCCTCCGCACCCAAACGCACCTCCGACAAGAAGTGGCACTCCTCAAACGCACTTCCGCCAAGCGTCTCGACGACGGGGAGATCCAACACGCCGCCGATGTCGGTGTGGAAGAAGTTCGCCGCGCCGACCGTCTTCAACGACGAGAGATCCCACGCGGCAACGTCGGTTCTGCCGCACGGCCATGCGGGTTCACCGCGCAAGGCGTGGTCGGCGAGCGTCGTCACGCCCGGCAGGTTCAGAACCACCCGACGCAGGTATGCGGCGAAGCCCGCCCACGAATCGACCCGCGTCATGCCAACCGCATTGATGACGACTTCCTCAACCGTGTCCCAACCCTTCATGAACTGGTTGTTGTCACCGACATCCTCCGCTTCGGGCGAGAAAACGATGACGCGCGGGCCTCCGTTCGCCGTCACGCCAAGCGCCTTCCTGCGGTGGCCCATGATGCGCATCTTGTCGCCCGTGGCGGAATTCGTCGCGTAGCCCGACGAGAAGTCGAGATACTCGCCGATGTAGTCGTTCGCGAAGGCGTTTTCCGTCTCCCAGCCCGTGCCGATGGCGACCTTGCCCCACTCGTTCCAGCAGTGCAGTTTCCAGTTCCCGTCCGAAACGAACTGCGAACCGTCCTCCTCCTTCGTATAGCACCAGACCTTCGGCTCGTGACGCACGACCGCAAGCGAACCGCCCGCGGTCGTCGCGAGGACAAGCGTCGCGCCGTCCGTCGACACGTCGAACGCGGCGGCCTTCGTCCCCTCCGCCCAGCCCGCGAGCGCGCACAGGTCCGCCGCCGAGAGCGTCTTCGTCCACTTCCCGTCGATCGTCTGCTCGTCCGCCGCGAAGACGTAAACCGTCAGGTCGCCCGCCTCCGTCAGAACATAAATGCGCGGACGGAAGTCGTTCGCGTGGCTCATACGAACCGAAACGACGGATGACGCAAGACCCGAAAGAAGCGTCTGCCGCGAACCGTCCGAAAGGTTGACGAATGCAACCGTCGTGCCACCGCCAACGAGCGCATAGTTCGCACCCTTCACCGTGTAGATGGCGAAGTCAGCAATCGACTCAAGCCCCGAAGCGACCGTCTCGGATGTCTTCGCAAGTCCGAACGTTCCCTCCGTCGCGATTCCCGAAACCGTCCAGCGGACGAGCGAGCCATCCGCCGCAGACCACGCGCCCGTCCCATTCCCGTCCAGCACGACCGTTTCCGCCGCGCCGTTCACGGTTGCGCCAACGGGCTTGAACCGCTTGGTCCACGCGCGGTAGGTGAGGCCACCGTTCGGCAGTGCGCGGGCGACCCCTTCACCATTCCACGCAACCGCCGCGCCGAGCGTCCCCGACACGAAGAAGCCGAATGCATCCGTCCCCAAGCCAATGTCGGTCGTTGCGGCGGAAATGCCCGCATCCGTCGTCACGCCGTCTGCCGCGTCAAGTGTCGCGAGGTCGGCCATGCGAAACGCGGCGATGCGTCCGCCCGCCTCCGTCGCGGCGGAAAAGCCAAGCCAGTCGCCATCCATCGAAAGCCGCAGGTCTGGCGCGGTGAACGCCTCAACGCCCACGCCGACCTTCGCCTTCAGCGTCGGGTTCACGTACCAAGGGATTGACGCATTTGCCGCACTCGTTGCGCTCGCCCACGCCAGCACGACCGCGCCCGCAAACGCGCTTCTCAGATTGATTGCTTTCATCTTTTGTGTTCCTTTCGGATCCGTTCAAGATTATTTCACTTCAACGACAGCGTCAAAACCATCGCCCGCCGCGCGTTCGACCGTCACGGTGAGCGCACCATCCGCCGCGACCTCAAACGCAACGGGCTTACCCGTCGCGAGGTTTCGGACGGACGTGACCTTACCCTGCGGTTTGAAGGTGATGGACTTCTTCTCCGGGTTCAGGAAGTGCAGGTAGAGCGTCTTGCCCTTGCGCGTCGAGACGACGTCCTTCCCGTCCGCCACGCCGCCGGCGGACGTCCCGTAGACGGACGCGCCGTTGCGCGCGAACCAGTCGCCGACCTTGTCCATGACCGCGACGGCCTGTTCGGGGAGCTGCCCGGAGCCGTCCGGCCCGATGTTCATGAGCAGGTTGGCGTTCTTGGACGCGGCGCGCACCACCATCGCGACGACGTCTTCGGGCGTGCGGAACGAGCTCTCGCCGATGCGATAGCCCCAGATGCCGTTCTGCAGCACGTCACACTGTTCAAGCGGACGGTCTTTCATCACCGTGATGCTCTCGGAGTAGCCCGCCGAGTTCTCGCCGGGGAGGTCGCGTTCGAACGCCTGGATGTCCTCCTTCGGACGGCTGGCCTGGTGCGAGTTGTTGGCGACCAGCACGTGCTTGCCGTGGATGAGGTCGAAGATGTCGTCCAGTTCCCAGTCGAGCGTGCGACCGAGCTCGCCCTTGTCATCGCGGAAGTGGTGGTCCCACTCGCCGTCAAACCAGATGTAGCCGGGATGGTAGCGGTCGATCAGCTCGGTGATCTGCCCCATCATGAAGCGCTTGTACGACGCATAGTCCGGCTTGCGGTCGCGCACTTTCACGTTCTGCGTCACGAACCCCGCCGGATAGTCCTTGCGGTGCCAGTCGAGCAGCGAATAGTAGAAGTTGAGCTGCAGGCGCGCCTCCTTGCAGGCGATCGCGAGCTCGCCCAGAATGTCGCGCTTGAACGGCGTGTTGGCGATGTTGTAGCCGTCATCGACCTTCGTCGGCCAGAGCGAGAAGCCCTCGTGGTGGCGCGCCGTGATCGTCACGTACTTCGCCCCGGCCTTCTTGAAGACGCGCACCCATTCCCGTGCGTCGAACTTGGACGGACAGAAGCCGTACATCATCCGCGCATAGGCGTCCTCGTCGAGCTTGTGCGTCTGCAGGTACCACTCGCCCTGCGCGTAGTTCGAGTAGAGCCCCCAGTGGAGAAAGATTCCGAAGCGCTCGGCGGCAAACGCCTTCCGCGCGGCGACGTTCCATTGTTCGGGCGCAGAACCGGCCTGCGCACAGATGGCGGATGCTGCAACCAGCAGCATGACTGTCAGCTTCTTCATGGTGTTCCTTTTTGGTGTTGTTGAGAAAAATCGACCCCGCACCGAGAGGGACGCGCTCCCGCGCGTCCAAAACGTGTGACTGTCCACGAATGAACACGAATTTCACGAATCCGAAAGGAATTCGCGTTCATTCGTGAATATTCGTGGACAACACGCCACACTCCGCGCGCCCGGCGGGCACGCAGGTCAGGCTTCGCGCGGAGCGCCCTTCCGGGCGCCCGCCTACACGGCTCGGCTACAAGTTGGGGGGGGGGGGGTACAGGTCATGCGCGGACGCGACGGCGCGGCGTCCTCGCCGCGCCTGTCGCAGGCGCCCGCGCCTCGTCCGACTCTGCTGCTATCCCTTACATTCATGTTCGGCATTATACCATTTCGGTCACACGACCTTCAACATGGACTAGTCCACTTTTGTCTCACCGCTCGCGGTCGTAGGGGAGGAGCTTGCGGATGGCCGCGTAGTCGAACGGAATCTCGCCATAGAGGAAATGGTTCACGAACGGCTTGCCGCCGAGCATAGCCTCGATGACGAGGACGCCCTGCCCCTGCCAGGCGACCGCGCCCAGGTCGAGCGTGCCGTTCGCGGGGATCGTGAAGGCGTCCGACCGGAGGACGACCGCGCCCGTCGCCGCGTCGCGGATCGTGACGGCGCCCGTCACGTCGGCGAGCGTGTCGTTCACGGCAATCGCCCGATGGTCGTCGCGCACCATCACGATCTGGTCGCGCTGCGCATTGCGGATCGTCCAGTAGGCGAGCTTCTTCGAATAGAAGTAGTCGACGACCGCGTCGGAGAGCTGCGGCCAGCCATCGCGGACGTTCCACCAGAGGAGGCCCGTCGTCTGCGCGAACTTGCGCGAGCGGAACAGCTCGACGAACGTCTTCATCGCCTCGGCCTGCACGATCTGCGACTGGTCGATGAACGTGTCGAAGTCCGTGGACGGCGAACCGAACATGAGCCGCACCTGGTTGGACATGAGGTGGTTGCGGACCTTGCCGTAGTCGCCCCGTTCAAAGGGCTGCGACGCCTTGCACTGGTACTCGTCGTTCCACGATGCCGCCGTGAACTTCGCGTCCTTGAAGGGATAGAGCCCCTCCTTCGTCATCATCCGCTCCAGCGTCGAGCGGTTGGGCATGCCGTGGTAGCCCATCTCGGAGACGAAATGCGCCGGCGAATTCGTGTAGAACGGCACCTTGTAGTAGCCGCGCGCGCCCCAGAGGTGGTTCTCCGACGGCTTTGCGAGGCCCGCCGCCACGTCCGGCGAATAGTATTCGCTCGACGGCAGGTAGGGGCGGACGGGATCAAGCTCCCAGCAGACGCGCGGAATCGTCACGCGCGAGTTGCGCTCGACGTTCGGGTCGATCTTCACGGTGCCCCGATACTCGCCGATCATGAACTGGTCGTTCTCGTTGTTGCCCGCCCAGAGCGCGATCGACGGGTGGTTGCGGAGGCGCAGGAGAATGCTGCGGATCTCCGCGTCCGTGACGGCCGCGTAGGCGTCGTCCTGCGGGAAGCAGCCGCAGCCGGTCATGAAGTCCTGCCAGACGAGGATGCCGTTCGCATCGCAGTAGTCGTAGAAGGCGTCCGACTCGTAGACGCCGCCGCCCCAGACGCGCACCATGTTGCAGTTGAGGTCGGTGAAGAGCTCCAGCGTCGGAATCGTGTGCGCGGCGTCGCGCGAATGCAGCATGTCGAGCGGCACCCAGTTCGACCCCCGGCAGTAGATCTTCTCGCCGTTCACGCGGAAGAGAAACTCGCCCGGCCGCTCCGCCGAATAGACGTCGTCGCGTTCGAGCGCGATCGTGCGGACGCCGATCTTGCGCGTGTCGGAGGCGATGACCTTGCCCGTCGCGCCGCCGACGATCTCGACCGTCGCCTCGTAGAGCGCGGCCTCGCCGTAGCTCTTCGGCCACCAGAGATCGACGTTCCCCAACCAGACGTCGCGGCGCGTCGCAACCGTCTCAAGCGCCCATTCGCGGCGGAACGCCTCGCGTCCGCTGCGCGTCAGCGTGATGCGGTACGCCCCGCCCACGCGCTCCTTGAACGGCAGCACCGTCTTGAACTCGACGCGCAGATGCGCCGAGCGCTTCGCGCGGTTGATCGAGCGCGTGATCCAGTAGACGTCCGAGACGCGGGCGCGCGGCGCGACGTCGAGCGCGACGTCGCGCCAGATGCCGGCGGAGATGAGGCGCGGAAAGATGTCCCAGCCAAACTGGTGGCACGCCTTGCGCAGCGGCTCGGACTCGACCGAGCCGGACGAGTGGAAGCCGTGCGTGTCGAAGACGTACTTCTCCGTTTCGCGCACGGGCGAGCGGAAGAGGACGGCGACCTCGTTCGCCGCGCCCTGCCGCAGACGCGCCGTCACGTCGAACGTGTGGACGAGGTGCATGTTCTCCGCCCCGCCGATCCGCTCGCCGTTCAAGAAGACGTCCGCGAGCGTGTCGAGCCCGTCGAAGCGCAGCTGCGCGCATTCGGCCTTCGCGTCAAACGTCGGCGCCGTGAACGTCTTGCGGTAGACCCACTGCACGTTCTCCCACGTGCGCATCGCCCAGACGTTCGTGCCGATGAAGAGCGGCGGCACGATCTTCGCCTTCTCCAGTTCGAGGAAGGCGTCGCCCGGCACGGTCGCCGCGAGCGTCTTCGCGTCCGCCGGCACGTCCTTCAGGTCTCGCACCTCGCCGAAGTCCGGCTGAGGGAAATAGGAGAGGCTCCACGCGCCGTTCAGCGAGACGCCGCCGTCCGCCAACGCCGACACGGCCGCCAGCAGCGCCGCGAGCCCACATGCTTTCCTTCCGATTCTTTTCATCTCTTTCTTCCTTTTTGGTTTTTCAAATCAATTCGTTCCGAAAAGGGCCTCCTCGACGGACGCGCAGAGGGCGTGGTAGACCGGGAGGTGGAGTTCCTGAACCTTGTACGTCTCCGTCTCGGGCACGGCGACCCCCGCGTCGGCGACCGCGCCAAGCCGTCCGCCGCCCGCGCCCGTCAGCGCGATGACCTTTAGGCCCTTCGCGCGCGCGACGAGCGCCGCGTTCACGCAGTTCGAGCTGTTGCCGCTCGTCGACAGCGCAATCAGCACGTCGCCCGCGCGGCCGAGCCCGTAGACCTGCTGGGCGAAGGCCGTCTCCCACGCGACGTCGTTCGCGAACGCCGTGAGGATGCCGCACATCGAGACGAGCGAGACGGCGGGCAGCGCGCCCTCCAGCTTCGCCGCGAGTTCCGGCGGCAGCTTCGCCGCAACGGACGCGTCGATGTCGCGATGCCGCTTGAATTTCTTCAGCAGCTCGCCGACGATATGCTCAGCGTCCGCCGCGCTGCCGCCGTTGCCGCAGACGAGAACCTGCCCGCCGTTGCGGTAGCAGGTCAGCAGAAGGTCAAGCGCCTTCGCGATTTCGTCCCGGCAGCCACCGAGCTGCGGATAACGGGACTGGAGTTCTTCAAGGATGGTCATAAGGACAGAAAATAAAGAGTGGACAATGGACAGAGGACAGCGGACAAACGGGCAATTTCGATTTCAAGGGCATCTGGCTGTTCGCTTCTCGGAACATTCGACCATTCGCCCATTCAATCATTCGATCATTCGATCATTCGATTATTCGATTATTCGATTATTTCTCCATCCCCGCCACGGCCAGGGCCGCGTAGTCGCCGATGTTCTCGGAGAGCCCCGCCCCGCAGATCCGGCAGACGCCCCGCGCGAACGGCAGCGCCTCCCGCGCGAGAATCGGCTCGATCTCCTTGAGGAACCGCTCCTGCTGGCGCATGAAGACGCCGCCGAGAACGATGACCTCGGGGTTGAGGATGTCGATCACGTACGACAGGAGCATGCCGAGATGGGCGGCCGACTCCTTGAAGACGGCCGTGCAGAGGGGGTCGCCCGCATCCACGCGGCGGAACAGCTCCTTCGTGTTGAAGTCCGCCGGCAGCGCAAGGCCCTGCTCCTGCGCGCGGATGAACGCGAGGCGCGTCATCCCCGCGCCCGAGCAGAAGCCCTCGGCGCTCCCCGCCTTGTTGTAGCCGACCGGACCGGTCGGCGCGAGGCGGATGTGGCCGATCTCGCCGGCATTGTCGTTCGTCCCGGAATAGAGCCTGCCGTCGAGGACGAGGCCCGCGCCCAGTCCCGTGCCGAACGTCAGGAAGACCATGTTCCGCGTGCCGCGCCCCGCGCCGAACCTCCACTCGGCATAGGCGCAGGCGTTCGCGTCGTTCTGGAGATGGACGGGCACGCCGAAGCGCTCGGCGAAGAACGCCACGACGGGCACCTCGTCCCACCCCGGCAGGTTCGGCGGCGAGAGAATGACGCCGCGCCGCGAGTCGAGCGGCCCGCCGCAGCTGATGCCGATGTTCTGCACTGTCGCGCCCAACCGCGCGACGGCGGCGTCGAGGCGACGCGCGAATTCCTCCAGCACCGTCTGCCAGGCCAGCCCCGCCGTCGGAAATTCCTCGCGATGAAGGATCGTCACGCCGTCCGCCGCGCAGCTGCCGACGGAAAGCGCACACTTCGTGCCGCCAATGTCTATGCCAATAGAAACGCCCATGGCGGACAGTATACCAAATCGCCACGCCCTCCGGAAACCTGTAAATACAAGTTTTTTTTTTAGCGGGAGGCGGGTGGAGATGGCGAGTGGACACGCGAGTTGGAGATACAAGGTGGAGGTGGCGTGCGGAATCAGCGCCTCAGCGAGGCGGTGGACTCTCCTGCTGGAGAAGGTCGCCCTGCCGGCGGCCGCGCTCCTCCATGAGGTCGGCGAGCGGATCCTCGTCGTCGGCCTCCTCCAGCTCCTCCGGCCGGTCGGGCGGAATCATGAGATAGCGCAGGGCCGCCGTCGTGAGCCGCTTGAAGACCGGCCCCGCCGAGTTTCCGCCCTGATGGTAGCGCGTGCGCGCCTCGAAGTCGAGCGTGACGAGCACGACGAGCTCCGGCTCGCCCGCCGGAACGATGCCGCAGAACGTCGCGCGGTAGAGCCCCGGATAGTAGCCGCGCCCGCCCGGAATCTGCTTCTGCGCCGTGCCCGTCTTGCCCGCGACCGAATACCCCCGGATCGCCGCGCGCCGCGCCGTGCCCTTCGGCGAGGCGACGTCCAGCATCATCTCGCGCGTCGCGCGCGCCGCCGCCGCCGAGATCGCGCGCGCGGCCGGTGTCGGCTCGCCGCGATAGGCGACCGTCCCGTCCGCCCGCACGACGCGGTCGACGAGGTAGGGCTTCATCCGCAGGCCGTCGTTCGCGATCGCCTGGTACGCCCCCGCGAGCTGGATCGCCGTCACGGCGACGAACTGCCCGATGCCCGCGCGCGACTGCGAGGCCTTGTCCCACGCGCGCTTGTGCGGATCGGGCAGGATGCCGAACTGCTCGCCCGGCAGCTCGAGGCCCGTCTTCGCGCCAAAGCCGAACTTCCGGAAGTAGGAATAGAGACGGCGCGGCCCGAAGTCGTAGGCGAGCTTGCCGATGACGATGTTCGACGAGTGGACGAGCGCGTCCTTCACCGTCATCGTCGGCTCCCAGACGTGCGAGCCGTCGCCGGGCAGTCGGTAGTACTTCGGATCGTCGCGGTTCGTCCGGTAGGAGCTCGTCGGCCGCACGAAGCCCGCGTCGATCGCCGCCGCCGCCGTGATCGTCTTCATGACGGAACCCGGCTCGTAGTTGAAGGCGACGGCACGGTTAAGCTTCGCGTCGTCCGGCGTGCGCCCGAACGCGAGCGGCTCGAAGTCCGGCAACGACGCCATCGCGAGCACCGCACCCGTCTTCGCGCCCAGGACGATGCACCAGCCCGCCGCCGCACCGTATTCCGCGACACCCCACTTGAGCGCGTCCTCCGCCTCGAACTGGATGTTGTGGTCGATCGTGAGGTAGACGTCCGCCCCCGGAATCGGATCGATCGAGACCTGCCGCTTGTCGTAGAGTTCGCGGCCGCGCGCGTCGCGCATCCCCTGGATCGTGCCCGGCGTGCCGGTGAGCTCGCGGTTGAAGCGCAGCTCGATGCCCGCCGACCCGACGTATTCGGCGTTGACGCTGCCGAGGACGTGCGCCAGCCGCCGCCCGTGCAGGTACTGGCGTACCTGCGTGTCGTGGATCGCGACGCCCGCGACGAGCCGCGAGTCGGCGAGCGTGCGGTGCGCGTTCGGGTCGGACGACAGCGCGAGGAACTGGTCGCGGTAGCCCCGGCGCGGCGGCGTGTTCGCCATCCGCAGCACCTTCTGGTACTCCAGCCCCAGCGCGTCCGCAATCGTCCGCACGATCGCCTCCTTCGCGCGCGGACGCTTCTCGCCGCGCGGACGCACGAGCGCATTCGTGAGCGCGACCGGGTCGAGCGCGTACTCCCAGTAGGGGACGGACTTCGCGAAGGGATACTCCTTCCCCTTGCAGGAGTAGATGCCCCCGCGCGGCGCCGGGAGCTGGCGCGTGAAGACGTAGTCGGGCGCGGCGACCTTCGGGTCGATGTGCGCGCGCACGAGCTTCTGGGCCGAGTAGAGCGCGAAGAGCCCCAGCAGGACGACGGGGAGCCAGAACCGCCAATTCTCGCCGCGCATCGGCATCGCGGCGTCAGCGGACCTTGCGCTTCGCCCGCGCGGACGGCGCGACGTAGCGCACCGTCGCCGCCGTGCCCGCGCGCTGGCGCAGGCGCGTGAGCGCGAGCTGGTTCGGATACGGCACGCCGCGCGCGTTCAGCCGAATGCACTGGTCGGCGCGCGGCGTCGACATCCTGAGCCCGTGGCGGAAGAGCGCGGCCTCGACCTTCTCGGGCGTCTTCATCTCCTCCCACCGCGTCGATTCGCGGCGGTGCGACTCCTCGAGCTTCGCGAGCTCGCGTTCCTTCTCGCCCTTCTCGTTCAGGAGCTGCGTGCAGCTCGACGACGAGAGGAGGTTCAGGATGACCATCACGAAGAAGAACACGATGATTGCGCCAAAGCGCATCGTGTTCGCCGCAATGACGGACATCCGTTTCGAGACTTTCCTGTTTTTCCGCATATTCTTCCTACGCCCTTTCAATCACGCGCAGCTTCGCGCTCCGCGCCCTCGGATTCAACTCAAGTTCCGCCGCGCCCGCGACCACGGCCTTCCGTGTGACGGCCCGCGCCTTCGGCTCGTCGCCCTCCCACGCCTCGCCCCCCTGCTGCAGGGCGCGCATCTTGCCGATGTGCGCGGCGAAGAAGCGCTTCACGATCCGGTCGCTGAGGCTCTCGAACGTGATGACCGCGAACCGCCCGCCCGGCTTCAGGATCGCAAGCCCCCCGTCGAGCGCGCGCGTCAACTCACCCAACTCGTCGTTCACCGCCATGCGCAGGGCCTGGAAGACCCGCGTCGCCGGATGATGCCCGCCGTGGCGCCCGACAAGCCGCTCGACGAAATCGGCCAAGTCCGTCGTCGTCGCGAACCGCGTCCCCTTCTCCCGCGCGGCAACGAGCGCGCGCGCGATCCGCCGCGCCTGCGGCTCCTCGCCCAGCGTGCGGAAGATCTCCGCAAGACGTTCCGCATCCGCCCCGTTCACGAGGTCGGCCGCCGTCTCCCCGCCCGACCGGTCCATGCGCATGTCGAGCGGCCCTTCGCGCAGAAAGCTGAAGCCGCGCTCGGCCTCGTCCAGCTGCGGGCTCGACACGCCCAAGTCCAGAAGGACGCCGTCAACCGCGTCCCAGCCATGCGCGCGCGCGATCGACGCCACGTCGCCGTGGTTGCCCTTCGCGATCGTCAGCCCGTCCAGCCCCAGCGCCCCCACGTCCGCCAGCGCCGCGTCGTCGCGGTCGATGCCGAGAACGACGCCGCCGCGCGCCAGGATCGCCCGCGTGTGGCCCGCGCGACCGAGCGTGCCGTCCACATAGCGGCCGACGGGGCGGACGGACAGGGCGCCGACAGTCTCCTCCAGGAGGACGGGTCTGTGCTTCGCTTCCACGTCACAACCCCGCTGCTGTCAGCACGTCGTCGATTTCCTTGATGTCCACCGCGTCCTCGGGGCCGAGGACCTCCGGCGCGTACAGCTTCACCATGCGGAACGAACCCACCATCGCGACCGTCGTCGTCAAGTCTGCGAACTGGAGAAGCTTGTCGCAGATGCGGATTCGCCCCTGAACGTCAAAGGAGAGCTGCTGGGAGACCGCGCCGATCTTGGCGAACACCCGGTTCAGCGCCGGATCGAGAAGCGCCTTCTGCCGCAGCTGGTCGAGGAACGCGTCCATCTCCGCCTTGGGATAGAGGTTGAGGCACTTCTCCTTGCGGTCGGGCATCACGTAGACGATGCCGCCCGAAAAGACGCCGCGCCATTCGCTGGGAATGGTGAGACGGCGCTTCGGGTCGAGCGCGAAATCGTGGCGCCCGAAAAGGACTCCCGACTCCACCGCCGCCTCGGCGACACTCTCTGCGACCTTCTTTGACATTTTGTGACACTATTATACACCAAGCCCCACCCGACAGTCAAGTCCGAGCCGACAAAAAATTGAAAAGATTAAAAAAAAAGAAAGCCGCATCTCCTGACGCGGCTTGCTCTTTGACATCGACACCAAAAAGTGGACAGTTGAGAAAACAGCAGGAACGTCTGCGCGTTGCGGCGATAAGCTTCGTCCGCGCGGCCCTTCGGCCTGGCGCGGGCGATTCACCTTGGCCCCCGAAAGGGGCCTGTCTCCCTAGAAAGGAGGTGATCCAACCGCTGGTTCCCCAACGGTTACCTTGTTACG
>ONTV01000074.1 GCA_900320855.1 uncultured Lentisphaerota bacterium
CGGCAGCAGGACGACGACCTGGAGAACCAGAAACGCCGCGACGCCGAAGTGCTTCGACGAGGCAAAGGCCTGCGACAGGCAGCGGCGGACGACTTCGATGTTCTGCTGGTCGGGCAGGGTGATGCCGAACCACCCGGCGACCGTCTGCGTCAGATAGCACAGGCCGATGGTCGCAAGCGCGATCACCGGCCAGGCCTTGAGGGTGAAGGAGTAAGGAGCCTCGGACGCGAGACGCGAGACGCGTGACGCGCGAACAGCTTCAGCCCCCGCCCCGTTCGCGTCTCGCGTCTCCTGTCTCACGTCAGGCCTCAACCTTTTCCCCGCCCGTGCCGCGAATCTTCAGGTGGAGCTCGCGGAGCTGCTGCTCGGTCACGTAGTTCGGCGCGTTCATCATGAGGTCCTGGGCCTTCTGGTTCATCGGGAAGGCGATGACCTCGCGGATGTTCGGCGTGTCGGTGAGGAGCATGACCATGCGATCGACGCCCGGCGCGATGCCGCCGTGCGGCGGCGCGCCGAACTGGAAGGCGTTGTAGAGGCAGCCGAACTTCTGCTTGACGACCTCCTTCGGATAGCCCGCGATCTCGAACGCCTTCTCCATGATGTCGATGCGGTGGTTGCGGATCGCGCCCGACGAGAGCTCGATGCCGTTGCAGACGACGTCGTACTGGTAGGCCTCGATCGCAAGCGGATCCGGCCCGTTCAGCGCCTCCAGCCCGCCCTGCGGCATCGAGAACGGGTTGTGCGAGAAGATGATCTTGCCCGTCTCGGGATCCTTCTCGAAGAACGGGAAGTCGACGATCCAGCAGAACTTGTAGCAGTTCGTCTCGCAGATCTTGTTCGTGAGGTGGTTCGCGATGTCCGTGCGCACGAGGCCCGAAAGGCGGTTGCACTCGTCCACGTCGGCCGCCATGAAGAAGAGCGCGTCGCCCGGCTCCATGCCGGCGAGCGCCTTCATCTCCTCCAGCTGCTCGGGCGAGAGGAACTTCGCGATCGGGCCCTTGAGCTCGCCCTCCTTCGTCCAGCTGATGTAGCCGAGGCCCTTGCCGCCGTTCTCCTTGACGAACGCCTCGCGCTTGTCGAACCACGTGCGCGTCTCGACGCCGACGATGCCCTTGACGAGCAGACCCTTGACGAGGCCGCCCGACGTCGCGACGTTCGCGAACGCCTTGAAGTTCGCCCGCGCGAAGAAGTCGTTCATGTTGAACCACTTGAGCGGGTTGCGGAGGTCCGGCTTGTCCGAGCCGTACGTCATCATCGCGTCGCGGTACTTGATGCGCGGCCACGGGGCCTCGTTGCACGCCCAGGTCGAGAACTTCCGGAACGTCTTGCCGACGACGTCCTCCACGACGGCGAAGATCTCGTCCTGCGTGACGTAGCTCATCTCGATGTCCATCTGGTAGAACTCGCCCGGGCTGCGGTCGGCGCGCGCAGCCTCGTCGCGGAAGCACGGCGCAATCTGGAAGTAGCGGTCGAAGCCCGAGACCATCAGGAGCTGCTTGAACATCTGCGGCGCCTGCGGGAGCGCGTAGAACATCCCGCGATGGAGGCGGCTCGGCACGAGGTAGTCGCGCGCGCCCTCCGGCGACGAGGCCGTCAGGATCGGCGTCTGGAACTCGTTGAAGCCCTTCTCCCACATCTGCTCGCGCAGGAAGCGGATCACCTGCGAGCGGAGGATGAGGTTCTTGTGCAGCTTCTCGCGGCGGAGGTCGAGGAAGCGGTACTTGAGGCGCACGTCCTCCGACTCGTCGGCCTTCTCGTCGGGAATGTAGATCGGCGTCACCTCCGACGCCGACTCCATCACCAGCTCGTTCGCCTCGATCTCGATCTCGCCCGTCGGCAGGTCGGGGTTGATCGTGTCGGGCGTGCGGAGCTTCACTTCGCCCGTCACGGTGATGACCGACTCGAGATGGGCCTTCTCGACGAGGCCGAAGAAGCTGCGCGACGGGTGGACGACGACCTGCGTCAGGCCATAGTGGTCACGCAGGTCGACGAACAGGATGCCGCCATGGTCGCGCAGGCGGAACATCCAGCCCGACAGGCGGACGGTCTTCCCCGCGTCGGACGCGCGGAGCTCGTTGCAGGTGTGGGTACGGTACGGATGCATAGTCTTCAATCTCCTCAAAATTGTGCGTAGTATACCATAAAACGGCCTTCCCCGCCCAAACCGCACGGCGCGGAACGGCCCGTTCAGACGTCCGTCGGCTTCAGTTCGCGCGCCCACGCGACCCAGTCGGCGTTCGAAAGCTCTTCCGCGCGGCGCGTGGACTGGATCAAGTCCCGAAAGACGCTGCCCAGCTGCTTGCGCCGATGCTCGAACGCGCGCTTCGTCAGGCGATGGAACACCCGCCGCGCCTCCGCCGTGAGACCGACGTTCCGATCATGCCGCTCCAGCCGCACGACGCTCGAGCCAACCTCCGGTCGCGGCCAGAAGCAGCTCGCCGAGACCTTCCGAACAATCTTCACGTCGTAGTCAAGCTGCGCCCAGACCCCCGCCAGCCCCCGCATCTTCGACCCCTCCGCCGCCGCCAGCCGCTCGGCGACCTCCGTCTGCACAAGGACGGTCAGCGACGGAATCGCCCGCGTCTGCACGAGGTCTAGCAGAATGCGCGTCCCCGCCTGATACGGCAGGTTGGAGACCATGTGGGAGAAGGTCTGGTGGGTTTGGGAGGTTTGGGAGATCCAGTCGAGCGCGTCGCCCGCGACAACGGTCAGGTTCGGCGGATTGCCCAGGGCTGTCGGCAACCGCTCGGCCAGGACGGGATCCTTCTCGATCGCCGTCACGCGACAACCGCGCGCGAGCAGCTCCTCCGTCAGCACGCCCAGCCCCGGACCGATTTCCAGGACGTTCCGGACTTCCGGGCATTCCGCGCCCGCGCACACCTCCAGGCCCGCGTCCACGATGGCATTTCGCGCGTTCTGGTCGATGAGGAAGTTCTGCCCCAAGACCTTGTTCGGATGAAAGCCGTTCGCGATGCACCAGGCCTTGACCTGGCTCGGACTCGTCAGATTCATTTCGCTCTCCTCATTTGTCCCTCTCCTGAAACACCTCCGCCGCGACCTTGCGCAGGAACTTCACGCTGCGCGAAAAGATCTGGTCGACGTTCGCGGCCGAGGAGACGTCCAGGAAATCCTTCGTCTCCTCGCTCGACAGGTGGAAGCGCGTCTTCAGAAGGTGGATGTAGCAGCGTTCGGGGTCTTCGTTCCACAGCTTGCGGAAGCACCAGTGCGTCAGGCCCCACGTCTCGTTGAGCAGGAGCCGCTCCGTCGCATCGACGGGAATCTCCAGCTCCGTCCGTCCGTCCTCCGCATGCGGATGCGCGCGTTCGATCGAGATCTCCCCATGCCGGTTCGGATTCGCGTTCAGGATGTAGCCGCGCACATAGCGCCGCAGCCACCCCTCGAACGAGCCTTCGCCCCGATAGAGGTCGATCTTGCCGCGCCCGATCATCTCCTCGTAGAGCATGCCGTTGAGGTCGCCGTCCGTCAGCGAATACCGCTTCATCAGCGCGGCCGAACGCAGCGACTTCGCCTCGGGCGCGATCACGCGCTCCCAGACGAGCTGCCAGCCCGCGTCCTCGCCCGCCTTGACGAGCCGATGCCATTCCGCGTCCGTCATGCGAACGTCAGGCCTCCGGGAACGGGCGGACGCCCCGGCCGATGCAGCCAAAGCGCGGACGCGTGCTTGCCCTTGACGAAATCCGCATACGTGATCGACGCCGCGCCGTCACGGACGGCGAGCCGCTGTCCGGCAAACTCGAAGACGCCTGCCGACACGGGCGCGCCATTCCCGTCGGTCAGGCGGATCGCCAACGGCGTCGCCGCGACGGCCCCCGCCGGAAAGACGAGCCGCGCCGTCCAGCACAGCGTCGGCTCGCGCATCGGATGCGACCCGAACGTGAACGCGATTGTCCTGTCGGACGGCGCCTTCATCGAAAGCCGGCCGCTTAGCCGAGGCTCAGCTTGTCGAACGCGCCCGCGAGCGAGCCGACGTGCGCGTTCCGCTCGGCGTTCGCCTTCATCCAGTCGGCGACCTCGGCCGCTGACTTGGCGGACGCCGCCTCTTCGGGCGAGCGGTGGAAGACGCGCGGCAGGCACTCCTTGCGCGACAGCGCGATCTTGCCCGCCTCGCGGTCGACGTGAAGGACCTTGACGGTCACGCCGTCGCCCGGCTTCAGCACCGCGTTCGGATCCGCGACGCGCTCCCACGCGATCTCGCGCACGGGAATCAGCCCGTCGACGCCGCCCAGATCGACGAACGCCCCGAAGTCGAAGACGCGCGTCACCGTGCCGTTCAGCGTCTCGCCCTCGTGAAGCTCGTTGAGGACGGCCTCGCGCAGCGCCTCGGCCTGCACCTCCAGGAGCGCGCGGCGCGAGACGACGACGCTCAGCCCCCGGTCGTCCTTTGCGTACTCCGTCACGACGAAGTCGAACTTGCGCCCGACGTACTCGGCGGCGTCCTTCTTGAAGCGGTCAATCTGGGAGAAGGGACAGAAGGCGCGCTCGCCCGCGACCGTCACCTCGTAGCCGCCCTTCACCTCCTTCTCGACCAGGCCCGAAATGGCCTCGCCCGCCTCGAAGGCGGTCTTGAGCGCCACGTTGTCGTCGGACGCGACCGCGACGGCCGGCCTCGCCGGACGCACGAGCGACTTGTCGTCGTTGAACGCCTTGCCGAACTTGTACCCCTTGCGAATGCCCTTGAACTGGTCGTTCAGGAGAGCGCCAAAGTCAAAATCCGCCTTTGCCATAACTTCACTTTGCGGCGACGAGCGCCTTGAGTTCCTTCACCTCGGCGCGCAGCTTCTCCACCAGTCGCGGCAGAAGCAGGCGCGCGCCAAAATCCTTCTTCGACTCGGCGGGCGCGCCGAGCACGTACTTGACCGAACCGTCCAGCGACTTCGGGACGCCCGCCTGGGGCCCGACCTGCACGCCGTCCGCGATCTTGATGTGGCCGGAGATCCCGGCCTGCGCCCAGACGAGGCAGCCCTTGCCGATCTGCGTCGAGCCCGCGACGCCGGCCTGGGCGATGATGCCCGAATAGCCCGCGACCTTGACGTTGTGGCCGATCTGAACGAGGTTGTCGATCTTCGTCTGCGGCCCGATGTACGTGCGGCCGATGCGCGCGCGGTCGATCGTCGTGTTCGAGCCGATCTCGACGCCGTCCCCCAGCTCGACGATGCCGAGCTGCGGAATCTTCTCGATCTTGATGCCCGTCAGGCCGACCGACGTCGTGTAGCCGTAGCCGTCGCCGCCAATCCGCACGCCGCAGTGGAGAATCACCTTCTTGCCGAGGACGGAGCCCTCGCGGAGCGTGACCTGCGGATAGACGTGGCAGCCGGCGCCGAGGCGGCAGTTCTCGCCGACGAAGACCTGCGCCTCGATCACGCAGTCGTCGCCGATCTCCGCGCCCTTCTCGATGACCGTGTAGGCGCCGACGTGGACGCGCTTGCCGAGCGTGACGGACGGATCGACGATCGCCGTCGGATGCACGCCCGGCGCGCGGACGGGCGGCGGCGGCGCGAAGATCGCGGCGGCCTTCATGCAGGCGTCGTTCGGGTCCTTCACGCGGATGACCGCGCACGGCGCGCCGTGGTCCCAGTCCTTCGGCAGGAGGACGGCCGACGCCTTCGTCTCCTGGACGAGCGCGACGTGCTTCGGGTCCTTGCAGAAGCTGAGGTCGCCCTTGCGGGCCTCCTCAAGCCCCGCGCAGGCGACGAGATCGACGTCCGAACCCTCCAGCGCGCCGCCGAGGGCCTTCGCCAGCTCACTTGCCCTCATCGCGGCCCTTCGCGTTCTTGGGCTCGACGCCCAGCTCCTGCAGCATCTCGTCCGTCACGTCGTACTTCGCCTTCGCGAACGGCGCGGCGGTCCTGTCGAGGATGAGGTCGTAGTCCTTCTTCTCGGCGAACTTCTTCAGGCGCTTGCGCAGGTCGTCCGTCGTCGTCTTGAGCAGGCGCCCCTCCAGGTCCTGCAGGTCCTGGCGGCAGCGCGCGACTTCGGCGCGGTAGCGCTGCTCGATGCCCATGAGCTTCTGCTGGATGTCCATGAGCTGCTTCTCGACGTCGGCCTTCGCCTTCGCCGCGAGCATCGGATTGCGCAGCTGCTCGGCAATCTTCTTGCCTTCCGCCTGGAGGCTCTCGCCTTCGGACTTGATCGCCTCGACCTTCTTCTGGTAGTCCTTGTCCGTCGAGGTCAGGAGCTCCTTGTTCGCGTCGTAGTTCGGGTGGTTGCGGATGAGGAGCATGAGATCGACCGTGCCGATCTTCGCTTCGGCCGAAGCGACCATCGCCGCAAGGGCCGCTGCCATGAACGTGAGCTTTTTCATTTTGTTTATTCCTTAAAAATCATACCCCACCGTGAACGAGAAGACCTCCTTCTCCGCATGGTCGGGCTCCTCGATCGGCGTCGCGAAGTCGAGGCGGATCGGGAACATCGGGATGTCGAGGCGGAAGCCGCAGCCGACCGTCCACGCGAACGTGTCCGAGAAGTCGAGGTCCCAGACGTCCTCGCCGACGGAGCCGACGTCGGAGAAGACGGCGAAGCGCAGCATCTTGACGATCGGGATCGTGTACTCGAAGTTCATGCAGAAGAGCGTCTGGCTTTGCGCCGACGCGCTGCGCCAGCGGCGCGACGTTGCGGTACTCGAGGCCGCGAATCGACTTCGGCCCGCCGAGGAACAGGCGGTTGTAGATCGGCAGGTCGACCGAGAACCCGTCGATCGTCTCGGCGCGCAGGGCCACCATGAAGATGTGGTCCATGTTCGCCCCGAGGAGCTGGCGCCAGACGTTGAAGTAGTTGCGGTGGTTGACGCCGAGCCGCCAGTACTCGTTGTCGCCCGCCGGCGCGACGTCGAGGTAGACGCGCGTCCGGTAGCCGCGCGTCGGCGTGCGGAAGTTGTCGCGCCCGTCCTTCGCCCAGAAGAGGTGGATGACCGGCTCGAAGGCGTCGCCGTATTCGCGCTCCTCCATCTCGAAGAGACGCCCCGTCTTGCCCTTGTACGTGTACTCGCCATGGTCGACGTCATCGAACTCGATGTACTCGCCGGACAGCCCGACGCCAAAGCGCCCGAACGGCTCCCACGTCGGCCAGAACTTGACGGGATACGCAAGCGAGGCCATCGCGCCCGTGCGGATGAGGTCGTACTCGTCGTACCAGCGCAGACGGCGGTAGAGGTCAACCGACAGCTCCAGCATGCGGCTGAAGAGGTGCGGCTCGACGAAGCCGAGCTCCATGCTCTGGTAGCGCGGGCCCCACGCCACGTAGGCGCGGCCCTTCTGCCCCGCGCCCCGGAAGAGCTTCGACGGCGCGAAGAGGTCGAAGTTGTTCTGGTTCACTTCGGCGGAGATGTAGACGGAATCGACCGTCGAGGCGCCGACACCGACCATGAACGAACCGGTGTTCTTCTCTTCGACCTCATAGACGAGATCGCGGTACTCCGCGCCGTTCGCGTCCTTTCCGAGATTCGTCGGCTCCAGGTAGTAGCGCACGCGCGAGAAGTAGTCGAGGTTCTCCAGGCGCTTCTGCGAACGCTCGGCGCGGTCGGCGAGCATGCGGTCGCCGGGCGCCAGCGCGATCTCGCGGCGGATGACCTTGTCCATCGTGTAGTCGTTGCCGCGGATCTTGATCTCGTTGAGGACGACCGGCACGCCCTCCGTCACCTTGAAGACGACGTTGACGACGGACGGATTCTCCGTCGGGATGCGCCGCACCTCGACGTGCGAGTCGGCGAGACCCGAATCGCCCGAGCCGACCGCGACCTCGATGCGGTGCGCCGCGTCCGCCAGCGCCTTCTCGCCCGCGATCGCCCCCGCCGCCGGAAGCGCGCTCTTCTTCGCGACGTCGCCCGCCGAATAGCGCGTCACGCCCGTGACCTTCGTCGTGCCGACGCGGTACTGCACGCCTTCCGTGAACGAGAAGACGAGGTTCACCTTGCCGTCGCCCGCCGGGACGCGGCGCGGGCCCTCGACCTTGACGTCGAGATAGCCGTGGTTGCGGTAGACTTCGGCGAGCTTGTCGCAGCACTGCGCGAGCTGGTCCTTCGTCACGGGGCTGTCGGAGAACCAGCCCATCGGATTCCACCACGGCAGGTCGTTGATCGCCTCGTGGAGCTCGGCCGCGTCGAACGCGGCGTCGTCCATCTTCCAGCCGGGCTGCAGCGACCGCCAGTACGCGACCTCCACGGCGTGGGGCGTGCCCTCGAAGACGTAGTTCGCGACCTTCTGGCGCGCGCCCTCGTCGATCGTGAAGACGACGTTCACGTCGTTGCCGGAGAGGAGCTTCGTGCGGAAGGCGACCTTCGCGTCGGCGTAGTGCTTCTTCTGGTAGGCGAGGCGGACGCGCGCGGCGGCGGCAGCCAGGTCGGACTCGCCGTAGAGGTAGCCGTCCTTCAAGGCGGCCTCGCTCGAGACCTTCGACTCGCTCAGCGCCTCGTTGCCCTCGACGACGAGCGGGCCCGAATAGCGCATCTTGCGCTTCACGTAGTACGTCACCTCCACGCCGTCCGCCACGCGCTGGGCGTCGGCCGTGATCTCCTCGAACTCGCCGGAATCCTTGAGCGCCGTGACGTCGCGCGTCACCGTGACGGGGTCATACGGCTTGCCGGCCTTCACCTGGCAGCGGCTCGCGACGAACGAGGCGTCGCCCCCGAACCCGTCAAGGGCCTTGACACGGACATCAATCACGTCCGCCGCAAAGACGGACACAGCCCCGAACAGGGCGACGAAAGCAGACAGCCTCTTCATAAGTCCGCGTATTTTACCAAAAATCGGCGGTCAGCGGAATAGCCCCTGCCGCGCAATCGACGCAGACGAACGCCTATCGGCTGTCAGCCTTCCGTCGGACGGGCGGCGCGGCCGGCCCGGAGGACGCAGAAGACGGCGACGGCCGTGACGAGCGCGGCGCCGGCAAGCGCGGCGGGCATCGGGAGCCCGCCCGGCACGAGCCCCCAGACCTGCCCCTTCTCCGGCGACGCCCAGAGGATGAACGTCGTGATGACGAGGCACATGAAGACGCCGGGCAGGAGCGTGACGAGCGCCTTCCGCCCGCGCCCCAGCCGCAGGAGCCACACGGTCGCCGCGAAGAGCATCGACGTCGAGAGCAGCTGGTTCATCCACGCGAAGTAGTTCCAGAGATGGCCGAAGCTCTTCGCGTCGCGGTTCGACCACGCGAGCAGGCCGACGACGACCGCCGCGAGCGGCAGGCACGTGAGGATGCGCTTGCCGACGTTGACCTGGTCGACCTTCAGCTCCTCGGCAAGCGAGAGCCGCGCCGAGCGGAGCGCCGTGTCGCCCGACGTGATCGCGAGGACGACGATCGCCACGACCGTGACGCCGCCCATCCAGGGGCCGAGGAAGTGCCTAGCGATGTTGCCGAGGACGAGCGGGCCCGTGAGGGAGAGGTTCTCCGGCTTCAGGTTGTAGATCGCGAGCGCGGCCGCCGCCCAGACCATCGCGATGACGCCCTCGGCGATCATCATGCCGAAGAACGTCGCGCGGGCCTCGCGCTCGGAACGGCAGGTGCGCGCGACGATCGGGCTCTGCGTCGCGTGGAAGCCCGAGATGATGCCGCAGGCGATCGTCACGAAGAGGCAGGGGAAGAGCGGGTTCGTCGCCTGGTAGGAAGCGAAGCCCGCACAGTCGTTCAGAATCTCGGGGTGCGCGAAACCGGCCGCGACGAGCGCGACGGAGATCGCGAGCGTGCCGAGGACGAGGAGCGCGCCAAAGATCGGGTAGAACCGGCCGATGATCGCGTCGATCGGGAAGAGCGTCGCGGCGACATAGTACGCGAAGATGAGGACGACCGACCACCAGAAGACGGAAACCTCCGGGAACCACTGCCGGTCGATGAGCGTCGCGGGCGTGTTGATGAAGACCGTCACGCACAGGAGAAGCGCGGCCATCATGATCCAGCCGAAGACGGCGGCGTAGGCCGAGCCGAGATGCTCGCGCACCATGCGCGGCATGTTCGCGCCGTTCGACCGCATCGAGATCATCCCGGCGAAGAAGTCGTGCACCGCGCCCATGAAGACGCAGCCGACGGGGATGATGAGCAGCGCGACCTTGCCGAACTTGATGCCGAGGATGACGCCGATCACCGGCCCGACGCCCGCGATGTTGAGGAGCTGGATCAGCATGTTCTTCCACTTCGGCAGCGGCACGCAGTCGACACCGTCCGGGTGCGCGACGCACGGCGTCGCTCGGTCGTCCGGCGGAATCAGCCGCTCGACGAACTTCCCGTAGGTGAAGTATCCGAGAGCCAGAAACGCGATGCCGCCCAAAAACCAGGTCATGTCTTCGCCTCCTTAACACGCCGTCGTCTGTGACCGTCCGAACCGTTCAGCGGCCGAGGCGGACGGTCTCCGCCGCGCACTCCGCGCGGTAGCACGCGACTGTGCGGCGCAGGCCCTCGTCCAGCGAAATCCGGGGCGCCCAGCCCAGCGCGCGGATGCGCGACGTGTCGCAGAGCTTGCGCGGCGTGCCGTCGGGCTTCGTCGCGTCCCAGTCGATCGTCGCCAAGCAGCCCGTCGCCGCGCGCACCTTCTCGGCGAGGTCGCGAATCGAGACCTCCTCCCCCGAACCGACGTTCAGGAGATCCGGCGGATCCGCGAGGTTCAGCACGAAGAGGCACGCCTCGGCGAGGTCGTCCACGTGCAGGAACTCGCGCAGCGGCGTCCCCGTGCCCCAGAGCGGCACGGACGCGTCGCCCCGTTGCCGCGCCTCCTCGAACTTGCGGATCATCGTCGGCAGGACGTGCCCGCCGACGAGGTCGTAGCTGTCGCCCGGCCCGTAGAGGTTCGTCGGCATGAGCGAGTGGTAGCAGAGCCCGCGTTCGCGCCGCAGGAACTCGCAGAGCTTGAGGCCCGAGATCTTCGCGAGCGCATAGCCCTCGTTCGTCTTCTCGAGCGCGCTCGTCAAAAGCGCCGACTCGGGAATCGGCTGGGGCGCGAGGCGCGGATAGATGCACGTCGAGCCGAGGAAGAGCAGACGCCTCACGCCCGCCTCCGCCGCGCCCCACACCGTGTTGAGCGCGATCAGCTCGTTCTCGTAGAGGAAGCGCGCGTTGGCCGCGCTGTTCGCGCCGATGCCGCCGACGCGCGCCGCCGCGATGACGGCGACGTCGGGACGCTCCGCCGCGTAGAACGCGCGCACGGCCGCCGGGTCGAGGAGGTCCAGCTCGGCGTGCGTGCGCGTGACGACGTTCCCGTAGCCGCCGCGTTCGAGCGCCCGGCAGACGGCGGAGCCGACCATGCCGCGATGCCCGGCGACGTAGATCCTGTCCGCCTTACGCATTCCGCACCGCCTGTTCCTTGCGCGCGAGCTCGAGGTCGGCGTCCATCATCATCTTCACGAGCCCCTTGAACGTCACCTTCGGCTCCCAGCCGAGGACGCGCCGGGCCTTGCTCGCGTCGCCGAGCAGCTGGTCGACTTCGCTCGGACGGTTGTAGCGGTCGTCGTGCTTCGTGTACTTCGCCCAGTCCAGCCCGACATAGTCGAACGCCGTCTCCAGAAGCTCCTTCACCGAATGCATCTCGCCCGTCGCAAGCACATAGTCGTCCGGCGTGTCCTGCTGGAGCATCCGCCACATGCCCTCGACGTAGTCGCCCGCAAAGCCCCAGTCGCGCAGGGAATTGATGTTGCCCATGAAGAGCTCGTCCTGAAGGCCGAGCTTGATGCGGCTCGCCGCGCGCGTCACCTTGCGCGTCACGAACGTCTCGCCCCGACGCGGCGACTCGTGGTTGAAGAGAATGCCGTTCGAGGCGTGGAGGCCATACGCCTCGCGGTAGTTCTTGACGGCCCAGAAGCCGTAGAGCTTCGCGACGGCATAGGGGCTGCGCGGATAGAACGGCGTCGTCTCGCGCTGCGGCACCTCCTGCACCTTGCCGAAGAGCTCCGACGTCGAGGCCTGGTAGAAGCGCGTCTCCACGCCCGCAAGCCGGATCGCCTCCAGGAGCCGCATCGTGCCGAGCGCGTCCACGTCGCCCGTGAACTCCGGCGAGTCGAACGAGACGCGCACATGGCTCTGTGCGGCGAGGTTGTAGACCTCGTCCGGATGGATGTCGTGGACGAGCCGCATGAGGTTCGAGCTGTCGCCAAGGTCG
The DNA here is from genome assembly GCA_900320855.1 of uncultured Lentisphaerota bacterium. Lineage (GTDB taxonomy): Bacteria > Verrucomicrobiota > Kiritimatiellia > RFP12 > UBA1067 > UBA1067. The sequence continues at coordinate 12,095 of ONTV01000074.1, forward strand.
CCGTAGTGAAGGAAAAGCTTCACGCCGTTGACGTGCGGGTCCTGGTAGAGATGGTCGATGCGGCCCGTGTTGAACGAGCTCGAACGGCGGATGATGCCGTGGACTTCATACCCCTTCGCGAGCAGCAGCTCCGCAAGGTAGCTGCCGTCCTGTCCGGTGATGCCGGTGATAAGCGCCTTTTTCATGGCGCATAGAATAGCACAAACCACCGCCGCACTGCAAGTGCCGGGGCGGACGGCGCGCGTCGCGCACGTCAGCAGACGACGACGTTCGCCTCGCCCTTCGCGAAGCGCGTGCGGAGCGAATCGCCGGCATGAAGCGCGGCCGCGTCCCGCACGACCGCGCCGTCCGCCGTCGTCGTCAGCGAATAGCCCCGTTCGAGGACGCCATACGGCGAGTAGGCCACCAGCTTGGCCTCCGCCTTCTCGAAGCGCGCCGTCGCCTGCTGAAGCCGCAGCGTCAGCGCCGGACGAAGTCGCGGCACCAGCGCGTCCAGCCGCCGCTCGGCGCGCGCGAGCGACAGGGAAAGCGCCGCACCCAGGCCGTCCGACAGCTGATCCAGTCGCTGGGCGAAGAACTCGCCGCGCCCGCGCAGCGCGACCGCCAGACGCTCGTCGAACGCCGCCAGCTGCGCGCGAAGGTCGGCAAGGACCGGCACGGCGATCTCGGCCGCGATCGAAGGCGTGCCCGCGCGCACGTCCGCCGCGAAGTCGCAGAGCGTGAAGTCCGTCTCGTGTCCGACCGCGCTGATCGTCGGAATCTCCGACGCGGCGACCGCCCGCACGAGCGCCTCGTCGTTGAAGCAGAAAAGGTCTTCGAAGGAACCGCCGCCGCGCGCGACGATGAGAAGGTCGGCCCGCCAGTCCGCCGCCGCGTTGAAGTACGCCAGCCCCGCACAGACCGTCGCCGCCGCCGTCTCGCCCTGCACCAGGCACGGGTAGAGACGGATCTCGAGGTTCGGGAACCGCCGCGTCAGCACCGTGCACATGTCGTGGACGACCGCGCCCGCCTCGCTCGTCACAAGACCGATCCGGCGCGGCATCTTCGGCAACGGACGCTTCCGCGCCGCGTCGAAAAGGCCCTCCCCCTCCAGCTTCGCCTTGAGCGCAAGATACCGCTGCATCAGGTCGCCGACGCCCGCGAGCTTCGCGGAGAGGACCGTGAACTGGTAATTGCCGCGCGGCCCGTAGACGGACACGTTGCCGTAGACCGTGACCTTCGCGCCGTCCTTCAGCCCGTCCACCACGTCCGGTCGCTGTTCGGCCAGCCGTTCGTACGTGCCCTTGAACAGGACGGCCGAAATCTGCGCGTCCGCGTCCTTGAGCGTGAAGTAGCAATGCCCCGACGGATAGCGCCGCCAGCCGCTGATCTCGCCATCCACGATGATCTTCGCAAACGGCTTCTCCAGCGCGGCACGAATCTTCTCCGTCAGGGACGAGACCGTGTACCGGGGATAGCTCTTCGCCTCAGCCACAGTCGCCGCCCCTTTCCGCCGTCACAAGCCCCGACTCGCACACGACGCCCGTCAGGCGGATGTCGTGCGGCTCGGACGGCAACGCGTCCACGAGCTGAAACGAGTAGGCGATGCCGAGCGTCTGCGCCTGCGGGTCGGCCGCCGCCAGCAGACGGTCGTACCAGCCGCCGCCATACCCCAGACGACCGCCATCCCGCGCAAACGCCAGCCCCGGCACCAGCCAGGCCGTCGGAAGTCGTGCCGCCGCAGCGGGCTCCACATCCGCCAGCGGCTGACGCGGCTCGAGAATGCCGTGCGGCCCGACGCGCAGATGCGCCGAGCCCAGCCCCTCCAGGTCAGCCAGCGCATACGTCTCGCCCGTCCAACGCGGAGCCAGCAGCCGCGTGCCCCGCGCAAGAGCCGCTTCGACAAACGCCGTCAAGTCGATTTCGTCGGGTCCCGCCAGATAGACGGCGACCATTCCGCCCAGCGGCAGCGCGAGCAGCCGTTCGCAGACGGACGCCGCCACGCGCGCGCGCGCCGTCGCCGACACGGCCCGGCGCCGCTGGCGCATCTCGGCCCGAAGCGCCGCCTTGGTGGATGCCGCCGCCGTCATCTCGCCGGATTCTGGAACTCGCGGACGACGTCCAGCAGCTGCTCGGCGAGGTCAGGGTCTTCCTCGAACATGTTGACGTTGTCCGAGTAGGTGTTGTTGCAGAGGTTCGCCTTGACGGCGATGAAGCGATCCTGCGACTTCTTCTTCGACGCCTTGAACGTCTTCTCGCGGTCGAGGACGCCGAAGTTCACGAGGTTCTGGAAGATGTCGTTCGCCTCCTTCGGGTCGATCTGCAGACGAAACGTCTTGATGTCACTCCAGTCGGACTCCTTGTGGCGCTTCGCGAAGTCGTTCGAGACGAGTTCGCTCGTGCCCTTCTTCACGAGGACGAGTCCGTTGCCGTAGATCTCGACGCCAATGCGGCGAATCGGGGCACGGCTCATGTTGTAGTAGTGGATGACGACCCAGTTGAGCGAGCTCTCCTTCACCGTGATGTAGGGGTCAACCCAAAACGGGCCACAGCCCGAAAAGGTCACAAGAGCCAAGCAAGCCAAAACAAGAAAGACGAATTTCACGCGCATATTATACCATGTTCGCGGCGCCATGTGCTTGGCAATTCCCCGCAGGGTGGGATTCTAAACCGTTGAACCGCTTGCGCGCAATTCGGTTGGTATCGAGGCCTGCGCCGACCTGCTCGCCCGAACCGCAGTTCGCGGGCACCCCGCCGGCACATGATTTCGACGCGCGCGCCTTCACGCGCGCCCTTTACCGTGGCGGTCGAAATCACGTCGGGCCCGCGAACGTGCGCTTCGCGCGCCATGCCGTCGCCGAACACGAGGCGCGGCGCTTCTACGCCATCATCTGTGGTATAAGAAGAGCTTCCGGGCTATGCATTCGTGGGCGAACACCGCGGGGCCGACCGGAAGTCCGACGAAGCCTCGCCCGTCTTCTACCGCAAGGCCCGCTTCGAGGAGCTGAAGAGTGGCACGTTCTGGCTGTCGGAGACGCCGGAGGTTCCCGGCCGCAAGGGCTGGGGGGCGGCGTGCCCGCGCGTCTGCTCCTGGGTGTGGCTGACGGACCGCACGTCGGGGCGGACCTTCTGCTTCGCCAACACGCACACGGACCACGTCTCCGCCCTCGCCCGCAAGGAGGGCATGCTGCTCATCATCCGGCGAATGAAGGCGTTTGGCGGCGGCGCGCCCATCGTCTTCACGGGCGACCACAACTGCCGTGAGAACGAAGAACCCGCCCAGGCCGTGTCGAAGATCCTCGCCAACGCCCTCTTCGCGACCGAGACGCCGCCGGCCGGCCCCTGGCGGACCTTCACCGGCTGGGCCTACCGCGCGGACGAGATTTCGGCGGCGACGGCGCTCGCGCTTCCCGTCGAGACGCGGAACGCCCGCATGGGCTCGCCGGACTGCGGGCCCCGCATCGACTACATCTACGTCACGCCGGGCGTGCGGGTGAAGGACTACGCCACGCATGCGGACACGCGCTCCGGCACGACCCTCTACCCCTCCGACCACTTCCCGGTCACGGCGACGGTCGAGCTCTGAGTATCGACAGCCTCTTGGCGGCCCTTCGTCTGCGTACCTTGTTTCGCGCGTGTCGCGCGGGAAACCGGACGCGGGCCTGTTCCCGACGGCGGACGTATTGACTGTGTAAGATATCTTTGATACACTATTCGCATCTTTGTTGACAAAAGGAGAACAATCAATGAGCGCGACAGCCACCATCACCTTCCGAACCGACCCCGAACTCAAGGCCGACGTTGAGGAGATTCTTGAAGACATCGGCATGAACCTTTCGACGGCCTTCAACTGCTTCATGAACAAGGTGCGCGACGTCGGCGGAATTCCCTTCGCCCTATCCCGCCAGAGCAAACGCCAGCGGATTCTTAATGCATACGACGAGGCAAAACGTGAAGTCGAAGCGCCCGGCGCCGAGTTCTGCGACGATCCTGCCAAACTCCACGACTTCCTCTTCGCATGAAATACCGCGTCTTTCAAACGACCCGCTTCCGCAAGAGCCTGAAGAAGATGCTCGCGCGCGGAAAGGACGGAGCCAAGCTTGAGGCGGTGGTCGCCAAGCTCGCCACTGGCGAACCCCTTCCGGCCCAGAACAAGGATCATGCGCTTTCCGGCGATCTTGCCGGACTTCGCGACTGCCACATCGAGAACGACTGGGTGCTGCTGTATTTCTACCACGATTCGGGCGAGCTCGTCCTCACGCTCACTGACACCGGTACCCATTCCGACTTGTTCTGACACGGCCTTCGCCGGGGCCTGTTCCCAGTCTATCCCATGGCAGAGAGGAACTTGGCCGGCTAAGCGGGAATCAGGCCGTCCGTCAGCAGCGCCCGGCCGCACGCGCCGTAGCAGTTGCGCGGCGTCACCGAGAAGACGGTCGGCACGCCCTTCGGCAGCTCGTGGACGCCGAACAGGCATTCGCCGCCCGTGCCGGCACGCGATTCCGGCAAGTCGTACCCGACCGCCAGCACGGTGGCGCGCCGCACTTCCCGTCCGCCCGCAAACGCCTGCACGACGTAGTCGAAGACGCGCGACCCGGCGACGGACTCGGCCTGCGGGAACGAGCCTGCCCCCAACGGCGACGTCACCACGTCACCTCGGCGAAGCCGGACGCGGGGACGGGCAGACGGACGAGCCCGGCCGCCGGCGCGGCCGTCCCGGCGGGCCGCCCGAACACGTTGAAGAGCCGAACCGCCGCCGGGCGCGCCGCGAAATCGACAACCATCCCCTCCGCGCCCGTCGCATTGACGAGAACGACCGTCCGGTCAGGCTCGCCCGTGCGCACGACCACATCGCCCGAATAGGACGTGACGACACGCTCGGTTTCGCTTTCCCCCTCGATCCACGTGTAGCTGCTCTCGGCGTGGTGCGGCGTGAAACGCCCTTTCACGAGCGCGTCGCGGTGGCGGCGCGAGAAGTCCAGCCAATGGCGGATCACCTCCCGGTGGTCGGGGCGTATCTTTGCGAGAACCATCGAATACTGAATCGTCGAATAGAGCGCGTTCAGAATCGGCAAGGCCGCGCCCTCCGGCGTTTCGTCCTTCGACCAGACCAGCATGTCGGAGTGGACGGCCAGCGGCCCCGACGTGAGCCGCAGGTCGCAGATGCGCCGTCGGTTCGCGCAGGGATCGGCCGGGCAGTCCCACGCGCGCATCATGTTCCCGTACTGTAGAACCGCCGGCCCCATGTAGCTCTGCCGGAACTCAACGAGCACGTCCGGGTTGATCTTCCGTAGCCGCACGAGAACGTCCTTCATCAGCCGGTTCACGGCGAGCGGCACCTCCCGGAAGTCGCGCCCGGCGTATCCCTCCGCAACCGCCGGATCCGCGCCATCGACCGCGAAAGCGTCGATGAAGTCGAGCTTCACGCCGTCGAAGCCCCACTCCCCGACGACGCGCTCATATGTCCGGATCAGGTACTCGCGCACCTCCGGAAAACGCGGGTCGAGAATCGCGCTCCGGCCCGGCGACTTCGTGCCGCGCACCTGAAGATACTTTCCCTTGAACCGCTCAAACGCCCTCGACTCGTCCCCGACGTAGGGCACAGCCAGCCAGAGCATGTACTTGAGCCCCGCCGCCCGGACCCTCGCGACGTGCCCCCTCATGTCGGGGAAACGCGATGGCACAGGCATCCAGTCGCCGACGGCCGAGTAAAACGTCGCGCTGTCCTCCTTCTGCCAGCCGTCGTCGAGGATCATCGTCTTCATCCCAAGTGCGGCGGCGAGGCGCGCCTCCGCCTCCAGCGGCTCGGCGCGGACATCCTGGAGATAGGCGTACCATGTCGAGTAAAGCGGCTCGAACGCGGCCTCCGGAACGTGCGCCGGACGAAAGCCGTTCACGCGCGAGATCCAGTCCGCCGCCTCTCGCACCGTGTCGGGCAGCGTGCCGTTCCGGCGGTCGACCAGCACAGAGACCGCATACGCCCGCATCGGCGCCGTTGGCTGCGCGAAGAACTCGCAGCGGGCGATGACGTCGCACGTCTCGTCATCGGCATAGAGGCCGAACGCGACCGGGCGCATCGCCTCGGACGCGGCGAGGGCGACCGGCGCGCGCTCCACCGCATTGAAGCCAACCGCAAGCGGCAGGTCGCGCGCGAGCTCCGAGCGGTACTTCGCGCACCATCCCCACCAAAGCTTGGGGCGAAGATGCCGCGCGTCGCCGTTGACAGACGTGTCGCTCGTCCAGACGTTCTGCACGCCCGCGCCGCTGCCGCGCAGGTAGACGCCGAACGGCGGCGGGTTCGTCTCCGCCGGTGCGGCGATGCGCACGGTCACGACGTCTCGCCCTTCGTCCGTCGAGGCCGAAACGTCAAACGTCCACAAGCCGGGATCGTCGCACGTCGCCTCCGCAACACCTGCGAAGGCCGTCCGGACCGTCGCGACGACCTTCGCCTTGTGCTCCATGTCCGTCGCGCCGAGCGTCCCGGCGGCCAGCGCCGCAGCGAGGGCCGAAAGCGCCGTCTGCCTATTCGATAACCATTCCATCTTTCACCAGCCTTTCCCTGAGCCTTCCGTAATCGACGTCCTGCACGGCGCGCCCGTCCGCGACGGCCTGCGCCGCCGCCGTGCCCGCGACCTGCCCGAGCGCAAAGAACACCGGCTCCATGCGGATCGACCCGTAGGCGATGTGCGAGGCCGAGAGGCAGACGGGCACGAGCAGGTTCGCGCATTCGCCGCGTCGCGGCACGAGCGCGAGGTACTCGACCGGATAGGGGCGCGGGAACCCGTGGTCCTGCACGTCGCCCTCGTTCGCGACGCGGCCGTCGACCACATGGCGGCGCACGTTGTGCGAGTCCATGCCGTAGGCCGCGAGCGCGACGGGGTGCGACACCTGGCGCTGTCGGCGGCAGTCGCGCTCGGTCATCACGTACGCGCCGACCATGCGCCGCGCCTCGCGCACGTAGAGCTGGCGCTGCCAGCCGTCGCCGTAGCCGTCCGCGAACTCGTCGCGGCACGTCCCCCAGCGCGACCAGAACGCGCGGACGCCCGCCGGGACGCGCGGATGGTTCGCGAGCGTCCAGAAGAGCCCCCGCTGGTACTTCAGGTGGGCGCGCACGATCTCCTCGCGCCGCTCGTCGGACGCCTCCGGGTAGTCCCAGTTCGCGCCGACAAAGTCCGTCGAGAACCCGCCCCGGCTGTTCGTGTCCGTCTTGCGGTTCGGCATCGCGGCGAAGTTGACGAGCGCCAGGTCCTCCCCCGCCTCGGCGAGACGGAAGAGGATCTCGTAGTCACGCGCGTCGTAGCCCTCCGGCTTCGCGAAGGGGATGCGGTTCTCGGGGACGTCGGTCAGGCACGCGCGGAAGCAGTAGGCCTGCACGCGATGGTCGCCCGATCCGTTCGGCGACTCGCGCCCCAGGGGCTCGATGCCGCGCAGGAGGCCCGACGACGGGTCGCCCGGCACGACGTAAGGGTCGATGCGCACGTGGATCTGGTTGTCCCACACCTTCGGGAAGTCCGCCGGATGCCAGCCGGCCTGGACGCCGTTGATCGTCTCGCCGTAGACCGCGTACCACCGGCGGCCCGTTCCCGTCAGCGGCGGCCCGTCCAGATACTGCTCGTCGAGCAAGTCCCAGCTGCGCCCGTCGACGCTCGCCTCGACACGCCGCCCGCGCACCTCAAAGTTGCACATGTGGTTGGCGTTCCAGGCGCCGCCCGGCTGTTTGTCGGGGTTGTAGCCCTGGCTGGCCTGAATGTCATAGGACCGCGCCGGACGTGCGTCCGCCGCCAGGCGCAGCGTGAAGGCCTGCCAGGTCTTCGGGTCCATCCGCGACGGCGCCTTCGCGCAGTCCCCGTCGATGAACTTATTGCCCGCCGTCGCGTCGAACAGGTTGGCCAGCGAGGTGTCCTTGTATGTGAACGCGCCGTCGTCCTGCACTTCGCCCGTGACGGAGAGGACATGGAGCTGCCGCTCGTCAAACGGCTTCTCGGCGACGAACTTCACCGAGATGAACTTGACCGCAAGTCCAGCCGGCACGTTGGGCTCAAAGCGCGTGACCCGTTCCCAGCGGCTCGTGGAGACAAAGAAATTCGATGGACGATGCCCCTTGTTCTCCACCAGCGTCAGCACGGCAAGGCCGTTGGTCGCCATGTCCGTCTCGACCCAGACGGCCGTCGGGGCCGAGACGGGCCGGGCGCCCGCGCTGCCGCCCCAATGCGTGAAAAGGCCGCCGTTCGACCTCACGAGGATCTCCGGGTCCGCCGCGAGGTCCGTCATCGCCTCGCGGCAGGGCAGAGGACCGACGACTGGCGGAAGCGCACGGTTGCAACCGACAGAGGAGCAAAGAAGGACAACTAACGACAGTCTACGCAACTTCGGCTCCTTTCAGGAGGGCTTTCAGGTAGCCGTCGGCGAAAAGGCGGCCGAGGACGGAATACCCGGGCACGGCGTCGGGCGCGAGCAGGCGGTCGCCCGCCATTTCCGGCACGTGGTCGCCGCGCACCGGCACGTCAAGCCCAAGCTCTCGATATGTGCGCATGAGCGCGAACGGATCGGTCGATCCCTGGTCGTGGAAAAGCTCCGTGAAGTCCGTCCTGTCGCCCTCGACGTCGCGCATGTGGATGAACGCGATGCGCGGGCCGAAGTGCCGCGCCGCCGCGATGAGGTCGGCGCCCATGAGCTTGAAGTTCGCCTGGCAGAAGGTGACGGCGTTCGACGGCGAAGGATAGAGCGCGTAGGCGCGGTCGTAGTCCGCGACCGAGCCGAAGATGCGCGCGTAGCCGCCGAGCGACGGCAGGCATGGGTCGTCGGGGTGCAGCGCCATGCGCACGCCGACCTTTTCCGCCGTCGGCATCACGGCCTTGATGAAGTGCTCGTAATTGGCCCAGACCTGGTCGGCGGCGAGGCGGAGAGAGTTGGGGGTTGCGGGATGAGACGCCTCGTATTCGGCCTTGTTGAAATAGGTGGCGAGAGCCCCGCCGCGCACGGCGCGCACGCCCGTGCGCGACCAGCCGGGGCCGACCATGAAGTTGTAGCAGAGGAGGCCGATGCCGAGCGCGGCCATCGACTCGAGAAGCTCACGGTAGCGGGCGAGGGCTCTCTCGCGGTCGGCGGCGGTGATCTGCGGACTCGCGTCCGCTCCACGGGACACGAGAGGCGCCGCCTCGCCGAACTGCTTGATCGGCGCCATGTCAAAGGGGTCGCCCTCAAGGCCAACGACGCGAAGCCCCTCGGCGGCGAGGCCGTCGACGACCTTCTTGAGCGTCGCGTGCCGCCACGGGTCGGGCAGCCCCGTCAAGGCCGGATTGACCTTTACGATGACGTCCGTGATTCCCATCTGGCGGCAGAGCGTCCAGAGGGGATGCTTCACGGGCGGAACGAATTCGACAAGTTTCATCTTACTTCCTCCCTCTTCCTTCTTCCCTTTTACCTCTTCCTTCTTCCCTTTTTCTTCGACCCCTCACACCCCCGCGTTGGCGAGGAAGCCGCCGTCGACGGGGACGGTGATGCCCGTCACGAAGCCGGCCCTCTCGTCGTCGAGAAGCCAGTTCACGCAGCCCAGCAGTTCCTCCGCCTCGCCGAAGCGCCTGATGCAGCTGTGGGCCATCACCTGCTCGCCGCGCGCGGAGAGCCCGCCGTCCGGCGTCATCAGGTACTGGCGCGAGCGCTCGTTCACGAAGAAGCCCGGCGCGACGGCGTTGACGCGCACCTTCGCCGGCGCCATGTACTGCGCGAAGAACATCGTCCAGTTCGCGATCGCCGCCTTGCTCATCGCATACGGCGCGACGCGCGTCAGGGGACGGTACGTGTTCATCGAGCCGAAGTTGAGGATCGCGCCGCCGCCGGCCCTCGCCATCTGGAGGCCGAAGATGCGGCTCGGGATCACGGTGCCGAGCGTGTTGGCCTCCAGGACGGACCTGAACGCCACCATGTCGATGTCCCAGAAGCCGCGATCCTTCGCGAAGTCCTTCGTCGGCTCGAGGTCCTTCTCGCTGAACCTCAGCCGCGTCGGCATGGCCTTGACGTTGTTGCCGCCCGCGCCGTTGACGAGGATGCGGCACGGGCCCCAGTCCGCCGCGACGCGGTCGGCAATCGCCCGCATCGCCGCCTCGTCCGTGACGTCGCCCGCCTCGACGCGGCAGACGCCCCTGAACGCCGCGATCGCGGCGGCCGTCGTCTCCAGCTTGGCGGCCGTCCGGCCGACCAGCACCACCTTCGCGCCCTGGCGCGCGAGATCGGTCGCGATCGCCGAGCAGAGCGTCCCGCCCGCGCCCGTGACGACAGCAATCTTGTCCGTGCAATAGCTCATGACACCATCTCCTTCGCATTTCGGTAGCAGACATTCTCAAGAAGCGGCCGCAGCAGCGCCTCGTCGTCCGGGAACGAGCCGGCGGCGACCTTCTCCGCGACCCACCGGCAGAGGACGCGGCGGAAGTAGTCGTGGCGCACGAACGAGAGGAGCGAGCGCGAGTCCGTCGTCATGCCGACGAACGTCGAGAGGACGCCGTAGGCCGCGTTCTTCTCCAGGACGTCGCGGATGCCTTCCTCGTGGTCGCACCACCACCAGGCCGGTCCGAGCTGCACCTTGCCCGGCTGGCCCGCGCCGACGAACGAGCCGGCGAGGACGGCGAGCTGCGCGTGCGCCTCGGGGTTGAGCGACATGAGAACCGTGCGCGGCAGCGCATCATTCCGCTCCAGCCCGTCCAGGAACGCGGCGACGGCGGCGGGATCGACCGGCGCGCGCATGCCCGCGAAGCCGCCCGCCGGGCCTGCGGCCGCGCGGAGGCGCGTGCTCGTCTCGCGCAGGGCGCCAAGGTGCAGGAGCATCGTCCAGCCGCGGGAAGACGCAAATGACGCGACGTCATGAAGCGATGCACGATGTTCGCAGAGCTGCGCCGTGTCGTCAACGCTGATGTCCACGATCCGGCATCCGGCGGCCTCGAACGCCTCAAGCGCCTCGCGCGAAACGCGCTCGCCCGCCGCCGTCCGAAGGCTTGGGCACACCCCGGCAGGAAGGCGGGACGCCCACCCGCGACTGCGGGCATCTTGCCCGTTGCCCTTCAGCTGCGAGGCGCCCACGCACGGGCTCATCCACTCGACATTGAACGCGCGGAGGATCCTTTGCGGCGTCCAGCCGGCGAGCGGGACGTCTTCACCGCGCCCGTGCAGGTACGGCTCGGGGTCAAGCCCCAGGAACTCAAGCTCCGGCCGCGCCCAGGCGAAAAGCGGGTTGCCGACGAGCTTCGGGAGCGTGCGCATCCACGCCGCCCACTTCTCCGCCTCCGGCGCGTCGCCCGTGATCAGGCGCTCCGGCTCGCCGCAGATGCGCATCGCGCGGTGCTTGTAGGGGTCGGCCTTCACCCAGGCCTCGTGGAGCGAGCCGAGCGGACGGTCCTCGGCGACCGCCGCGAGGTCGAGGTGGTTGTGCCAGTCGACGATCGGCAGGTCCTTCACCGCCGCGTAGAGTTCGCCAAACGTTTTCAATTCTTCGATCCTTTCTCCGCTCCGTTCAGTTGGCGGAAGAGCGCCTCCCTCGACGCCCGCTCGCGCGCGGACGTGCCGAAGAGCGCGCCGAGCCAGAAGGCCGCGAGCGCGACGCCGACCTGGATGAACGTGCCGGCCTCCCACGAGAGACCCGTCCACAGGAACTTGAGCAGCAGACCCGACGTGACGCCGAGCGCGAGGCAGAGGTAGACGCCCGCCGTGTTCGGCCGCTTCCAGAGAATGCCGAAGACGGACGGAATGACGACCGGCACGCCGAAGAGCGCCATCAGGAGCTTGTTCGCCTCGAACGCGCCGCCCAGGCCCGCCACGAAGAGCGCGCCGACGGCAATCGCCGACGCGAGGGCGAGCGTGCCGACGCGCGCGACCAAGAGGAGTTCGCGTTCGCCGGCCTGCGGACGGAAGAGCCGCCGGTAGATGTCCGTCGTGAGGACGTTCGCCGTGACGTTGAACTCGCTCGCGAGCGTCGAGAGCGAGGCCGAGAGCATCGCGGACACCATGAGGCCGAGCGCGCCCGGCGGCAGCAGGCGGATGCACATCTCGATGTAGCAGCGCTCGTGCAGCTCCGGCGGCAGGTCGGGCAGGTACGCGCGCGCGGCGATCGCCGGCAGCACCGCGACGACCGGGAAGACGAGGAAGGTCGCCGCCGTCAGGAGCCCCATCTTCACCGCGTCGCGCTCGCTCGGGACGCTCGTCAGCCGCTGGATGAAGCTCCACTCGCCATTGTACTTGATGAAGACGATGAGGTAGTAAGCCGCGAGGAACGTCCACGTGCCGCGATGCCCCTGGAAGAACGAGAAGTGGTCGGGCAGGGCCGCGCGGAGCGCGCCGAGGCCGCCGACCGCGTCCAGCGCGAGCGGCACGACCGCGAGCGAGAAGCCGAGCAGCACGACGCACTGGATGAGGTCCGTCACGAGGACGCTCCACATCCCGCCCATGCAGGAGTAGACGAGGACGATCGCCACGCCGAGCGCAATGCCGCGCGCGAGGGAGATGCCGAGGAACTGCGAGGCGATGATGCCGAGCGTGTAGAGGCGGACGGTGTTGTTGAGGATGCGGAAGCCGACGCCGCACCACGAGACGACCTGCCGCACGCCCGGGCCGTAGCGCCGCTCCAGGTACTCGACCGGCGTCGCGACGTCCGCCCGCTGCCAGCGGCGCGCGAAGATGAACGTGCCGAGGACGATCGCCGCGGCCGTGGACCAGAAGACCAGCACGCCGACGAGCCCGTCCTCATAGCCGATCTGCGCGTAGGCGATGAAGACGAAGCACGAGATCATCGCCATGTAGGCGCTCACGGCACCCATCCACCAGGGGACGCGCTTGCCGCCGGAGAAGAAGTCCCCCGCGTTCTTCACGAACCTGCCCATGAAGAGGCCGGCCGCCAGCGTCACCGCGAAATACGCGGCGATGACGGCGAAGTCGAGACCCTTCAATGGCATCGCGTGGTTCATGGCGCATAGTATAGCAAAAAGTCTCTCCGCAGAGGACACGGCGATTTCAGATAGGCAGTAACGACTCCGTGCGTTGTTGAGAGTTGGGCTCGCTTGACATTCTGGGCGTTTTTTGAGACACTACCCTTGTCTCGT
>ONTV01000007.1 GCA_900320855.1 uncultured Lentisphaerota bacterium
TTGGCAAAACGGCGAATATGATACCATATTTCACCGCCGTGAACAAGGGGGGCGCGCGGGAAAGGCCACAGCGTGACAATGGTGGCCAACCCCCTTGACGGCAACGCGGCGAAAGTGATACACTACGCGCCATTGTTCCGAAAAGGGAAACGTGATTGAAATGAATCGCAACACGTTCAGCAGCATCTGGTGGTGGCGCCACGGGTCTTACATCCGCGGGCCGGTTGCCGTGTAGTTGCGAAACGCGAAACCCCAGTCCAGTACCCAAAGGCGGATCGTCAGACGAAGACGGTCCGCTTTCTGTTTTTTTGTTTCATCCGAAAAATCCCCATTCGAAAACCGATTGAAAGAAAGGAAAATCAAGCCATGCTCAAAAGCCTCACCGAAAGCGAGTTTGTCCGCCGCACGAACGGCGGCTTCTGCACACCCGTCTACCGCGAGTTCCTCGCCGACCGCGAGACGCCCGTCGCCATCCTGACGCGCGCGGCGGCGGACGAGAGCGTCTTCCTCCTCGAAAGCGTCGCGGGGGGCGAGAATCCCGGCCGCTACTCCTATCTTGGCGTCGATCCCTACGCCGTCGTCACGGCCGCGCCGGGCGAGGCGCCGCTCGCGCAGGTGAAGGCCGCGCTGGCGGCCCGGCCCTTCGCGCCCGCGCCAGAGTTGCCGTCCCTGCAGGGCGGCGCGATCGGCTACCTCGCCTACGACGCGGTGCGGGCGTTCGTGCCGCGCGTGAAGCTGACGCCGGAGCCCGGCACGCCGTCGAGCGCGTTCCTCCTCACCGACACGCTGCTCGTGATGGACCACGTGCGGCAGACCGTTCTCGTCATCCGCGTGACGGGCGTCGAGGCCGGCGAGACGGCGGCGGACGCCTATCGCCGCGCGCAGGGCGAGATCGACGCGGTCGCCGCGCGGCTCCTGAGCGCGGCGTCGATCGCGCGCTTCGCGGATGCGCCGTCCGCCGCGCCGGCGCCGCGCACGCTCACGCCGTTCAGGCCCGAGATGACGGAGGCGGCGTTCGAGGAAATCGTCGTCCAGTGCAAGGCGGCGATCCGCGCGGGCGAGGTCATCCAGATTGTGCCGTCGCAGAAGTTCACGGCCGAGACGGACATCCCGCCGCTCGCGCTCTACCGGGCGCTCCGGATGGTGAACCCCTCGCCGTACAATTTCTTCCTGAAGCTGGGGACGAAGACGCTCATCGGCTCGTCGCCGGAGGAGCTCGTCAAGCTCCGGGGCCGCACGGCCTCGACCGCGCCCATCGCGGGGACGCGTCCGCGCGGCACGTCAGCCGAGGCCGACCGCATCCTGGAGGCCGAGCTCCGGGACGACCCGAAGGAGCGCGCGGAGCACGTGATGCTCGTCGACCTCGGACGCAACGACCTCGGGCGCGTCTCGAAGACGGGGAGCGTGAAGGTCGATTCGTTCGCGCACGTCGAGCGCTACTCGCATGTGATGCACCTCGTCTCGCACGTGACGGGCGAGCTGGAGGCGGACAAGGACGCGTTCGACCTCCTGGAGGCGGCGTTCCCGGCGGGGACACTCACCGGCGCGCCGAAGGTGCGGGCGATGGAACTGCTGGCCGGGCTGGAGAAGTCGCCGCGCGGCATCTACGGCGGCGCGGCCGGATTCTTCAGCTACACGGGCGACATGAACTTCGCGATCGTCATCCGCACGATGATCCTGGAGAAGGGCGTCCTCACGATGCGCGCGGGCGCGGGCATCGTGGCGGACTCCGATCCGGCGAAGGAGTACCGCGAGACGGTCAACAAGTCCAAGGCCATCTTCGAGGCGGCGCGCTTCGCCGCCGGACTGTAAAAGGCGGGGCGGGATTGGACGGGGACGGGACAGGACAAAGGACAGAAGACAGAGGAGAAAGGCAAAATCAACTTAACTTCAGTTCAAGTTGAGGTAACTCATTTGAAAAAAGTTAAATTTTAGGCAACGTAAATTCAATCAAAGCTATGATCCTTCTTATTGACAACTATGACTCCTTCACCTACAACCTTGTGCAGGCGCTGCGGTCGCTTGGCCGCGAGGTGAAGGTCGTGAAGAACGACGAAATCGACGTCGCGGGCATCGCGGCGCTGAAGCCCGAGGCCATCGTCCTCTCGCCTGGGCCGGGCAACCCCGACTCGGCGGGCGTCACGCTCGCGGCGGTCAAGGCGTTCGCCGGCCAGGTGCCGATCCTCGGCATCTGCCTCGGACACCAGTCCATCGCCCAGGCGTTCGGCGCGAAGATCGTGCCGGCGAAGCGGCTCATGCACGGCAAGACGAGCCGTCTGCGCCATGACGGCAAGGGCCTGTTCGCGGGGATTCCGCAGGGCATGGAGGCGATGCGCTACCACTCGCTCGCCGTCGACCGCGCGACGCTGCCGGACTGCTTCGAGGTCACGGCCGAGTCGGAGGACGGCGAGATCATGGGCCTGCGCCACAAGACCCTGCCGATCGAGTCGCTCCAGTACCACCCCGAGTCCATCGGCACGCCGGAGGGCGTCCGTCAGCTCAAGAACTTCCTCGGCATCCGCACGCGGACGGAATCGACCGAGGCGGCGGGCGCGTACCGGGCGATGGCGTCGCTCATGCGCGGCGAGATGTCCGAGCGCGAGATCGCCGCGCTTCTGACGGACTACAACGCGCGCGGCGTCACGCCGGACGTTCTGACCGGCTCGGTGCGGGCGATGCGCGAGGCCGGCGTGAAGGTCGATCTCGGCGGGCTCGACGCCGTCGACATCGTCGGCACGGGCGGCGACGGACGTCACACGTTCAACATCTCGACGGCGGCGGCCTTTGTCGCGGCGGGGGCGGGCGTCGCCGTCGCGAAGCACGGAAACGTCGCGGCGACCTCGAAGTGCGGCGCGGCGGACGTCCTCCGGGCGCTCGGCTGCGATCTCTCGCTGCCGCCGGCGGCAGTCGCGCGGGCCGTCCGCGAAATCGGCATCGGCTTCCTCTTCGCGCGCAACCTCCATCCGGCGATGCACTTTGCCGCGCCGGTGCGCAAGGCGCTCGGATGCAAGACGATCTTCAATCTCCTGGGGCCGCTCACGAATCCGGCCGGCGTGCGGCGCCATGCGATTGGCGTCTACGATCCGAAGCTCGCGCCGCTCTTCGCGCAGACGCTGCGCGACCTCGGCAGCACGCGCGCGTTGGTCTTCTGTGGCGAGGGCGGGCTGGACGAGATCTCGCCGGACGGCCTTACGTTCGTGACGGAGCTGAAGGACGGGGCGATCTCGTCGAAGCTCCTCTCGGCCGCCGAACTTCTGGGCGAGACGTTCCCGGCGGACGACCTTGCGGGCGGCACGCCCGAAGAGAACGCCGAGCTGATGCGGGGCGTCCTGTCGGGGCGGATCCGGGGCGCGAAACGCGCGGCGACGCTCCTCAACGCGGCGGCGGCGATTTCTGCAGGCGGGAAGGCCGACACGCTCGCGGACGCGGTCGCGCAGGCGCGCGCGTCGCTCGACACCGGCGCGGCGCTCGCGAAGCTCGAGGCCCTGGTGGCGTTCAGGGCGTAAGGTCGATATGGTATAATTTGCGGCATGAACATGAGGAAAGTCCTGATTCTGACGGACGGCAAGGCCGGGCACGAGAACCAGTCACGGGCCTTTGCGCGCGCGCTGGGCGAGGCGTCTGACTGCGTTGAGATCCACTTCAAGTCGAAGGCGCACAAGGCGCTCAGCTATCTTCTCGACTGGCTGGGCGTCTCGACGCTGTCCCTCTTCACGGGCGTGGATGCGCGTCTGGCGCGCGGCGGCTATTCGGCCGTCGTCGGCACGGGGTCGGGCACGTTCTACGCGGTGAAGGCGCTCGCGCGGTGGCTCGGCGTGAAGGGCGGCGTCGTCCTCTATCCGCGCGGCTACCGGATCGCGACGTTCGACTGCATCCTCGCCCCGTCGTTCGACCGTCCGGCGAAGGCCCCGAACGTCATCGAGATTCCGGCGAACCTCGTCGCGAACGACGCCGCCTTCTACGCGAAGGGCGTCGCCGACTTTCGCGCGCGGACGGCCGTCGTCCCCGACGTCGCCGTGATCGTCGGCGGGCCGAACAAGTGCGCGACACTGACGGCGGACGGCATGCGGCGGTGGCTGGACGCGATTTTCGCGCAGCCGGGCGCGAAGGCCGTGACGACGTCTCGCCGGACGCCGCCGGACGTCGAGGCCGTCGTCGATTCGTATCCGTGGGACTACAAGCTCATCTACTCGCAAGACCGCTTCAATCCGATTCCCGCGTTCGTAAGCCTCGCGAAGCGCCTCTACGTGACGGCCGAATCGACGGGCATGCTGTCCGAGGCCTGCACGTTCGGCACGGCCGAGGTCGTCGCGCTGGACGACCTCCGGCCCGGGCCGCACAAGTTCCGGCGTTTCGTGGACGGCCTCGTCGCCGGCGGCTACGCCGCGTGGGGCGCGCCGTCCACGTCCTCCGCCGCAGCGCGCAAGGTCGACCTTTCCGGGCCGTTTGCCGCCGCGCGCTGCCGGATGGGGGGCTGATGCGGCGGCGGCTCGTCCTTTTCTCCGCTCTCGTCTGCCTGCCGGCCGTCCTGCTGATCGGCGGCGGGGCGGCGCTTGTCGTGGCGCACGTCCCGCGCGCGATCCGCGTCGAGCCCTCGCGCATTGGCCGCGCGTACCGTGAGGTCGCCGAGGCGATGGCCGCGCGGCCGGACGGCTCTGCGACCGTGGCCGAGCGGCGTCCGGGCTGGCGCCAGGCCGGCAAGGTCGAGGGCCTGCCCTGGGGGTACGTCGCGTCGGGGGAGACGGCGACGGTCTGGCTGCGGCGCGGCGCGCGGGACTGGCGGCTCGTGGACGTTCCGGCCCTGCGTCCGTTTCCCTATGCGCTCGTCTTCTATGGCGGCGGCGGACTGGTCGCGCTCGCCCTCGTGGCCCTGAGCGCGCTCGCGGTCGTCTGCCTCGTCCGCTTCGCGCGGGCGCGCGACGACTTCTTCGCCGCGACGGCGCACGACCTCACGACGCCCCTGGTGGGTCTTCGCTTCATGGTCGGGCGCGACGACGCGGAGGCACGGCGGCTCGTCGAGCGGCTTCTTCTCATCGTCGGCAACGTCACGGACTTCCTGCGCCTCGGCGGTCGGCGGCGTCCGCCGGCGCGGACGGTCTTCGACCTGGCCGCGCGGGCGCAGGAGGCCTATCGCCTCTTCGCCGACGACTACGCGGAGGAGGCGTCCGGGCCCGTCGCGTTCGCGGACGCGCCCGCGTCTGCGCGGACGGTCTGCGCGGACGAGACGCTGACGCTCCAGATTCTCTGGAACCTCTTCGGCAACGACCTCAAGTACGCCGCGCCCTATGGGCGAGTGGCCGTGCGCTTCCGGCGCGCGGGCGCCTGCGTCTGCGTCGATTTCGCGGACGAGGGGCAGGGCATGACGGCGTGGCAGCGGCGCCGGGCGTTCGACCGGCATTACCGGGCGCGCACGGTGCTGACGTCCGGGAAGGGCGGCTTCGGCATCGGCCTCTGCACGGCGCGGGCCTTCGCGCGGGCGATGGGCGGCGATCTCACGGTGCGCGCAAACAGTCCGACGGGCTGCGTCTTCACGCTGGCCCTGCCGGCGGCGAAGGAAGGGACGAAGGAAGAGTCGTGAAGGTTCTGGTCGTGGAGGATGATCGTCCGCGCCTGCGGCCCTCGCGAAGCTGAAGGCGGACGCGGCGGCGCAGCTCGCGCGCTACGCGAAGGACCGCGACCTCGCGCGGGCGCGAAGTTCATCGGGATGCGCGGCCTCCCCGACCGCTCGGCCCTGCGGATCGAGCTGACGTACCGCCTTTCCTGGGATGGCGCGAACCCCGCCGCCGAGAGCGCGCTGCCCGGCCCGGTCGTCTGGAAGGCGATGCCCGGCGACTGGTATGACGCCGCGCTCTTCTACCGCGACTGGTCGCGCGCGCATTGCCGTTCCTATCCGCAGATGGGCCCGGACGGGCGCGTCTCGACGCCGAAGTGGTTCAAGGAGCTCGGCTTCATCGTGCGCACCTACGGCACGGCGGACACGGCGACGAACGACGTGCGCACGGCGATGGACTACCTCGGCGTGCCCGTCATGGCGCAGTGGTACCAGTGGCACCAGATCCCCTTCGACAACGACTACCCGCACTACTTCCCTGCGAAGCCCGGCTTCGAGGAGGGCCTCCGCCAGATCCACGCCTGGGGCGCCAAGGCCGTCCCCTACACGAACGGGCACATCTGGGACATGCACGACCGGGGCTGCGAGGACTGGAAGTTCTCGCGCGAAGGCGCCGCCGGGGCCTGCCGGAAGCTCGACGGGTCGATCTGGACCGAACACTACCGGACGGTCGAGACGAACGGGCAGAAGGTGACGTTCGCCGCGATGTGTCCCGCCTCCCGCGTCTGGCGCGACAAGGTGACGGAGAACGGCGTCAAGGTGATGAACGTCGCCGGCTGCGACGGCTACTACATGGACCAGATCGGCGCGTTCTCGACGATCGACTGCCGCAATGCCGCGCACGGCCATCCCTTCGGCGGCGGACACTGGTGGCAGGACGCCTACCGCACGCTCCTGACGGACGTGCGGGCGCGGTCGGAGAAGCCGGTCTTCCTCGCGACCGAGGGCAACGCCGAGCACTCGCTCGCGCAGATCGACGCCTTCGTCAGCTGGAACATCCTCGGCGGCATCGACACGGTGCCGGCCTTCGAGGTCGTCTACTCGACGGCCGCGTTCCCCTACTGCCGCTCCTACCGGGGCGGGGCGAATCACCGGCGCGAGATGCGCATGAAGTTCGCGAACGTGCTGGCGGACGGCGAGCTCTTCGGCTGGTTCCCGGCGTCGTTCTGCCGCGACCCCGAGCTCAGCCCCTATCTCCGCGAGTGCGTGCGCTTCCGCTGGAGGCACGCGCCGTGGTTCTACAAGGCGGAGATGCGCCGTCCGCCCGTGCTGCTCGACGACGTGCCGACGTGGAGCGAGGGGTGGGACGTCTTCGGCAAGGAATACGCCGTGACGATGCCGATCGTCCAGACGGGCGCGCGGCTGGAGATGGCCTACGACTACGCGCCGGACGGTTCGCGCCGCTGGGAGACGGGTCGTCCGGTTCGCGCGTTCGTCTACTTCACGAACTTCTCCGACCGCGAGGCGGCGGCCGCGCGCGTGCGGATCGACTGGAAGGACCTCGGCCTTGACCCGGACGCCTGCCGCTTCACGCGCGTCGATGCCGAGGGCCGGCGCACGCCGTTCGCGCGCGAGGCGCTGGACGGCCCGCTCGCGTTCGCGCCCGGCGCGTGCTGGGGCGTCGAGGTCGAGCCGCTGCCCGCGCCCGCGCCGCAGAGCTTCCGGCGCGTGGACGCGAAGAGGTGAACGGACAATCTGACTACGACCAATTGAACAAACCGAAAGGAGCAAAACAATGAATGCGACGAAAGCGATCAAGGCAATTCCATCGAGATTCGGGCGCTGTGCCCTGGCCGTCCTCCTCGTAGGGGAGGTACAGGCCGCCACCGTCACGCAGGACGGGACGTGCCTGACGATTGACGTCCCGGCGGGCGAGAACTACGTCTACGCCGAGCCGCGGCTCGACGGCGTGGACGAGATCCGCAAGACGGGCGCGGGCACCTGCGACTTTGGCGTGACGCCGCACCGCACGTTCACGGGCACGATCCGCGTCATGGAGGGCGTCCTCACGGGCGACCCCGGCGTCGGCGTGACGGGCGCGTTTTCGGAAACGTCACGCTTGAGGGCGACACGACGTTCTACACCCAGAAGCGCTGGGGCCTGGGCGGGGCGACGAACATCCTCGACATGGGCGGGCACACGCTCTCGCTCAAGGGCAGCGACCAGTTCGAGCTGGGGCGTCCCGTCACGAAGGTGCGCAACCCCGGCGACGTCCGCCTCGAAAGCGGGTCGATCCTCTTCGAGAATGGCGGCCGGCCCGGACAGACAAGCAGTCTCGGTCTCGTGCTGGAGGACGGCACAATCGGCGCGCTGGCCGAGCGGACGCTCTACGCGGCGTCCGGCACGACCGTCTGCGTCTACAAGGCGGGCTGTCCGCTGAACGTCCACGGCACGGGCACGTCGGGCACCGTCCTCCTGATGCTCGGATACCAAGAGTTCAACGCCGCTGAAGACAGGCTGGGGTATCTTCTCGGCGACCTGACGGCCGACCCCGGCGTCGAGCTGTGCGTGACCTACGGGCAGCAAAAAGCCTACGGCGGCGTGATTCGCGGGTGCATCGAGGCCGAGACGCTGTCCGTCAGCCCGAACAGAACGAAAGGGACTAACTACTGGGCGATTATCGGCGGGGCGCAGAAGGGCGCGGCGCTGACGAACCTCTGGGTGTGGAACGACGCCCTGCGGCTCGTCGATGCCGGCGTGGTCACGATCGCGGGCGTGACGGGCCGGGAATCGTGGGCCGACAACGTGCCGACGGCCACCACCATGCCGGTTCGGGTGGGCCTTGGCTGCGGCAACGTCAAGCCGGCCTATCTCTCCGTCGAGGGCGCGACGACGCTGAAGGCGGCCGTGGACACGCCGGCGGACACGCTGGCGCCGCTCTACGTGCGGATGGTCGGAACGGGAGACTGGGACTTCGGGATCTTCGAGGTGAAGGACGGCGGCACGGCGTACGCGGACTTCTTCATCGGGACGAAGAATACGCAGGGAGGGGCCGTCTACCTGTCGGGCGAGGCGTCGCGCCTCATCTCGCGCGGCACCATCCGGAGCCGCAACTGGTTCGGTCGGACGGCGGCCTACGCGACGCTCGACATGCGCGGCGGCACGCACGAGAGCGGCGGATTCACCTGCTTCGGCGAGAACGGGCGCGGCTTCTTCATGCAGCGCGGCGGCACGGTGCGCTACGGCAACAGCAGCACGGGGGGCGGCCAGCTGCGCCTCGCGCGTCGCCTCGGCGGCGTCGCGCACTACGTCGGCCTGGGCGGCACGTTCGGGGCCGGGCCGGACGGCGGGCTCGCGGACGTCGACCTCGGCTTTTGCGACGCTTTCAAGGACAGCGACGGCTACGAGGCCGTCTTCACGGTGGGCGGAACCTGCACGGCGGCGGTGGACCGCGTCCTCGCCTGGATGGTCACGAACACGACGACCCTCGCGGCGACGACGGCGCTCGTGAACCTGAACGGGCAGGGTTTGCTTGCGTGCCGCGCGCTGCAGCGGACATGCGTCGGGGCCACGTCCGTCAGCGCGATCCAGGCGATCAAGGACCAGGGCGGTCTGGGCGAATCCAAGTTCTACGTGAACTTCGACGGCGGCACGCTGCGCGCGACGCAGGACGCGTCCGCGTTCTTCGGGACGGGCCTCCTCGCGCCCGACCGCGTGACCGTCTTCGCGGGCGGCGCGCGCCTCGACACGGACGGCCATGCGGTCACGGTCGGGAGCGCCTTCGAAAAGCCCTACGGCAAGGGCATCGCCTCGGTCGCGTTCAAGGACGGCGAGGGCGTGACGCCCATCGGCACGCGCCGCTTCCGCGTCACGGGCGCGGGCGGCGCCGCGGCCGCCGTGCTGACGGACTTTGACGCGGCGACGCGGACGGACGGCGCGAGTGCCCTCGTCTGCTCTCCCGGCTTCGGCTACGGCGACGACGTCGCGGTCAAGCTGGAGCGGGTGAAGACCTACACGGGCGTCGTCGCGACGCTCGACGCCGCCGTCACGCTCGTGGACTACGACGCGGCGGACTACGTCGGCGGCGGTCTGACGAAGCTGGGCGCGGGGACGCTCACGCTGACGGCCGCGAACACGTACGCCGGCGCGACGCGCGTCGAGGCGGGCACGCTGGCCCTTTCGCACGCCGACGGCTTTCCCGGCGGCGACGTCGAGTTCCCGGCCGCCGCGCTCCTCTCGGACGCGCCGCCGTCGCTCGTCGCGCAGCGGCTCGTGTTGCGTCCGGGGGCGAAGATCCGCGTCACGGGCGCGGAGATCCTACGGACGGCCGCGCCCGTGCGCTTCCGTCCGCTCGTCACCGTCGAGACGCCGCTCGCGGCGCTGCCCGAGATCGCGTTCGTCGATTCGGACGGGAAGCCGGTCGAGGACCTGCCCGCAGCGTGGTCGTTCCGCCTGTCGAAGGGCGGCACGGTGCTGTTGTTCGGCTTTCGCACGGGCCTCTTGCTGCTTGTGCGGTGAGAATTCCGGGAGAACTGTCGGTTTTTGTCGAACACTGTGGGCAGATGTGGCCGACCCCTTGATTTGGTCCCCCGAAAAAGGTATAATCACCGAAAAATTTGACTCAGGCTGTAACCACAGCGAACTGTAAACACAAAAAACCAAGAAGGAACAGGTACATGGCAAAGAAGATCATGGTTGACGGCAATACCGCCGCGGCCCAAATCGCCTTCGCGTGCAGCGAAGTCGCGGCGATCTATCCGATCACCCCGTCCTCGCCGATGGCGGAGACGTGCGACGAGCTCGCCTCGGCGTGCAAGACGAACATCTGGGGCTCGATCCCGTCCATCGTCGAGATGGAGTCCGAGGGCGGCGCGGCGGGCGCGGTGCACGGCTCGCTCACGACGGGCTCGCTCACGACGACGTTCACGGCGTCGCAGGGCCTCCTCCTCATGATCCCGAACATGTACAAGATCGCGGGCGAGCTCGCCCCGACCGTGTTCCACGTCTCCGCGCGCTCGCTCGCGTGCCAGGGCCTCTGCATCTTCGGCGACCAGGGCGACGTGATGGCGTGCCGCCAGACGGGCTTCGCGATGCTCTGCTCGAACAGCGTGCAGGAGGCGCATGACATGGCGATGGTCGCGCATGCCGCGACGCTCGAGTCGAAGGTCCCGTTCCTCCACTTCTTCGACGGCTTCCGCACCTCGCACGAGGTCCAGAAGATCGACGAGATCCCGACCGAGGTCATCCGCGAGATGATCGACGACAAGTTCGTCGAGGACTTCCGCAAGCGCGCGCTCGACCCGGAGCATCCGACGATGCGCGGCACGGCGCAGAACCCCGACATCAACTTCCAGGGCCGCGAGAGCTGCGAGAAGTACTACGAGGCGACCCCGGCGATCGTCCAGAAGTGCATGGACAAGCTCGCGAAGCTCACGGGCCGCGCGTACAAGCTCTACGACTACGTCGGCGCGCCGGACGCGGAGTACGTCGCGATCGCGATGGGCTCCGGGTGCGACACGCTCCACGAGACCGTTGACGCGCTCGTCAAGGAAGGCAAGAAGGTCGGCCTCGTCAAGGTGCACCTCTACCGTCCGTTCTCGATGAAGGACTTCGTCCAGGCGATTCCCGAGACGGTCAAGGTCATCACCGTCCTCGACCGCACGAAGGAGCCGGGCGCGATCGGCGACCCGCTCTACCTCGACGCGTGCGCCGCGATCGGCCAGGCGAAGCAGCAGGGCCTCGTCAAGTACGCCTACCCGAAGATCCTCGCCGCCCGCTACGGCATCGGCTCGAAGGACTTCACGCCGCAGATGTGCGCGAACGTCTTCAAGAACATGGCGGCGGAGAAGCCGCTCGACCGCTACGTGGTCGGCATCGTCGACGACGTGAACAACCACCAGTACCTCCTCGGCGACGAGTCGTTCGTCGTCCCGAAGGGCGACCGCAAGGAGTGCATGTTCTGGGGCCTCGGCGCGGACGGCACGGTCGGCGCGAACAAGAACTCGATCAAGATCATCGGCAACTACACCGAGAACTACGCGCAGGGCTACTTCGAGTACGACTCGAAGAAGTCGGGCGGCGTGACGATCTCGCACCTCCGCTTCGGCTCGGAGATGATCCGCTCGCCGTACTTCATCAACGCGGCGGACTTCACGGCGTGCCACTGCTTCCCGTACCTCGAGAAGTATGACATGCTCAAGGCCGCGAAGCCGGGGTCGGTGTTCCTCCTCGCCTCGCCGTACTCGGCGGCTGAGATCTGGGACCACATGCCGGTCGAGGTCGAGGAGGCGATCATCGCCAAGAAGATCCGCTTCTACGTCATCGACGCGGCGAAGATCGCCCGCGAGAACGGCATGGGCACGCGCACGAACACGGTGCTGCAGACGGCCTTCTTCAAGCTCTCGGGCATCACGCTCAAGAAGGCTGACGGCACGGTGCTCGACCCGATCCAGGTCCTCAAGGACTACGCGACGAAGGCGTACTCCAAGAAGGGCGAGGAGGTCGTCGCGATGAACCACAAGTGCATCGAGGCCGCGTCCGCCGCGATCGAGGAGGTCAAGTACCCGGCCGCCGTCTCCGCCAAGGTCGCGAAGATGCCGCCGGCCGTCTCGGCCGAGGCGCCCGACTTCATCCAGCACGTCACGGCAAAGATGATCGCGCAGAAGGGCAACGAGCTGCCCGTCTCGGCGATTCCGGACGACGGCACGTGGCCGACGGCGACGACGCAGTGGGAGAAGCGCAACGTCGCGGCGTTCATCCCGCAGTGGGATCCGACCGCGTGTATCCAGTGCGGCAACTGCTCCATCATCTGCCCGCACGCGGCGATCCGCATGAAGGTCTACCCGGCCGCCGCGCTCGAAGGGGCACCGGCGACGCTCAAGTCGGCCGACGCGGGCGCGCTCACGAAGAAGTTCGGCGAGAAGGTGACGATCCAGGTCGCGCCGGAGGACTGCATGGGCTGCGAGCTCTGCGTCGTCCAGTGCCCGAAGTCGAAGCCCGGGACCGAGAAGCCCGCGCTCAAGATGGTCGAGCAGATCCCGCTGCGCAAGACGGAAGCCGAGAACTGGAAGTTCTTCCTCGGCCTGCCCGAGGTCGATCCGGCGAAGCTCGACACGAAGAAGCTGCTCGACAGCCAGCTCAAGCAGCCGCTCTTTGAGTTCTCGGGCGCGTGCGCGGGCTGCGGCGAGACGCCCTACGTCAAGCTCCTCACCCAGATCTGCGGCGACCGTCTCCTCATCGCGAACGCGACGGGCTGCTCGTCGATCTACGGCGGCAACCTGCCGACGACCCCGTACTGCCAGCGCGCCGACGGCCGCGGCCCGGCGTGGTCGAACTCGCTGTTCGAGGACAACGCGCAGTTCGGCATGGGCATGCGCGTGTCGGCGGACAAGCTGCACGGCTATGCGATGGAGCTCGTCGGCAAGGCGCTCGCGAACGAGAAGACGCCGGCCGACATGAAGGCGTGCCTGGAGAAGATCCAGAAGGTCGACCAGTACGACGAGAAGGGCCAGGGCGTCGAGGAGATGCGCGCGCTCGTCAAGGAGCTCAAGGGGCACCTCGAGGCCGGCTGCGCGGCGGGCTGCACGCTCTGCGCCCAGCTCAAGGCGGTCGCGGACAACCTCGTGCGCAAGTCGGTCTGGATCCTGGGCGGCGACGGCTGGGCCTACGACATCGGCTACGGCGGGCTTGACCACGTGCTCGCCTCGGGCAAGAACGTCAAGATCCTCGTGATGGACACGGAAGTGTACTCCAACACGGGCGGGCAGGCCTCGAAGGCGACGCCGACCGGCGCGATCGCGAAGTTCGCGGCGTCCGGCAAGGTGCAGGCCAAGAAGAACCTCGGTCTCATGCAGATGCAGTACAAGAACGTGTACGTCGCGTACGTCTCCATGGGCACCAACCCGGCGGCGACGGTGAAGGCGTTCAACGAGGCCGAGAACTACAACGGCCCGGCGATCATCATCGCGTACGCGCACTGCATCGAGCAGGGGCTTCTCACGAAGACCGGCCCGGCGCACCAGCGCGCGGCGGTGGAGTCCGTCCACTTCCCGCTCTGGACGTACAACCCGCTGACGGGCAAGGTGAAGCTCGACTCGGCCGACAAGTCCGCGACGGTCTCGTTCGCGAAGAACGCGGTGTCGAAGGAGCTCGGCGAGAACCGCTTCCGCCAGCTCGTGAAGAAGGTCGGCGCCGAGAAGGCGACGGCGATGCTCGAGAAGGCGGAGGAGGGCTTCAAGGAGAACTACGCGCTCCTCAAGAAGCTCAGCGAGATGTAAGGTCTCGCGCCTGTCGGCAACAAAGGACGGGGCGGCAATTTCTGCCGCCCCGTCCATTTTTATCCCTCTACCGGCGCGAATGGGCGAAGCCCCGTCCTGAGGCTGGGCGTCACGCGGATTGAGGCCGTCCCACGGCTCGTCGCGAAATGAGATGAAAGGGCGTCGCGCGGATTTGGTATAATGCCCCGAAAAATTGGGGGCAGACCCGTGATGCGAATCCATTCCTACGAGACTTTTGGCGCGGCGGACGGGCCGGGCGTCCGCTTCATCGTCTTCCTGAGCGGCTGTCCGTTTCGTTGCCGCTATTGCCACAATCCCGACACGTGGGCAAAGCCGCCCGTGCAGGAGGCGACGCCGGACGAGGTGCTGGCGCACGCGCTTCGGTATCGTCCGTACTGGGGCGCGGAAGGGGGGCTGACGGCGTCCGGCGGCGAGCCGCTGCTGCAGGCCGAGGCCGTTGCGGATCTCTTCGAGAAGGCGCACGCGGCGGGGGCGACGACATGCCTCGACACGGCGGCCGGGTGCTTTGACCGTTCGGATCCGGCGCAGCGGCGGCTTTTCGCCGCGACGGACACGGTGCTGCTCGACCTCAAGCTCTTTGATGCGGCAGGGCATCGCGCGCTCACGGGGGCGGACAATGCGCCCGTCCTCGACTGTGCGCGCTACTTGGCCGAGCGTGGCACGGACGTCTGGATCCGCCGGGTGCTTGTGCCGGGCCTGACGGATGGGGAGGAGGACTTGCGCCGGACGGGCGCGTTCATCCGCGAACTCGGCAATGTCCGGCGCGTGGAAGTCTTGCCCTACCATGCGCTGGGCGTGCACAAGTGGCAGACACTGGGTCTCGTCTACACGCTGCCGGACGCGCGCCCGCCGACGGAGGACGAGCTGGCGCGCGCGCGCGCCCTGCTTGCCGTCTCGTCCGTCTGCAAGGCCCAAGGCGCGGCGGAAATGTGATATAATACGCTAAATTTCGCGGAAAGGCGCGGGAGAGACCGAGCGATGAGCAGCATCTTGAAGCCAGTCGAGGCCGTCGGGTGGGCGGGGATCGTGGCGGCGAAGGCCGTCGCGAACTTCCCGTCCGTCCTCTGCCGTCGCACGGGGCGCGAGGACCTCTTCCGCCAGCTGTACGCGACGGGCATCCGCACGCTCCCGGTCGTCACGGTCGTCTCGCTCTTCATGGGGATGATCCTTGCGCTGCAGGTCGGCCTCGAGCTCGCGCGCTTCAACCAGGAGACGTTGCTGGGCGCGGCGGTGATGATGACGCTCCTGCGGGAGATGGGCGCGTTCTGCTGCGGCATCTGCCTCGCCGCGTGCGTCGGCTCGGCGATTGCGGCGGAGCTCGGCACGATGAAGGTTAACGAAGAGATTGACGCGCTCGTCATCCTGCGGATTCCGCCGATGCGCTTCCTCGCCGCGCCGCGCATCCTGGCGCTGATCCTGATGGCGCCCGTCCTCGCGTTCTACTGCTGCATCATCGGCGCGGTCGGCGGCGGCTTCGTCGGCGCGACGCAGTTCAACGTCGATTTCCAGCAGTACATGTCGGGCGCGTTCGTGATGTCCGAGGCGAAGGACCTCTACGTGGGCATCCTGAAGGCGACGGTCTTCGGCTTCCTCGTCGGGGTCATCTCGGTCGCGGAGGGGCTTGGGACGACGCGCGGCGCGACGGGCGTCGGCAAGTCCACGCAGCGCGCCGTCATCGTCTCCTTCCTGGCGATTCTCATTTCGGGCTACATGGTGACGAGGCTGTTCTACTGATGGCGGAGAAGATGATCGAGTTCCGGAATGTCGTCAAGCGCTTCGGCGAGGCCGCTGTGCTGGACGGCCTCACGTTTGACGTCGAGAAGGGCGAGATTCTCGCGGTCGTCGGCCCGTCCGGCACCGGCAAGTCCGTCACGCTCAAGCACATCGTCGGCCTCCTGGAGCCGGACGCGGGCGAGGTGACGGTCGCGACGGACCGGATCGGCTACCTCTTCCAGTCGGGGGCGCTCCTCGCGTGGAAGACGGTGTGGGAGAACGTCGCGCTGCCGCTCGTCGAGACGACGCGCCTCAAGGCGGGCGAGATCGACCGGCGCGTCGCGGCGGCGCTGGCGGCCGTCGGGCTGGCGGACGACGCGGCGAAGTATCCGGCGGAGATTTCGGGCGGCATGCAGAAGCGCGCGGGGCTCGCGCGGGCGATCGTCTGCGAGGCGGAGGTCATCCTCTACGACGAGCCGACGTCGGGCCTCGACCCCGTGACGAGCGCGCAGATCACGCGCCTCATCCGCGACGTCAACCGCACGCGCGGCGTGACGTCCGTCGTCGTCACGCACGACCTCGGCTCGGCGTTCCGCATCGCGAGCCGCATCCTGCTCGTGAAGGACGGGCGGGCCATCGTCTGCCTGACGCCGGACGAGTTCCGGCGGTCGGAGAACCCCGAGGCGCGCGCGTTCCTTGCGGCGGCCGAGGGAGAGGGTCTTTGAGGAAGGTTCTATGAAAAAGAAAAGCGAGGCGTTTTCGCAGCTGGTCGTCGGACTCTTCATGGTCACGGTGCTGCTGCTTCTGGGCTACTTCACGATCGTCATCTCGGGCGTGGACGTCATCTCGGGGCGGAACCGCGTCCTGCTGCGCGTCGCCTTCGACGGCGTCGGCGGCCTCAAGGAGCGCGACAACGTCATGTACCGGGGGACGAAGGTCGGCGTGGTCGACCACGTCGAGGTGACGCCGTCGAACCTCGTCGTCTTTGCGGCGATCGATTCGCACGTCATCCTGCGCGCGGGCGCGGCGATCTCCGTCCGCAACCTCTCGATGCTGGGCGGCAACTACCTGGCGCTTGAGGAGGGCGAAGGCGAGATTCGTCCGCTCGCGACGACGCTTTTCGTCGGCGAGACGCCGACGGACTGGATGTCGGACGTCTCGAAGATCGCCAAGAGCCTGCGCGAGTTCCTGTCGCAGTCCGAGCTGCGGGAGATCGTCACGAACGTGGCGGCCGCGTCGGCACACGCCCGGACGGTCGGGGCGAAGGCGGACAACTTCATGGACCGCGCGAACGCCATGGCCGACCGCATTGCGCGCGGGGAGGGCACGGTCGGCAAGTTCCTCAACCAGGACGACACGGTCTACGCGGACTTCAAGCAGACGATGGCGAACGCGCGCGCCGTCTCGGACCGGCTGAACCGCGCGAAGACGTTCGACGACCTCGAGGCCGGCGTCGCGGCGTTCCGTGCGGCCGCCGAAGGCGTGGACGTGAAGGAGACGGTCGCGCGGGCGAATGCGCTGCTCGAGAACCTCAACGCATTTGCGACCGACCTCAAGGAGGGCAACGGCACGATCGGCCGCCTTGCGAAGGACCCGAAGCTCTACGACGAGGTGAACGGCCTCATCCGCGATGTCCGCCAGGTCATCGACAACTACCGCGACACGACGCCGATCTCGACGTTCTCGTCGCTCGCGATCGGCGCGTTCTAGTCTTGCGGACGGAGAAACGGCAACAGGAACAGAAAGCAAGGCAGAAAACAGGAAAGGACACGCGAATGAAGACACGGGAAACGAAGAGGCGAAACGGCTTTCGGGCGATGGCCTTCCTGGTGGCGGCCCTGCCGTTTGGCGCGGCGTTCGCGGCGGCGCCTGTCGCGCCGCGCGATGTCGTGATCTACGGCTCGTCGCCGGCCGCGCTGACGGCGGCCATCGAGGCGCAGCGGCACGGGCGGACGGCGGTCATCGTCTGCCCCGAGACGCGCATCGGTGGCCTCACGACGGGCGGTCTCGGCCAGACGGACATCGGCAACAAGTCCGCCTTCGGCGGCCTGGCGCGGCAGTTCTACCGCGACGTCGCCGCCTGGTACCGGGACGCGGCCCACTGGACGCGCGAGCGCCGCGCGGACTACCTGCCCGACGGGCAGTGCAAGGGAACGCGAGGGGACGAGTCGATGTGGACGTTCGAGCCGTCGGCGGCGCTCGCCGTCGAGGGCGACTGTGCCGTGCAGGACGTGCCGTACGCGCGGCTGGCGGACATCCTCGTCCGCGAAGGGCACGTCACGGGTGGCGCGCCGACCGTCCAGAAGTGAGGGCACGTCCCGTTTCGCGTCATGACGTTTCTCCTGGCTTCGCTTTTCCTGACGAATCCGGTGCCGCTGGAGATGCCGCGCGCCGAGGCGTATCTCGTGCGCGCGGACGGGCAGAGCCGTCTGGAGGATCGCTTCAGCCGGCTGGACCTCTGGACATCGCGGACGGTTGACGGGCGCTGGGTCGATGACGAAGGCCGCGTCTTCACGCTGGCGACGCTGTCCGTCCGCCCGCCGGCCGTCGCGGCCGAGGCGACCGTGACGCGCGAGGCGTATGTCGCGTCGTGCGTGCCGGTTGACCGGAAGAAGCGCGTGCAGGTTCGCGACGCGATCGCGAGCCTTTCGCCGGTTGCGCTCGCCGAGAGGCCGTCGCCGCCCCGCCAGCTGCCGCGCGGCTTCGCCGACGTCGACTACTGGCAGGGGACGAACACGTCCGCGCTCGTCTGCGCTTACCTGCCCGAGAAGGCGGACGCATGGTGTCTCGCGACGTGGACGCTTGCGGACGGCGACGATTTCGAGGCGGCGCGGAAGGTCTTCGAGGACGAGTTCCTGCGCAAGGAGGCGCGCGACATTCGGACGTCGGCGCCGCGCACGACGGGCGGCGAGGCCGCGCTTCTTCGCGCGGACGCGCGCCATTCCGTCGCGGCCTACGCGAACTGGCGGGCGACGGACGCGGCGGCGTACGTGATTCTGGACGACCTGCCGCCGACGTCGCCGTTCGTCGCGTCGCTCACGAACGAGCTGCCGCGCCTGCACGCCGCATACGCCGCGACGCTCCCGACGCCGCTGGACGGCACGAACGTCCTCTGCGTCGCGCGCATCTATGCGAACCGTGCGGAGTATCTGGCGGCCCTTGCGCTGGAAGACCGCACGAACATGGCCTGGAGCGCGGCGTACTGGAGCCCGTCCCGGCGCGAACTCGTCGCCTACCTGTCGCCGGACGGGACGGCCGAGCTTCTGCGGACGATTCGCCATGAGGCGTTTCACCAGTACCTCTCGTATGCGACGGCGATGCTGCCGACGTCGCCGTGGCTCAACGAGGGCTATGCGCAGTACTTCGAGGATCCCGACTCGACGGCATGGGGCGTGGATGCCGACCTCTCGCCGGAAGGGCTGGTGCGGCTGGCGGATTGTCTGCCGCACCTCTTCACGCTGGATTCTGCTGCGTTCTACGACGGCACCGACGCCGAGCGCCGCCTCAAGTACCGCTTGGCGTGGTCGGTCGCCGTCTTCCTGGAGAAGGGCGCGCCGGATGTCCGCTTCGCGCCGTTCAAGGACGTCACGCGCGACTACGTCCAGGCGTTGCTCGCGACGCACGATCCGCACGCGGCGACAGCGGCGGCGTTCCGAAGCGAGGAGAACGCGAAGCTTTTCCGGACTGAATGGCTGCGCTGGTGGACGGCGCATGCGCGGCCGTGAGGCGCCTCGCTCAACGGACGTGGTGTCGTCGGCGATGCGCGCACCTTGTTGCCGACCCCAGACAAGTTGGGGCGGCGCGGTTGATTTCCGCGCGGTTTCTGTGATATAATACACCCAATTTTTTAACAATAATGCCCCTTGAAAGGGGCGAAACGAAGGAGCAAAAACATGGCCAAGACGCCGAAATTCGCGAACGCCAAGGTGTTCGCCTGGGTCGACAAGTGGAACAAGGTCTGCACGCCCGACAAGATCGTGGTCGTGACCGGCTCGAAGGAAGAGCACACGAAGATCTGCGAGATGATGGTCAAGAACGGCCAGTTCATCAAGCTCAACGAGAAGAAGCGCCCCGGCTGCTACCTCGCCCGTTCGCACGAGAGCGATGTCGCGCGCGTCGAGGGCCGCACGTTCATCTGCTCGAAGAAGGAGATTGACGCGGGCCCGACGAACCACTGGATGGAGCCCGAGGCCATGAAGAAGCTCATGCTCAAGAGCTACACGGGCTGCATGAAGGGCCGCACGATGTACGTGATCCCGTTCGCGATGGGCCCGATCGGCAACCCGATCACCCAGTACGGCATCGAGATCACCGACTCGCCCTACGTCGTCGTCAACATGAACATCATGACGCGCACGGGCGACGCGGTGATGAAGCACCTCGGCACGGACGGCGACTTCATCCCCTGCATCCACTCCGTCGGCGCGCCGCTCAAGAAGGGCGAGAAGGACGTCGCGTGGCCCTGCGCGAAGCGCATTGAGGACAAGTTCATCACGCAGTTCCCGGAAGAGCGCCAGATCTGGTCGTTCGGCTCGGGCTACGGCGGGAACGCGCTCCTCGGCAAGAAGTGCTTCGCGCTCCGCATCGCGTCGAAGCTCGCGAAGGACGAGGGCTGGATGGCCGAGCATATGCTCATCCTCACGCTCACCTCGCCGGAGAAGAAGCAGTATCACGTCACGGCGGCGTTCCCGTCCGCCTGCGGCAAGACGAACCTCGCGATGATGCTCCCGAAGCTCCCGGGCTGGAAGCTCCAGACGATCGGCGACGACATCGCGTGGCTCAAGCCGGGCGACGACGGCCGCCTCTACGCGATCAACCCGGAGAACGGCTTCTTCGGCGTCGCGCCGGGCACGTCGATGGACTCGAACCCGAACGCGCTCAAGAGCTGCAAGAAGGGCACGATCTTCACGAACGTCGTCCTCACGCCCGACGGCGACATCTGGTGGGAAGACATGGGCATCAAGGCCCCGAAGGAAGGCATCGACTGGAAGGGCAACCCCTGCTACGTCTGCGCCGACGACCCCTACCGCATGGGCCCGAAGCCGGGCATGACGAAGAAGGAGATCAAGGAGTCGAAGTACGTCGCGGCCCACAAGAACAGCCGCTTCACGGCGCCCGCGATCAACTGCCCCGTCCTTGACAAGGAAGGCTTCAACGGCAAGTTCAACAAGAAGCCGACCGGCGTGCCGATCGACGCGATCCTCTTCGGCGGCCGCCGTCCGTCGACGATTCCGCTGGTGAACGAGGCGAAGGACTGGACGCACGGCGTGTTCATGGGCTCCGCCGCCGGCTCCGAGGTGACGGCCGCCGTCATCTCCGACCAGATCGGCCAGGTCCGCCGCGACCCGATGGCGATGCTGCCGTTCTTCGGCTACAACGTCGCGGACTACTTCCAGCACTGGCTGGAGATGGAGCGCACGTCCGCCGACGCGACGAAGCTGCCGAAGATCTACTTCGTCAACTGGTTCCGCAAGGGCGACGACGGCCGCTTCATGTGGCCGGGCTTCGGCGACAACAGTCGCGTCCTGAAGTGGATCTGCCAGCGCATCGAGGGCACGGTCAAGGCGAACGAGACGGCGATCGGCAACATTCCGTTCGCGAAGGACATTGACCTCGCCAACAACGACGAGACGGCGAAGTTCCACGTCGTCAAGGCCGACCTCGAGGCGATCCTCAAGGTGGACGTCGAGGGCTGGAAGAAGGAGATCGCGACGATCGGCGCGTCCTACGACGAGTACGACGCCAAGCCGTCGAAGGACTCGAAGGTCGCCTCGAAGACGGCCCACCGCGTCCCGAAGGCGCTCCGCCAGGTCCTCGCCGACGTCACGGCGGCGCTGACGAAGTAAGGCTCGTCAGACAGGCGCGCAGCACGCGCGCCGACACGGGGAGGCTGCGGCAGATGTCGCGGCCTCCTTCGTTTTGGCAGCCGCACGGCGAATTCCGGCGTGGACGTGTCGCGGGCAACCCTTGCCGCGCGAAGCTGAATTTTGGTAAAATACACCATCCGCCGGGGCTTGCCTTGTGGGCGGCGGCGAAGATATGGGTGGACTTTTCTGGCAGATTCTCAAGTATGGCGTAATCGGCGTCCTGGCGACGCTGATCAATCTCGTCGTGGCGGCGCTCTGCGCGGCGTATGTCTGGCCGTGCCTTGGGGCGGACGACGCCTTCGTTCGGCTGGGCGTTTTCGCGCGCGCGGACGTCTCGGACGCGGCGCGCGCGCTGCTCGCGGTCTACTGC
Source organism: uncultured Lentisphaerota bacterium (assembly GCA_900320855.1). Lineage (GTDB taxonomy): Bacteria > Verrucomicrobiota > Kiritimatiellia > RFP12 > UBA1067 > UBA1067. Next base: position 21,799 of record ONTV01000007.1, read on the forward strand.
AACCTCGTCGGCTTCTTCGTCGCGAACCTCGTCTGCTGGCTGCTGAACCGGAAGTACGTCTTCGCGCCGGGGCGGCATGGCTGGCTCGTCGAGTACGCGCTTTTCCTTGCGGGCAGCGGATTTGCGATTTTCTGCGGCTCGGCGGCGATCTGGGCGCTCGTGCGGTTTCAGGGGATGCAGACGACGTACTCGTTCGTCGTCAACGTGATGGTCTCGGTGGCCGTCAACTTCGTCGTCCGCAAGTTCTTCGTCTTCAAGGGCTGAATCATGAGGAAAAGGCTGATCTGTTCCGTGGCCGCCGTGGCGGCGGCCGTTGCCGTCGGCGAGGAACCGCTGGGCGGCGCGTCGTTTCAGGAGATCGCCGAGCGCGCGGTGCGCGCGGCGGCGGAGAAGGCCGCGCGCGACCAGGCTGACTGGGAGAATCTCGCGCGCGGCGCGGCCGAGAAGGCGGCGAAGGACGCGACCGAGGCTCTCGTCAAGGCGGCGGCCGAGAAGGCGGCGAAAGACGCGGCGGAGGCGGCGGCCAAGGCGGCGGCCGAGAAGGCAGCGCAGGCCCTGACGGACGCGAAGGCGGCGAAGGAGGAACTGAAGGCCGAGCGCATGGAGACGCTGAGCCGGATCGAGTCGCGCATCTTCAAGCTGAACCACGCCTCGGCGACGGAGGTCGCGGCGAACTTCAACGCGATGTGGAGCGGCGACTTCGGCACGAACTGGAAGGTGACGAAGATGGCCGTCGCGTTCCCCGAGTCGAACTCGATCATGGTCACGGCGCCGCGCCTCATCCTGGACGCCTGCGGGAAGTCGATCGCCGAGCTGGACGTCGAGGCGCAGCAGGTCTACATCGAGGCGCGCTTCGTCGAGCTCTCGAACAACGCCTCGCACAAGCTCGGCATTGACTGGTCGATGCTCGACGGGATGAAGGGGACGCTGGGCATCAACGCCGGCTACAACGAGCGCAAGATGGAGGGCGTGACGTCGTACGACAGCAAGGAGGGCGTCTACAAGATCGACACGACGCAGAGCCCGAAGACGTCGAGCGCCAACCTTTCGTACGTGAACGCCACGCTGGGCATGAGCGACCTCTACGTCGTCCTGCGCGCGCTGGAGGCGAGCGAGGACGCGCGGACGTTCTCCAACCCGAAGATCATCGTCTCGTCCGGCAAGAAGGCGACCGTCGACATGACGACGAAGTACCCGAACGTGACGGTCGCCGTCAAGCGCACGATCAACGACTCGACGCAGTCGATCGACCTGGACATGAAGATGGCGGCCATTCCGGGCGAGGATTCGCTCATGTTCGCGAAGGAGGCCTTTTTCAGCTGGGGCATTTCGCTGGACGTCATCCCGCGCATTTCCACGAACGGGATCATCAACGTGATGATCGTGCCGACGATCAGCTCGCTGGACACGAGCGTCGAGCGCACGGGCTTCATCCAGTCCGCCGACTCGACCGGGACGTCGAGCAAGTATCCCGTCATCAACGTCCAGCGCCTGGTGACGGAGTTCAGCATGGCGAGCGGCACGACCGCCGTGATTGGCGGCCTCTCGCGCACGGTCGAGAGCCAGATCGACAGCGGCATCCCGTGGCTCCGGGACCTGTGGTGGATTGGCCCGCGCCTCTTCGGCTCCAAGCAGCGCGTCAAGGAGCAGAAGGAAATCATCGTCTTCGTGACGGTCGGGCTCGTCGATCCCCGCAGCATCGAGAAGGACGCGGGTCTGCCGAAGAACGCCGTGCTGGGCCGCCAGTACACGGAAGACATCCGGCGCGAGCCGGGCGACCGTCGCCGCCATGTCGAGGGCATCCAGTCGCTCGACCTCCGTCCGCTCGAGGAGCAGTACAGCGACCCGCGCCGGACGAACCGTGTCCAGCGGATGTCATTTGACGCGTATTTGCCGTTCCAGAAAGACCCGAACTACCAGAGGAGGAAATGAACATGAATGAGATGAAGGTTCTCTTGTCAGCGGCCCTTGTTGCCGTCGCCGGCGCGGCGTTTGCAGACCGGATCGACCTCAAGTCCGGCTCCTTTCTGACGGGCACGGTCAAGAGCGTCTCGAAGGACGCCGTCGTCTTTGCGTCCGACGACCTCGGCGACGTCACGGTCAAGGTCGCGAACATCGCGCGGCTGGACGTCGGCGAACACGTCGTGCAGCGCCTGGACAAGAGCGAGACGCGCACGGCCCTCGCCGTCACGAACGGTGCGTACGTCGCGGGCGCGGCCGCGCTTGACATGGCCGACGTGAAGGCCATCGACCCCGTCGCAGAAAAGTGGCACGGCAGCGTGACGGCCGCCTACACCGGCAAGCGCGGCAACACCTACGAGGACTCCGGCGCCCTGCGCGCCGAGACGAGCCGCCGCTGGGAGAAGGACCGCTTCCTCGCGCGCCTCGCCTACGACTATGGCATGGACGGCACCTCGACGACCGACAAGAAGAAGACGACGGACGAGTGGGAGGGAGAGGTCAAGCACGACCACTTCTGGCTCACGAAGGCGTATTCCTACGAGGACATCCTCTGGGAGCGCGACACGATCAAGGACTTGAACGCCCGCTACACGGTCGGCCTCGGCGCGGGCTACCAGTGGTTGGACGAGACGCCGTTCGCGGCAACTGGCAACTGGAGCTTCAATCAGGAAGTCGGCGCGAACTGGATCAAGGAGGAGTGGAAGAACAACGACGACGCGAAGGCGGACGGCTTTGCCGCCGTGCGCTATGCGCACCACCTCGTCTTCCTGCCGAAGTGGGCGGACAACATGAGCTTCTTCCACAACCTGCGCTTCCTGCCGGAGGTCGACGACTGGGACAAGTATCTCGTCCGCGCGGACGTCGGCTTCCAGATGAAGCTCGTCGGCGACTTCACCTTCGACGCGCGCATCGAGTGGGACTACGACTCGAAGCCTGCATCGGACATGAAGAAGGACGATTTCCTCTATCTCGTCGGCCTCGGATATAAGTGGTAAAGAGTGGGAAGGTGGGAAGGTGGGAGAGTGGGAAGGTTGGTGGTAAGATGAAAGTCGCAATCTGCTATCCGCCGCTCGTGAGTGAGAAGGGGGTGCCGCTTCTCTCGCAGAACCGCCAGTTCCAGTGGTTCTCGCGCCCGACCTACATCTTCCCCGTCGTCCCGGCGACCGCTGCGACGATGTTGAAGAAGGCCGGACACGACGTCCTCTTCCTCGACGGCATCGCCGCCGAGCTGACGCCGGAGGCGTTTGACGCGCAGCTCGCCGCCTTTGGCCCAGATCTCGTCGTCTTCGAGACGAAGACGCCTGTCGTTAAGCGGCACTGGAACTGGATCGCAGGTCAAGTCGCACGGAGCAAGGCGCAAGGAGAATCGCCCAAGTTCGTTCTCGTCGGCGACCACGTCACGGCCCTGCCGCAGGAGTCGATCGGGAAGCCGGGCGTCTGGGCGGTCATCCCCGGCGGCGACTGGGACTACGGGCTTCTCGACTTCATCGCGGCGGACTGTCCGCGGGGCGTCCGGCCGTTCGCGCTCCGCAAGTCGCTCAAGGACTCGCCGTGGATCGACCGCGACCTCGTCCATTGGGAGCTCTACGCGAAGAAGAACGGCAATTTCCGCCGCACGCCGGGGACCTACATCATGTCCGGCCGCGACTGCTGGCACGGCAAGTGCACCTTCTGCAGCTGGACGACGCTCTACCCGAAGTACCGAACGCGCGATCCGATCGACGTCGTGGACGAGATCGAGATGCTCGTGACGAAGTATGGCGTGAAGGAAATCATGGACGACTCGGGCTCCTTCCCCGTCGGGTCGTGGCTCACGACGTTCTGCGAGGAGATGATTCGGCGCGGCCTCCCGAAGAAGGTGCGCCTCGACTGCAACATGCGCTTCGGACGGCTCGCGCGGGAGGATTATCGCCTCATGCGCCGCGCGGGCTTCCAGTTCGTCCTCTTCGGCGTCGAGAGCGCGAATCAGGAGACGCTGGACCGCTTCGTGAAGGCGCTGAAGGTCGAGGACGTCGAGAAGGGCGCGCGCTGGGCGACCGAGGCGGGGCTGGACGTCCACGTCACGTTCATGTTCGGCCACGCATGGGAAGGCCCGAAGGAGATCGCCAACACCGTCGCCCTCGCGCGGCGGCTTCTCGCGAAGGGCTGGGCGAAGACGCTGCAGTGCACGCTCACGATTCCCTATCCGGGCACGCCGCTCTTCAAGGAGCTGGACGCGAACGGCGGGCTCGCGACGAAGGATTGGGACGAGTACGACATGCGTCGCGCGATCACGAAGACGCCGCTCGTCTCGGAGGACGAGATCAAGCGCGCGATCCGAGACGTCTACCGCGGGTTCCTCCAGCCGGGTGCGCTCTGGCATCGCCTCACCTCGACGCGCACTCTCTTCGACGTCAGCTTTTATTACCGGGGCATCCGTTCGCTGATCGGACACCTCGTCGATTTCCGGTCGGCCTGATGGATGCGTCCGCCGCGATGGACGAGGAAAGCGCCAAGTTCGTGCGGATTCGCGAGACGCTTCTGGAGGAGATCCGGAAAGGCGTCTATGGCGAGAGCCTGAAGTTGCCGAGCGAGAGCGCGCTGGTCGAGCGTTTCGCGGCGGCACGCGAGACGGTGCGCAAGGCCTTGTCCGATCTTGCGGCACGGGGGCTTGTCCAGCGGCGGAAGGGCGCAGGGACGTTCGTGACCCGCCGGGGGCTTCGCCGGTCGGGGCTAATTGGACTGCTTGTGCCGGACGTCTCCTCCGCGAAGATCTTCCGCGACCTCGCGAGCGAGATTGGGCGCTTGGCGCGGCGCAATGGCTATGGGATGGTCGTGCGCGGGCTGGATGCCGGCTCGGTTGCCGAGACGCGGGCGCGCGTGCGGCGGATTGCGCGTGAACTTGTCGTGCAGCATGTCGAGGGCGTCATCTTCCGCCCGCTCATCGACGAACGGCTGTCAGCCTCGAATCGGGAGGTCGTCCGGATCTTCCGAAACGCCGAGACGCCGGTCGTGCTGATGGATTCGGACGTGGTGGCGCCGCCTGGACGAAGCGAATGCGACCTTGTCGCCATCGACAACGTGTCGGCCGGACGCCGCGTCGCGGAGCATCTTCTGCAGCGTGGACGGAGAAGGGTCGCGTTTCTGATGAACGGCACGGTGTTACGGCGGAATGCGAACTGGAGCAACAGGCTCTTCGGCGTGGCGGGCGAGATGGCCCTGCGGCGTGTCGGAGACGCCGTGCGTCTGCTGGACTTCAGGCCCGACAGCCTGCCTGACTTGAAGCGGCTGTATGCGTCCGGATTTCGTCCGGACGCAATCGTGTGTGGAAACGACGAAACGGCCGTGCGGCTGATGGAGACGCTTTTGGCGATGGACAAGCGCATTCCGCAGGACGTGGCGGTCGTCGGCTTCGATGACATCGACCTTGCCGCGTCTTTCCGCGTTCCTCTGACGACCGTGCGCCAGCCAGTGAGATTGATTGCGAAGACCGTCCTGCGGACGCTGTTGGCGCGGATTGTCCGGCCGGACGACGATCCGCGCGAGATCCGCCTCTCCGCGCCGCTGGTTGTCCGCGCATCGACATAGCGAATGCGCATATCGCGTCGCACAAGGGCTACGCACAGCATCGACGGAGCGAATGCGCATATCGCGTCGCACATGGGCTAGGCACAGCATCGACGGAGCGAGTCTGCACACAACACGAGGTCTGCGCAGGACATCGGCGTAGCGAATCCGCACGCCACACAGGGCTGCGCATAGTATCGATGTGGCGAATACGCACCACCACACGAGGGCTGTACATATCTTTGCACATCCTGCACGCGTTCGCATGCCTTGCTTGCAGTTTACGCGCAAATCGAACTGCACGCGTTCGCATGCCTTGCTTGCAGTTTACGCGCAAATCGAACTGCACGCGTTCGCATGCCTTGCTTGCAGTTTACGCGCAAATCGAAATCGAGGTTCTGAGAATGCCTACCGTCTGGAGGCCCGCTCCATGGACTTCAGCCGCAGCCAAGGCAGCTTGACGCGGATTCTGACGCAGATTCTCCGCTTCCAAGACGCGGATTTTCCACTTTCAAAACGCATCAAAACCTGTCTCAGAAATTTCCGCATGAAATTCTCATTTATGGTATAATGTGCGGCATCGGGCGGAATCCGGGCCGAAAACGGCGCAAAGGCGGGCGCGGGA
>ONTV01000006.1 GCA_900320855.1 uncultured Lentisphaerota bacterium
CGGCAGGACGAAGAAGGCCCGCGCCGCAAGAGGCCGGGCGGGCTGACGCCCGCCGCGAAACTCAAAAACCGGCACCAGCCAGATTGTGGCAGGGCATCGCTTTTTTTAATGCGTCAGCCCTGGGAGGTGGGGGAGCGGGAGGTGGTGATGGGGGCCGGTCACCCACGGCCTGTTTTCGCCAAACGGCCCCTCATTCACTTACGTCCGTTCCGCCGCCGCCATTCGGCCATGGAAAGCCCTGTCCGCGTCCGAAAGGCCTTGCGAAGCGCGATGTCGGAGCGGTAACCGCAAAATGCGGCGAGCGTGCCGATGGGCTTGTCGGTCTCCTTCAGCAGGAAAAAGACCTTCTCCATCCGGACGCGCTGAATCTCCTCCAGGACCGAATGCCCCATGACCTCACGGAAACGCATCTCGAACAGCCGTCGCGAATGGCCGAGTCCGCGCACGACCGCCGCCGCCGTCAGACCGTCGCACGCCTCGCGCCGAATGCGCGCAATGCTTGCGGCGACGTCTGGGTTCCGTCGTCCGCTTCCATGCGTCGAGGCGCGGCGCAACACCATCAGGGGGCCAAAGCGCGTCACGCCACCCGGCGCCGCGCGCCCCTGCAAAAGCGGCTCCAGCGCCGCCGCCGCCTGATAGCCCGCACGCTCGAAATCGACCTGGACGCTTGTCAGGGACGGTTCGCCTTCCGTGCAGACGGAAACGATGTTGTCGACGCCAAGGAGCGTGAAGTCCTGGGGGATCCGCCGCCCGGTCTGCCACGCCGCCTGCGCCACCTCGCGCGCCGTCTCGTCATTCGCCGCGAAGACAGCCGTCCGCATCGGCAGGCGCGCAACCCACGCGGCCAGCCGATCGGCCCGCGCCGTCCGGGACTCGTCCCGCACCCCGAACACGCGACAGCGGCCCCCCGTCCTTCGGACGAGCGCATCAAACGCCTTCCCGCGCAGCCACGACCAGCTACGACGCTCCCGATAGCCGACGAAGGCATAGCCGACCGGACGGGACACGGCCAGTTCGCGGAACGCCGTCCCCGCCGTCAGCCGCACGTCATGCACGACACGCGTCGCCCGGCGACCGTAAAGGCCTCGGCTACAGTCCAGATAGACGACCGGAAGCCCGCGAAAGCGAGACGGCGGCAAGTCCCGGCGCGCAGCCGAACACTCGACGATCACGCCGTCCGGCCGATGGGCCGCCAGCAGGCCGCGCAGCCGCCCCGGACGCGAATCCGCCTCGGACACCGGCACGACGTTCCAACCGGCCATCTGCGCAAAACGCCGAATGCCCGCGAGCTTCATCTCCTGGATGCGCTCGCCTATCCACATGTCGAGATAGAGAACCGTCTTCAATCACCAGTCCCCCTCATCGGCGGCGCGAACGCCCCGCGCCGCCTCGGACGTCCCGCAACGCCCTGTCCAAGCGAGATCAGAAGCTCGCGTTCGCGAGAACCATGATCGGCAGGCTGGACTCGCAGACAAGGTTCAGGAGGCCGACCTGAAGGCCGTACAGGCGCTGGGCCGCATTGACGACGCCGAGCTGGAAGCCCGTCACGTCATCCGCCATGTTGAAGGCGCCGAGCTGAAAGCCCGTGAAGCGGAGCGAGTCGTTGAGCGCGCCCGCCGCCCAGCCGGTGAAGTCGGACTGGTTCGCGTTGACCGCCGCGAACTGGACGCCAAGGGAATCTGCGTTGTTCCAGTTGAGCGCGGCGACCTGAAGGCCCGTAAAGGTCGTGTTGACCGAAACCGCCGTCGCCTGGAGGCCGACGGACGTGAACTGCGAAAGGCCGACGGCCGCGACCTGAAGGCCAACGGAATGCTCCTGCGCGCCCACGAGCGTCACGTCAAGGCCATAGACGTCGGCATGCGCACCATAGAGCCCGCCCAGACGAAGCCCGTAGACGTCGCTCGTCCGCCCCGGAAACTGGACGGGTGCGCAGAGGCCGAGGCCCAGCGGCGACCAGCCGTCGGCCTTCGACTCGTTCACGAGACAGAGCGCGGACGCGAGCGCCGCGGCGATCAGGGACTTCTTCATGCGTTTTCTCCTTCAGGTGTGGTGGTTGCAGGTGTGGTGGTTGTCGTGTCGGAAACGTCTGCGGGAGAGCCGGCGTCGGCGGCAGGTTCGACCGCCGCCTCCTCGGACCCTTCGCAGACCGAGACGGAGACGAGCGTCGCGCCTTCCGAAAGGCGCACGAGCTTGACGCCCTGCGCCATGCGGCTCTGCACGCTGAACTGCGCGACGGGGCTGCGCACCATCTGCTGGTCGCTCGTGATCGAGATGACGTTCTCGTCGTCCGAGACGGCGTGCGCCGCGACGACCGCGCCGTTGCGGTCGGAGCCCTTGATGCCGATCATGCCCTGCCCGCCCCGGTTGTGGCGCGTGAAGTCCTTGAACTCGCAGCGCTTGCCGTAGCCGTTCGCCGTCGCGATGAAGAGCGTCTTCGCGTCGTCCACGACATCGAAGCTCACGACGCGGTCGCCCTCCTGGAGGCGGATGCCCCGCACGCCCGTCGCCGTGCGGCCCATGCGCCGCACGTCCGTCGCCGCGAAGCGCATCGCGCGCCCGTTCTGCGTGAGCATGAGCACGTCGTCGGACGGCTTCACGAGCCGCACCTCGACGAGCTCGTCGCCCGCCTCGATGTTGATCGCGCGCAGGCCGGACTTGTTGACGTTCTGGAAGTCGCCGAGCAGCGTCTTCTTCACCGTGCCGCGACGCGTCGCGAAGAAGACGTCGACGTCGCCCTCGAACGAGCGGATCGGGAGGAGCTGCAGGACCTGCTCGCCCGGCTGGAGGTTCAGCAGGTTGATGAGCGGGCGCCCGAAGCTCGTGCGCGGCGCCTCGGGGATCTCGTAGGCGCCCTTCACGAAGAGGCGGCCCGTGTTCGTGAAGAACATGAGCTCGTCATGCGTCTCGGCGACGAAGACGAGGCGGATGAAGTCCTCCTCCTTCACCTGCGCGCCCTTCACGCCGTGGCCGCCGCGCCGCTGCTCCTTGTACTCCGTGAGCGGCACACGCTTGACGTAGCCCCGGTTCGAGAGCGTGATGACGCACGGCTCGTCGGGGATGAGGTCCTTGACCGAGACCTCGTTCGCGTCCGCCACGATCTCCGTGCGGCGCTTCGCGTCCTCCTTCGAGCCGAAGCGGAGCTTGAGGTCGGCGACGTCCGCGCGGATGATCGCGTAGACCTTCTCCGGATCGGCGAGGATCGCCTCGTACTCGGCGATCGCCGCAAGGAGCTTCGCCAGCTCGTCCGAGAGCTTGTCGCGCTCGAGGCCGACGAGCTGGTAGAGCCGCATCTCGAGGATCGCGTTGACCTGCAGGTCGGTGAAGCCGAACTTCGCCTGGAGGGAGGCCTTCGCCTCGTCGCGCGTCTTCGAGGCGCGGATGATGCGCACGACCTCGTCGAGGTTGTCGATCGCGAGCAGGAGGCCGTCCACGATGTGCTTGCGGGCCTTCGCCTTCTTCAGCTCGAAGCGCGTCCGCCGCGTGATCACCTCGAAGCGGTGGTCGACATAGCACGCGAAGTACTCCTTCAGGTTCAGGATCTTCGGCCGCCCGCCGACGATCGCGAGCAGGATCGCGCCGAACGTCGTCTGGAGCTGCGTGTGCTTGTAGAGATGGTTGAGGACGATCTCGCCGACCGCGTCGCGCTTCAGGTCCACGACGATGCAGATTTCGTCTTCCGTCGTCTTCTTGCCCTTCGGCGCGCCCTTCGCGTCGCTCGTGTGGCCGCCCGAGATGTCGCGGATGTCGCTGACGCCCTCGATGACCTTCTCCTTCACGAGCGCGGCCATGTGCGTGATCATCTCGCGCTTGTTGACGCCGTAGGGAATCTCGCTGATGACGATCTTCTCGCGCCCGGTCTTCGCGTCCACGACGACCTCGGCCTTGCCGCGCACCGTGAGCTGGCCGCGCCCGAGCTTGTACATCGCGCGGATGCCGTTCACGCCGCAGATCTCCGCCCCCGTCGGGAAGTCGGGGCCCTTCACGAAGCGCATCAGGTCGTCGACCGTGCAGGCTTCGCGGTTCTGGACGTAGTAGTCGATGCCGTCGCAGAGCTCGACGAGGTTGTGCGGCGGGATGTTCGTCGCCATGCCGACGGCGATGCCCGACGAGCCGTTCAGGAAGAGGTTCGGCAGCTTCGCGGGAAGGACCGTCGGCTCCTCAAGCGTCTCGTCGAAGTTCGGCATCATGTCGACCGTGTCCTTCTCCAGGTCGCCCAGGAGCTCGTCCGTCGCCTTCTGCATGCGCACCTCGGTGTAGCGCATCGCGGCCGGCGGATCGCCGTCGATCGAGCCGAAGTTGCCGTGGCCGTCCACGAGCGGCAGGCGGAGCGAGAAGTCCTGCGCGAGGCGGACAATCGCGTCGTAGACCGACGAGTCGCCGTGCGGATGGTACTTGCCGATGACCTCGCCGACGACGCGGGCGGACTTGACGTGCTTCGTGTTCCAGGCGTTTCCGAGCTCGTGCATCGCGTAGAGGCAGCGGCGGTGGACGGGCTTGAGGCCATCGCGCACGTCGGGCAGCGCGCGCCCGACAATGACGCTCATGGAGTAGTCGATGTAGTCCCTCGACATCTCCTCTTCGATGTTCACGTCCTCCAGGACGCCGCCGACCGTCTCCGTGCCCTTCGTCTCTTCTTCGCTCATAGATTCGTATTATACCATTTTCCCCGACAAGTCTCCGGCGCGCGGGCCAATCCGGACGCGCCGCCCCTCGATCGCGTACTGCCCGGACGCGAGAATGTTCAGCGCCTCGGGAAACGCAAGATGCTCCTGCACCTGGATGCGCGCGTGCAGCGTCTCGGGCGTGTCGTCCTCGAGGACGGGCACCGCCTTCTGCACGAGAATCGGCCCGGAGTCCGTCCCCGCATCGACGAAATGGACGGTCACGCCCGCGACCTTGCACCCGTAGTCCAGGGCCTGCGTCCAGCTGTGGACGCCCGGAAACGCCGGCAGGAGCGCGGGGTGGATGTTGAGGACGCGGTTCGGGAACGCCGCCAGCAGCTTGGTCTTGACGATGCGCATGAACCCGGCCAGGACGACCGTGTCGACGCCCGCCGCCCGCAGGATCTCGATGCACCGGTCTTCGGCCGGTCCCTCAAGCTTCGTCTTCCACGGCGCGCAGTCAAGATACTGGCAGGGAATGCCCTGCCGCCGCGCGCGGTCGAGGATCTTCGCGTCCGGCACGTCCGCAAGGACGACCCGGATTTCCGCGTCGAGCGTCCCCGCCGCGATCGCATCGACGATGGACTGCATGTTCGAGCCGGCGCCCGAACCCAATACGCCAAGGTGGAGTCTGCCCATGGTATCACCTCCTCATCGTTCGTAGGGCGGCGGCGAGACGCGCGCGTTGAAGTCGTCCTGTGTCCAGCGGCGGAAGTCCTCCTCCGCCAGCGCCAGCCGGTACTCGCGGTAGCCCTCCTGCCAGATCATCCACGCGATGAGCACCGTGATGAAGCCGAAGGAGCCGCCGTTGAAGATCGACCAGAGGCCCTTGAGCCCGAGCAGGATCGCGAAGCCGCGGCCGACCCACATCGCCACGAGCGTCGCCTTCGCCCGCGTCAGGAACAGGCGCATCGCCGAACGGAAGATGCGCCCGCCGTCCATCGGGAAGCCGGGGAGCAGGTTGAAGCCGCCGAGCATGACGTTGATCCAGAAGGCATAGGTAAGGATGTGCCAGAGATAAAGGCTGTTCAAGTGGAAGCCAAACACAATGAGCAATTTGGCCGCCCCCGCGAGCGCAAAGCTCATGAGCGGCCCCGCGAGCGCCGTCAGGAACTCCTGCGACGCCTTGCGCGGCAGGGAGATCATCGACGCGCAGCCGCCAAGAAGCGAGAGCGTGATGTCCGCCGTGCGGTAGCCGAAGGCGCGCGCCGTGAGCGCGTGGGCGAGCTCGTGCGCCGTCACGGAAAGCGCGAGGACGAGCGCCATCGACAGCCCGTAGCTGAACGACCCGAAGTCCAGGATGAACAGCACGAGCAGCACGAGGAACGACGTGCTGACGTAGATCGGAATGTCAAAGAGGTCGCAGAGACGATAGCGAGAACTGAACATGGGCCACATTATAGCATTTTTGCGCGCGCCGGTTCGGAACGGTCCGGCGCCCGGCCGACGGCGGCGTCCGCCCCGCCGAGGTGCCGCAGGCGGAGCTGGCCGCACGCCGCGTCCGCGTCCTTGCCGCGCGAACGGCGGAGCATCGTCTGGACGCCGCCCTTCATGAGGACGTCGAGGAACATGAGCAGCGTCCGGTCGTCCGGCGTCCTGAAGTCGGGACGGTGGGCGACGGGCGAGAGCGGAATGAGGTTCACCTTCGCCATCGGCACGCGGCGGACCTGCCGCACGAGCTCCTCCGCGCAGGCGCGCGAGTCGTTCACGCCGGCGATGACCGTGTACTCGAAGGTGATGATGCGCTTCGTCGCGCGCGTGTAGTCGGCGCAGGCCGCGAGAAGCTCGTCGATCGGCCACTTGCGGTTGACCGGCATGAGCTGCGAGCGGAGCGCGTCGTTCGGCGCGTGGAGCGAGACGGAAAGCTCGAACTGGATGCCCTCCGCCGCGAGCCGCCGGAAGCCGGGGACGACGCCGCACGTCGAGAGCGTGATGTGGCGCGCGCCGAGGTTCGGTCCCTTCCCGGCGTTGATGAGCTTCAGCGCGCGCAGCGTCGCGTCATAGTTCGCGAACGGCTCGCCCATGCCCATGACGACGAGGTTCGTGATCTCGCCGAACGCGCGCCCCGCGAGGTATTCGGCGACGATCTCGTCCGCCGTCAGCGAACGCACGACGCCGCGCGACCCGCTCGCGCAGAACGCACAGCCCATCGCGCAGCCGACCTGCGTCGAGATGCACTGGGTGAAGCGGCCCGTCGCCGGAATGAGGACGGTCTCGACGGCCTGGCCGTCGTCAAAGCCGATCAGGAGCTTCTTCGTGCCGTCCGCCGACTCGGACACGTCCAGGACCTCGTGGCGCGTCAGCGGGAACTCGGCCTTCAGCGTCTCGCGGAAGTCCTTCGGCAACGTCGTCGCCTGCTCCCAGTCCGTGATGTAGTCGCGGTAGAGCGCCTGCAGGATCTGGTCGGCGCGGAACGGCCGCAGCCCCCGCTCCTTCAGGATCGGCTTCCACTCGTCCGGCAAGATGCTCCAGGCCTTCGTCATGTCGTGCCCTGTGAGAAACGAACGACGAGACCCCCCGAGAGGACGAGCGACACGAGATTGCGAAGCGCCTCCTCCTCGAACGCCGCGTCCGAACCGAGGGGGAGGAGCGTCCGGCCCAGGTTGTGGTCAAGCGTCACGCCCCCGCGCCCCCCGTAAACGCGAAACTGTCCCAGGTGTCGGACGCCCGCACGGTTTCAGACCACTCGCCGAGGTAAATATTCTGAACGTCCGCGTCTTGGTAGATTTCAATCTTCGCCGACAGGTTCTGCGGCGTCGGATAAACGAGATGCTCGGTCGGAGCCGCCTCAAGTGAAAAGGAAAAGAACGCCGCCGCACACGCGGCCAGCACACGACAACAGGCACGAACTGTCTGCATACGAATCTCCTTGTAGCCCTCGGTTGGGGTTAGTCGCCCTCGGCAGGGGAAATACCCCACCGTAAAAGCGCGCATAGTATACCAAATCGCCGCGCCGCCCGCATACCTTCGCCCACCACTGTCCACCCAGATTTTTGATTTTTCGAGGACTCGCCGGAAGCGGCAGCCCCTGCGCGTTTCGCCTAGAGAAGGTCAAGGGGCGTCTTGCGGCGCGAGCCCGGCAGGTCGGCGACGAAGCGCGGCAACGCCAGCCCGCCAATCCGCTCGGCGCAATAGGCCTCGATCGCCTTCGCCTTCGCAAGCGGCACGCCGAAGCGCTCGACCAGTCCCGCGACCGGATCGCACTGAAAGACGTAGTACGGACGAATCCGCGCGGCCGAAAGCGCCCGCAGGAGCGCCAGCATCTTGCGCGGCGTGTCGTTGACGCCGCGCAGCAGGACGGTCTGGGACGAGACGGGTATGCCGCGCAGGACAAGCCGCGCCGCCGCCGTCGCCGCCCGCCGGGCCTCCGCCGCCGTGTTGACGTGCACATTCGCCCAGACCTTGCCCGACTGCGCGAGACGCCGTGCCAGGCGGTCCGTCACGCGTGCCGGGTTCGCGACAGGCGCGCGCGTGCAGATGCGGACGACCTCGACCTGCGGCAGCGCCGCGAACGCATCGACGAACCGCATCACCACGTCGTCGGCGAGCGTCAGCACGTCGCCGCCGGAAAGGAGGACGTCCCGCACCTTCGGATGCCGCTTCACGTACGCGACGCACCGCCCCAGATCCTCGTCCGACGAGACGACGGGGGCTTTCCCCAGGATGAACTGCCGCGTGCAATGGGGACAGGCCTCGAAGCACCGGTCGGTCGTCATGACGAGCACACGGTCCGGGAAGCGCTGCTTCAAGCCGGGCGGAAGCCCCCTCTTCGGGGTCAGCTCGCCGAAGGGATCCGGACTGTTCACGGCACCCCCTCCCCAAGCTGTTCGACATGCGCCTCGCCGGCGTAGACCCGCACGCCGCCGACGGCCAGCGAGCCGTCGGACTGGATGCCCCCGCACAGGCCGCGCAGGGGCGTTCGATCCTCGTCCGTCTGCCGAACCGCGAGGGTCTGTCCCCGCAAGGCATCCACCGCGCGGATGTCCGGATAGACGGCCTCGAATCCCTGCGTCCGCCAAACCGCGTCAAGCGCCCCCAATTCGTCCAGAACCGCATCCCGAACCGTGGGGACAGACCCCGAAAAGCCGGGGACAGACCCCAGCGAAATCGCCTTATTTGCTATTTCCGGCGAGAAAACGCGCTGATTCACGTTGACGCCAATCCCGACGATGACCAGATCCGCCTGCCGTTCGCAGAGGATTCCGGCGACCTTCCGTCCGCCGACGAGTACGTCGTTCGGCCACTTCAGGCGCACGGCCCCCGCCATCGGCGAGGCCGCGAGAAGCGCGCGCACGGCCCGGACAACCGCCAGGCCCGCGACAAGCGGCAGCGTCGCCACCGTCTCCGGGGACAGGCCCCCGACCGAAAGGACGGCGCTCATCAGGAGGTTCGCCCCCGGCGGCGACAGCCACCGATGGTCGAGGCGACCTCGCCCGGCCGTCTGGAAGTCGGCCGTGAAGACGTCGCCGGGCGCGCCCGCGCGCGCGTCGGCGTTCGTCGAAGCCGTCTCGGCCTGGTGGCGAATCCGCCAGGCCCTCCCTTGGACACGCTGCATGCCGAACTGGGGCGAAAGCCCCGCCCTTCAGATCCCGATCCGCAGCGTCGTCTCGCGCGCCGGGCCGACCGAGAGGACGCCGAGCTTGCCGCCGACGAGGTCGAGGATGCGGTTCACGTAGGCCTTCGCGTTCTCGGGAAGCGCCGCGTAGTCCGTCACCTTCGACGTCTCGCACTGCCAGCCCGGCAGCTCCTCGTAAACGGGCGTGCAGTGCGACAGCACCTCGAGGTCGGCGGGGAACGTCGTGTAGACGAAGCCGTCCTCGCGCCGGTAGCCCGTGCAGATCTTGACGACCGGGAAGGCATCGAGCACGTCGAGCTTCGTCATCGCCCAGAAATCGACGCCGTTCACGCGCTGCGCATAGCGCGCGATGACCGCGTCGAACCAGCCACAGCGACGCGGCCGCCCCGTCGTCGCGCCGAACTCGCCGCCGCGCTGGCGCAGCGTCTCGCCGTCCGCGTCCAGGAGTTCCGTCGGGAACGGGCCTTCGCCCACGCGCGTCGTGTAGAGCTTGAGGACGCCGATCACGCGGTCAATCGCGCGCGGCGAGACGCCCGTGCCCGTGCAGGCGCCGCCCGCCGTCGGGTTCGAGGACGTCACGAAGGGATACGTGCCGAAGTCGATGTCGAGCATCGTCGCCTGCGCCCCCTCGAAGAGGAGCGAACGCTTCGCCTCCAGGTTCTCGTGCAGGAACTGGATCGTGTCCGTCACGTAGGGCATGAGCGCCGCGACCATCGGCGCGTAGAGGCGCACCATCTCCTCGGCGTCGAGCGGCTGCGCGCCGAGGCCGACGAGCTTGCGGTTCGCCTCCGCGACCTGCTTGCGCACGAGGTCGGCGAAGTCGGGCCGCAGGATGTCGCCGACGCGCATGCCGAAGCGGCCGACCTTCGCCGCGTAGGCCGGGCCGATGCCGCGCCCCGTGGTGCCGATCTTCTCGCCTTCGGGGCGCGCGGCCTCCTCGGCCTTGTCGAGCGCGCGATGCCACTGCATCACCATGTGCGCGCGCTCGGAGATGTGGAAGCGGCCCTTGAGCTCGAAGCCCCAGCTCTCGACCTGCTCGAGCTCGCGCATGAGGTCAAACGGATCCATCACGACGCCGTTGCCGATCACGCAGTGCTTGCCGTTGTGGAGAATGCCGCTCGGCACGAGGTGGAGGACGTACTTCTTGTCGCCGACGACGACCGTGTGCCCCGCGTTGGAGCCGCCCTGAAACCGGACGACGACATCCGCCTCCTCGGTCAGGAAGTCGATGACCTTGCCCTTGCCTTCATCGCCCCACTGGGCGCCAACGAGTACAGTATTCATAGCGATGCGGTATTATACCAAAATCCTGCGCCCTTCTGCGCCGCGACACGCGACGCGCGCGCGCGGACGCGTCAGGACGCGCCGTACTTCCTTCGAGAGGTCGTCCGTGACGAGAGAGACGTCGGCCGCCTCCTGCGCACTGTCCGACTTGACGATCACGCCGCACTTCGTCGCCTGCCCGGCGATCTTCTTCAGCCGCAGCTGAAGCGACTTCACGTCTTCGATGCACTTCTTCATCTCTTGCTCCTCCTCCCGCTTCCGGGAAAACGGCACGCCGTCTACCAGACCCCCGTAGGGTATGTCAACGGGGTGCGCGACCGCCTCTTCGTCGGGCGCATCAGATTGGGTGGGACCGCCGGGAATCGAACCCGGAACCTACGGTTTAGGAAACCGTCGCTCTGTCCAGTTGAGCTACGATCCCACAATTTCCTTGGCGTTTCGGAACAACGCGCGAATTCGCCGTGACTCGCAGAAACTTGCGCAGAACATCGAATTCCACGCGGCTTTTCAACCAAGGCGCGCGTATTATATCATCTTGGCATTTTGACCGTCAATGGTGGCGCGATTTCGGAAGTGCCACGGGTGACGCGCCCAGTCAGAGAATCCAGGATAAAGGTGGACAACCGTGCCCTGGCAGACGCGGCACGGCCGCGAGGAGCGCGCGCGTGTAGGCGGCCTTGGGCGCGCGCAGGACGTCTGCCGCCGCGCCCGCCTCAACGACCCGCCCGCCGTGCATCACGAGCAGGCTGTCGGAGAGGTGGCGCGCAACGCCCAGGTCGTGCGTGATGAAGAGGATCGACAGCGACAGGCGCCGCTTGAGGTCGGCCAGCAAGTCCAGCACCGCCGCGCGGACGGAGAGGTCGAGCGCGCTCACCGCCTCGTCGCAGATCAGCAGCTCCGGCCGCGCGGCAAGCGCACGGGCGATGCAGATGCGCTGGCGCTGCCCGCCGGAAAACGCGTGCGGATAGCGCTCCAGCACGTCCGGGCCCAGCCCCACCAGCTCCAGCAGCTGCTCGGCCGAGAAGGCATTCGGACGGTTCAGGCGCAAGGTCTCCTCCAGCGTCGCGCGCGTCGTGAGGCGCGGATTGAGCGAGCCCAGCGGATCCTGGAAGACCATCGCGACGCGTCCGCCGAGACGGACCTCGCCCGCCGTCGGCTTCTGAAGCCCCGCCACGACGCGCGCAACCGTGGACTTGCCGCTGCCCGATTCGCCGACGACGCCAAGCGTCTCGCCGCGCCGCAGGTCGAAGGAGACGCCGTCCACCGCCTTCACGTGGCCGACCGTCCGGGCGAGGACGCCCTTCTTCACCGGAAACCAGACCCGAAGGTCCCGGACCTCGAGGACGTTTCCCGTCATGCCTCCGGCGCAGCGGACTGCCCCTCGGCCTCGGCGACTTCGCCGAGCGTCTTCGTGCCCGACAGGAGCGCGACGACCTGCTGCTGGACTTCCGCCAGGTTCTCCAGCCGGAGGCGCGGGTCGAGGATGACGAATGTGTCGCCCTGCTTACGGTCTTCGTAGACGCGGCGAATCTCGCGCACCGCCCCGTCGCCGACCTCCTTCGCGTCGCGCTCGACGAGGATCTTCGCGCGCTCGAGCATGACCGCGAGGACGTAGACGACGTTCTTCATCGCCGGGTCGTCGAGCGTGACGAGCTGGCGCAGGAGCTCGCCCGCGTCCTCCTTCTTGAGCGGCTCCTTCTTCTCCTCGCGCACGGGCGCGAAGTAGACGCTGTCCCAGAACGAGAACGGCTCCCAGTCGCGCGACATCGCCTTCCAGCACTCGGGGTGGCAGTCGTAGCGCTCGTAGCCGTTCGCGACCTCGCGCAGCGCGGAGAAGACGATGGCCTTGTCGACGAGCGGCTTCTGGCAGATCGTGCAGACGTGTCCGCGCGCGCGGATGTTCCATTCCTGTGACATGGCCCTCTATTTCGTTTTCTTGAACGCGCGGTAGCGGATGACGAGCCGCTTGACGACGCAGTAGGTGATCGGCGTGAGGACGATGGCCAGGAAGAAGCCGCCGAGGAAGAAGGACGCCATCGCCTCCGCCCCCAGCTTGCGCACGGACTCCCACGTCCACTCGACCTCGACCAGGCGGCTGAACGACAGCGAGCCGTCGAACAGGAGCCGGTTCACGAGCCACGTCTGCGCCGGATAGATGAAGAAGATCGTCACGGGATTCGTGATGAGCGTCCCCACCGTCGCCCCGACCTTCGAGACGCGCATCATGAGCGCAAGCGGCACGGAGACGACCAGCTGCAGCCCGAACGGGATCGCGCAGCCGACGAACATCCCGAGCGCCCAGCCGGCCGCGACGTCCTCCGGCGGAAGAGGGTCGTGGACCACCTTCTCCCGGAGCTCGCGGCAGTAGGCCTTCAGGCTCTTCATTCGACCGCGTGGACGAAAAGTCCGCTCCTCAGCTTCGGCTCGAACCACGTGGACTTCGGCGGCATGATCGCCCCCGCGTCCGCAATCGCCATCATCTCGCCGACCGTGACGGGCTCCATCGCGAAGGCGACGGCGTTCTCGCCCGAATCGACCTTCGCCGCGAGCGCCGCGTCGCCCCGGACGCCGCCCATGAACGAGATGCGCGCGTCCGTGCGCGGGTCGCCGATGCCGAGGATCGGCGCGAGCAGGTTGTCCTGCAGATACGAGACGTCCAGCGACGCGACGACGTCCGCCCCCGCCGGGATGTCCCACGAAAGGTCGTGCCACGCCCCGCCGAAGTACATGCGGCAGTTGCGCGCGCCCTTCGCGCCGATCGTGAACTTCTCGGAAAGGCGCGAGAGGAACTCGTAGGCGGACAGCCCGTTCAGGTCGCGCACGAGCCGGTTGTAGGACAGGATCTTCAGCTGGCTCGCCGGGAAGATGACGCCGAGGAACCAGCGGCTCTCGCCCGCGAAGCCGTGCGCCTTCGCGTAGCGGGCCGCCGCCGCGCTGCGGTGGTGGCCGTCGGCGATGTAGGCGGCGGGGATGCGCGCGAAAAGCTCCTGCAGCTCGTCCGCGACGCACGCGGAGCCGGGCGCGATCTCCCAGACCGTGTGGCCGATGCCGTCCGGCGCGACGAAGTCGTAGAGCGGGGCGCGGCGGCAGGCGTCCGCGACGATGAGGTCGATCGCCGGGTCGTCGCGGTACGTAAGGAACGCCGGGCCCGTGTGCGCCTGCAGCGTCTCGATGTGGCGCGTGCGGTCGTCTTCCTTGTCCGTGCGCGTCTTCTCGTGCTGCTTCAGGACGCCCGCGAGATAGTCCTCGGTGTCGAAGGTCGCGACGATTCCCGTCTGGCTGTGCGCGCCCATCGTCTGGCGGTAGGCGTAGAACTTCGGCTTGGCGTCGCGCACGAGCGTGCCGCGCGCGACGAGCCCGTCGAGCGCCCGCTTCGCCTGCGCGTAGGCCTCGGGCGACGCGCCGTCCGTCCCGTCCGGCAAGTCGATCTCGGGACGCGAGACGTGGAGGAAGCTCTTCGGGTTCCCCGCCGCGAGGGCCTTCGCCTCGGCGACGTCCACGACATCATACGGAACGGACGCGACCAAGGCCGCGTCCGCAATGTTCGGCCGGATGGCCGCAAAGGGATGGATCTTCATGCGTCAGAAGCCGATGTTCAGGACGGGGAAGAACTGGAGCTCCGCGTCGCGGATCACGTTGATGAGGCCGAGCTGGTAGCCGTGCATCGTCTCGGCGCGGTTGACGAGGCCAACCTGGAAGCCCTCCGTCTCGCCGGAGACGTTCACGAGGCCGACCTGGAAGCCGCGCAGGGAGTTCGCCTCGTTCCAAAGGCCGGCCTGGAGGCCGAGCATCTCGCCGCTGCCGATCGAGTTGTAGCAGCCGATCTGGAAGCCCGCGCAGCGGTCCTTGACATCGCTGCGGAGCAGGTTCACCTGAATGCCCTCGAAGTAGACCGACCGCCCCCAGAAGCCGAGGTCGAGGCCCGTCACGTTCTCCTGCCGCGTCGAGAACGGAATCGTCAGGCGAAGGCCGACCACGTCGGGATTCGCGGGGTATTCGCCCAACGCAAAGAACGCGGGCCAGACGGCGTTCTGCACACGGCGCGCCTCAGTGGGCTGCGCGGGCTGGTCGGCCTTCGCCGCCTCCTGCGCGAAAAGCGAAGCCGCCGAGAGGACGGACGCGACCGACAAGACAAGTCTCTTCATGTTGAAATCTCCTTTGTTCCGGATGTGATTATGGGGAAGAGTATACGATTTTTCGGCGCCGAATGCAAGCGCCCGCTCAGCTGACCGTGACCTTGCGGATGACGACCGGCTTTTCCGGGACGTTCTGGTGCGGGCCCGCGAAGCCCGTACTCACCTTCGCGATCGCGTCCACGACCTCAAGCCCGTCCGTGACGGCGCCGAAGACCGCGTAGCCAAAGCCCTGCGGCGTCGGGTTCTGGAAGTCGAGGAAGTCATTGTCGACGAGATTGATGAAGAACTGGCTCGTCGCCGAATCGACGACGTTCGTGCGCGCCATCGCAATCGAGCCGCGCACGTTCTTGAGCCCGTTCATCGCCTCGTTCCGGATCGGCGCGCGCGTCGGCTTCTGGTTCATCTCCTTCGTGAAGCCGCCGCCCTGGATCATGAACCCGTCGATGACGCGGTGGAAGATCGTGCCGTCATAGTGGCCGGACGTCGCGTACGCGACGAAGTTGGCGACGGTGACCGGCGCCTTCTCCTCATTCAGCTCGAGGGTGATTGTCCCCATCGAGGTTTCGACAATTGCTTTCTTCATGGCGCGAAGTATATCACATTTTCCGCTGCGAAGGGAAGCGCACGCGACCCGCCTTGCGCGCGCGCGGCGGAAAGTCTATAATACGCCCCCATCATGATGATTGCCCGACACGTCCGCAAGCTTGAAGCCTATACGCCCGGCGAACAGCCGAAGGCGAAGAACGTCGTCAAGCTCAACACGAACGAGAACCCCTATCCGCCCTCGCCGGCGTGCGCGAAAGTCCTCAAGGACTTCGACCTGGACCGCCTCCGCCGCTATCCAGACCCCGTCTTCGCCGAGCTCCGCGCCACGCTCGCGGCCCTCAACGGGACGACGCCCGACCGCGTCTTCGTCGGCAACGGGTCGGACGAGATCCTCGCGCTCGCCGCGCGGGCCTTCGTCGAGGACGGCGAGTCCATCGGCTCGCTCGACCCCTCCTACTCGCTCTACCAGACGCTCGCGGCCATCCGGAACGTCCCGTGGCGCGGGCTTGAGACGGGAGACGAGAGACGAGGGGGCTGTGCCACGCCGCCTCTCGCGCCCGACGTCGCGCTCTTCCTGCTGACGAATCCGAACGCGCCGACGGGCGAGTTCCGCGAGCCGGCGGACGTCGCGGCGTTCGCGAAGGCGTTCAAGGGCGTCGTCCTCGTGGACGAGGCCTACGCCGACTTCGCGCGCGCAAACTGCATGGCGCTCGCGACGGCGCCCCGGAACCGCAACGTCCTCGTGATGCGCACGTTCTCGAAGAGCTACTCGCTTGCCGGCCTGCGCGTCGGCTACTGCGTCGGCCCGAAGCCGCTCGTCGACGCCCTCTACAAGATCAAGGACTCCTACAACGTCGATGCCGTCGCCCAGGCCGTCGCCCTCGCCGCCGCAAAAGACCAGAAATGGATGAAGGCGAACGTCGCGAAGGTCGTGAAGACGCGCGCCTGGTTCGAGACGGAGCTGGCCGCGCGCGGCTGGGACGTCATTCCCTCCGAGGCGAACTTCGTCTTCGCGAAGCCGCCGTGCCCGCAGAAGGCCGCCGCGCTCTTCGCCGCGCTGAAGGCGAAGAACGTCTTCGTGCGCTACTTCAAGGGCCCGAAGACGGGCGACCGCCTGCGCATCACGATCGGCACCGACGCCCAGATGAAGCGGCTGCTGAAGGAAATCGAAATCGGTTAGGCCTCTCGCCCCTCTTGTCTCTCCAGTCCCTCACGTCAAACCCCATTACTTCCCGCTCACGCCAACTTAACCAGCCCCCAACCCAACCCAACCAACCGCCCTCACCTAACCCCAACCAACCGCCCCCTATGCTCCCGCTCTCAAAGCCCGACTTCCTGTCCCGCGCCGACCTCCAGGCGCTCCAGCTCGCGAAGCTCCAGAAGCTCCTCCCCTACGAATACGAGCGCGTGCCGCTCTTCCGCCGCCGCTGCGACGAGAAAGGCGTCAAGCCCCGCGACCTCGTCACGCTCGCCGACCTCGCGAAGTTCCCCTTCACGAAGAAGACGGACCTCCGCGACGAGTATCCGCTCGGCCTCACCGCCGCGCCGATGAAGGAGATCGTCCGCTTCCACTGCTCCTCCGGCACGACGGGCAAGCCCATCTGCATCCCGAACACGAAAGGCGACATCGACGTCTGGGCGGACGCGACGGCGCGCTGCCTCGCGATGTTCGGCCTCTCCGACGAGGACGTCCTCCAGGTGAGCTACGGCTACGGTCTCTTCACGGGCGGCCTCGGCGCGCACTACGGCGGCGAACGGCTCGGCTGCGCCGTCCTCCCGACGGGCGCGGGCAACACCGAGAAGCAGCTCATGCTCATGAAGGATCTCGGCTCGACCGCCATCGCCTGCACGCCGAGCTACTTCCTGCACATCATCGAGGTCGCCCGCAAGCTCGGCATCGACTTCCGACGCGACACGAAGCTCCGCCACGGCATCTTCGGCGCCGAGCCGTGGACGGACGAGATGCGCGCGAAGATCGAGGCCGCGACGGGCATCGTCGCGCACGACATCTACGGGCTGACCGAGATCTCCGGGCCAGGCGTCGCCGGCTCGTGCGGGCACTGCAACGGCCTCCACATCTTCGAGGACCACTACTACCCCGAGGTCATCGACCCCGAGACGCTCGAAGTCCTGCCGGACGGCACGGAGGGCGAACTCGTCTTCACGACGCTCGACCGCTTCGGCACACCCATGATCCGCTACCGGACGCGCGACCTGACGACGCTCCATTCGGAGACGTGCGCCTGCGGACGCACCATCCGCTGGATGAACCGCATCAAGGCGCGGTCGGACGACATGCTGATCGTCCACGGCGTGAACCTCTTCCCGAGCCAGGTCGAGACGGCCCTCCTCTCGCTGCCCGAGGTCGAGCCGCACTACCAGATCATCCTCACGCCGACGGAGACGCTCGACCTCTTCGAGATCAAGGTCGAGCTCAAGCCCGAGGCGTTCTCGGACAACATCCGCGAGCTCGAAGCCCTGCGCAAGAAGGTCTTCGCCGCCGTCAAGCAGATCATCGGCCTCTCGCCGAAGATCACCCTCGTCGAACCGGGCTCCCTGCCGCGCAGCGAAGGAAAGATCAAGCGCGTCATCGACCTGCGGAAGAAATAGGCCGTGAAAGACTTCTTCCGAGGCGTTCGAAAGCACATCGGCAAGCTCAGCGCCGAAAACCTCCGCGAGCAGTACGAGCTCGTCGCCGACGAGCTCGCGCGCTCCGAAGAGCTCCTGACCATTCTTCAGGACGGCGTCATCCGCCTGGACGCCCACGGTGACGTCATCCAGGCGAACCCGGCGGCCACGGCCCTTCTCGGCGGCGACCCCGCCAGTCTCCTGCCCGATCTCGGCGTACCCCTCGGCAGGGCGTCGCGGCGAACCGTCGCCCTCACCTATCCCGACGCGCGGACGCTGGACGTGCAGACGCTCCCGTTCGACGCCGAGACCATCGTCTACCTCCGCGACATCACCGCCGAGCGCGCGCGCGCCGAGGAGGAGCTGCGCGCCGGCGCGACGAAGGCCGTGCAGGACCTCGCCGCCGGCGTCGCCCACGAGATCGGCAACCCCCTCAACGCCATCTCCCTCTCCCTTCAGCTCATCGAGCGCGACCCGACGGACAAGGAGACGATCCAGACCTGCATGCAGCAGGTCAAGCGCCTCGACGGCATCATCCGCGACTTCCTCGCCGCACTCCGTCCGCACCGCCCGAACCTCCGGCCCGGCTCGCCCGTCGAGCCGCTTCGGCGCTGCCTCGACACGCTGCGCGAACAGTTCGTCGAGCGCAAGATCCGCGTCACGCTCAACGTGCCCGCCGCCCTTCCGGCGGTCGCGCTCGACGCGAACCAGATCGAGCAGGTCTTCTTCAATCTCCTCAAGAACGCGCTGGAGGCGATGAAGGACGGCGGCGCGATCACGATCACGCTCGCCTCCGACGACGAGACGGTCTCCGTCGCCTTCCGCGACACGGGCCTCGGCATGAGCGCCGAGCAGCTCGCCCATCTCTTCGAGCCCTACCGCACGACGAAGGAGAAAGGCACGGGCCTCGGACTCATGATCTCGAAGCGCATCGTGCGCGACCACGGCGGCACGATTGACGCGGAGTCGGCCGTCGGCGCGGGCACGACCTTCACCGTCCGCCTGCCGCGCCTCGAACGGCGCGTCCGCGAACTCGCGAAATAGGCGGCCGCGCGGTCTTCACGGCGCCAGCACCGCGAAGACCGCGTTGTGGTCGGACAGCGCTTCGCTCGGCACGAGGCGAGGCGTTGCGACCGGACGCAGGCCGCGCGCGAAGATGTAGTCGAGCGCGCTGTCGCCATAGCGGCGCGAAGGATGCGTGCCGCGCGACTCGGGCGGCAGGATCGAAAGAAGGTTCAGGAATCTCGCCGCGTCAAAGAGGCCGAAGATCTTCTCGTCCGCAAATTCCTTGCGCCACTTGTCCGCGTTCATGTCGCCCGCGACGAGGACGGGACGCCCCCGGCCGGCGCGCTCTTCCTGCGCCAGCAGCTGCTCGACGGCGACTGTCCGCTTGTCGCGGTTCAAGTCCTTGGCCTCCTTCCCCTTCGCACGGTAGTTGGACTTGAGGTGGACGGCGTAGACGGCCGCCGTCGTCGCCGGGTCGAGCTGCAGCGCGGCGAACGCATAGCCGCGCGGCGGCGTCCGCTTCCCGGCGGGCGTCCACTTCTTCCAGCCCTTCTCGACGACGGGCAGCGTCGTCACGATGACGTCCTGCTGCTGGTCGAAGCGGTCGCGGCGGCGATAGGCGGAGATGGAGGCGACCACCAGGTTCGTGCGGCCGATGCGCGCGACGAGGTTCGAGGCAACGCGCGGCCCGCGAATCTCGTTCAGGCAGAGGATCACGTCGTTCGTGCGCTGCGGATCGACGGCGTCCAGCCCGTGCGCAAGCATCTGCGCGACGGCCGTGATCGTCGCGTCCTCGACGTCGGGGTGCGCACGGTGCTCGGCGCGGCCGGAGGGAAACCAGTTCCCGTTCCACGTTCCGACGACGACGGCGGCAAGAAGGACAACGAGCGCGTGCATGAAATCAGAACCCCGGCAAGTTGAGCTGCCCCGAAATGCAGACCTTGCGACCCTTGGACAGCGAACGGTCGGACGTGTCGTAGACGACGAACTTGATGCCCTCGAAGCGCTTCGAGAGCTCGCGCCGGATGAAGCTCGAGACCGTCTTCACGTTTCCGGCGTCGTCGTCCGAAAAGCCGATCGAGACCGACCGGTCGAGCCGCCCCGCGCGGCGGAGCATGTGGAAGACGTGCTCGACGAAGTCGCGGATCGCGAACTCCTTGGCGAGCTCCGGGCGGGCGACGGTCGAGGCGACGGCCAGCTTCTCGCGGTAGATCGGATCGTTCGCCATCCGCGCCTTGAACCCCTTGTACGTGACAGCCGCGTAGCGGCACATGCCGAGATAGTAGTCGAGCTCCTCGGCGTCCGTGCCGAACTCGCCGTCGCCGACGCCGTCGATCCAGCGTCGGTAGCCGCGCAGGTTGGACATCATCTCGGCGCGGTCCTCCTCCGTAAGGGCGTAGCGGATGAAGATCCGGACGGCCTTCTCAATCGTCGCGGGCGAGTGCCCGCGCGCCGTCACGATCGCGAAGAGCCGCCCCTCGCGCAGCGTCTTCTTGAGCGCGTGATAGCTCGGCCCCGGCTTCGCGCCGTGCTCGACTTTCTCCAGCGCAGCGACCGTGTCCTCCAGGAAGCGGTTGGGACACGCCCCGTCGATGTCGGACGGCGGGTCCTCGAAGTTGCGAAACGCCTCGGCCCAGTCGCCACCCGGCGCGCGATAGTGCTCGACGTCGGCCCGCACGAGCGCGAACGTCGCCGTCGAGACCTCGACGGGACGCCACGTGCCGTCGTCCTCCCGATGCTCCATGCGGATCTTCGTGGGCATGTGGAGGATGTTGTCATCCCAGTCGAAGATGTAGTACTTGAAGTCGCGCGTGGCGACGGCTTCGTTCACGTATGGAAGCGGCTTCTTCACGTCACGCGATCACGCGGTCCAGGACAACGCGGCCGTTGAAGACGTCGTGCACGAGCAGACGCAGGCGGCCGTTCTCGACC
The DNA here is from genome assembly GCA_900320855.1 of uncultured Lentisphaerota bacterium. Taxonomy (GTDB): domain Bacteria; phylum Verrucomicrobiota; class Kiritimatiellia; order RFP12; family UBA1067; genus UBA1067. Next base: position 20,769 of record ONTV01000006.1, read on the forward strand.
TTCCCCTCGACGACCGTCGGGAAGCGCCCCGCATCCGGCTTGCCGCGCGTCACGCCCAGCTCCGGCCCGCCGCCGACCACCTGCGCCCACGGACGGTCGGCCATCGGCGCGTCGAAGCGGAAGCGGTGCTTGTGCCCGCAGACGACGAGCTGGACGCCCGCCTTCTCGAGGATCGGCACCCAGAGGTCGTGGCATTCGCGCGACCAGTAGGCGTAGTCCTCCGGATCGACCTTCACGCCGTCGTGCGGGTAGTCCGGATGGTCCTTCGCCGCGAAAAGCGGAATGTGGCAGAACAGCACCTTGAACTTCGCGGACGCGATCTCGGGGCGCGCGACCTGCTCGGCCAGCCACGCCGCCTGCGCCCGGCGATACGGCTCGAAGTTCGCGAGCCCGAACCACTTCGGATGGGCGTCCGGCTTGTCCTCGCCCGTGTCCATGCCGATGAGCGCCATCTCGCCGAGGCGCACGGCGAAGTTCCACTTGAGATCCCACTGGTCGCCGCGCCGCTCGGCCGGATGGCGCGGCTGGATGACCTCCTCCTTCTTCGAGATCCAGCTGCCACGGAAGTCGTGGTTGCCCGACTCGAAAAGGACGGGAATCGTCGTCGCGTAGTCGCGGCTCTCGACGGGCGGATCGAGGAAGATCTCGACGGCCGTCTCCTTCTTCTGCGTCGTGTTCGTCGCGTCGCCGTTCCAGACGAGGGCGGCGGGCGAGAGCTCCTTGACCTTCTTCGCGATCATCTCGAACGGCTTCCACTGTCCGTGCGTGTCGCTCATCATGCAGAAGTGCGCCTTCGCCGCCGCGCCCAGCGTCGTGAACGAATACGTCTTCGAGACGATCGGCGCGCCGAGCTTCGCGTCGTAGATGTTGCGGTAGTCGGTGAACGGCGTCGTGACCGTCCGGTAGTAGTAGCGCGTCGCGGGCCGGAGGCCCTCCAGCCGAACCGCCAGCGCGGCGACGTCGATCGGGACGAGCCCGTAGCCGCCCGGACGGGCGATGCGCGCGTTCGCGAACGCGGGATTGTCCGCATACTCGACGACGCCCTTGGCGAGCCCCGAAACCCTCCAGGTCACGCCCATCGTCGTCTCGCCCGGCGCCTGGAGGTTCGGGCAACCCACCGCCAGCGGCGCGCCCTGCGTACCCAGAAACGGGTCACGCGCACTTGCCGACCCCGCCTCCGCCGCGCCGCCGCGAGACGCGGTCGCCGCGGCCGCCAGCGCGCCCGTGCCAACCAAAAAGCCGCGTCTGCTCACTCCATTCATCTTGATCCTCCGTGTGCCGTTCTCGATAGCCGTGCATTATACCAAATATCCACGACACACCGACGGGACAAGTCACGCCTCGGCGTCCAACCGGGCCTTCACAGCCGAGAGGCCGTAGATCGCCGCCGTCTCGGTCCGAAGGATGGTCGAGCCGAAGCTGACGGGCGTCGCGATCGCCAGAAGCGCTGCCAGCTCCTGCGGCGTGAAGTCGCCCTCGGGCCCGACATAGACGGCGACGTCGGCGACGTTCGGCAGGGCCGTGAGCGCCGCGCCGATTGGCGGCGGCGGCGGATCCGTCAGCGCGCCGACGAAACAAGTCGTCGCGCGCACCAGCGGCAGCGACTCGTCAAACGAGACAGGCGACAGGATCTCGGGCAGCCACCGCGCATCAGACTGCCGCGCGGCGTCCTCGGCGACGCGCTGCCAGCGCAGGCGCTTCGCCGCGCGTTCGTCCGGTGACAGGCGGACGATCGTCCGCGCGCTGATGACCGGCACAAGGCGCGTCACGCCCAGTTCCGTCGCCTTCTCGACCGTCCAGTCCCAGCGCGAGCCCTTCGTCACGCAGGCGAACAGCGTCAGCGCAACCGGCGCGCGCGGCTGAGTCTGGACGTCGGCAACGGGGCAAAGCGCAAACGACGCGCCGACCCGACGGCAGGCGCAGACGCGCCGACGGCCTTGCCCGTCGAAGAGCTCGACTTCCTCCCCTTCCTTCGGACGCAGAACCCGGAGATGGCCCTGCGCCTCCTTGGAGAGCGACGGACAAGCGGAAAAAAGCTCGCCCGTCTCGACTAGCAGCCGATGCATCGCAACCGTCCGCTCCCGCGCGCTAGACGCGCGCGAGCGCCTGCTTGAGGTCGGCGATCAGGTCGTCCGGATCCTCCAGCCCGACCGAGAGCCGGATGAGGTCCGGCGGAATGCCGGCGGCCTTGAGCTGCTCGTCGGTGAGCTGGCGGTGCGTGTGCGACGCCGGGTGGAGGACGCAGCTCCAGGCGTCGGCGACATGCGTGACGATGCCGATGACCTTCAGCGAATCCATGAACTTCACCGCCGCCGCGCGCCCGCCCTTGACGCCGAACGTCAGGACGCCGCACGGCGAGGGCCCGTCGAACTGCTTCTTGAGGAGCTTGTGGTACGTCGAGCCGGGAAGCCCCGCGAAGCTCACCCACGCGACCTTCTTCTGCGCCTTGAGCCACTTCGCGACCGTGAGCGCGCTTTCCGCGTGGCGGCGGATGCGCACGTGCAGCGACTCGAGGCCGAGGTTCACGAGGAAGGCGTTGAACGGCGACGGAATCGCGCCGTAGTCGCGCATGAGGTGCGCCGTGCACTTCGTGACGTAGGCGAGCTTGCCGAACGCCTTCACGTAGCTGAGCCCGTGGTACGAGGCGTCCGGCTCGACGAGGCCGGGGAACTTGTCCGCATGCGCCGCCCAGTCGAAGTTGCCCGAATCGACGATGCAGCCGCCGACCTGCGCGGAATGGCCGTCCATGTACTTCGTCGTCGCGTGCGTGACGATGTCGCAGCCGTACTCGAACGGACGGCAGAGGATCGGCGTCGGGAACGTATTGTCGACGATGAGCGGCACGCCGTTCCTGTGCGCGACCTTCGCGAACTTCGCGATGTCGAGAATCGCGCCCGACGGGTTCGAGACCGTCTCGCCGAAGACGCACTTCGTGTTCGGGCGGAACGCCTTCTGGAGCGTCTTCGCGTCCGCATCGGGATCGACGAACGTGTAGTCGACGCCCATCTGGCGGAACGAGACGTTGAAGAGGTTGAACGTGCCGCCGTAGATCTGCGCCGAGCAGACGACATGGTCGCCCGCCTGGCAGAGGTTGCGGACGGCGAAGAAGTTCGCGGCCTGCCCGGAGCTCGTCAGGATCGCCGCGACGCCGCCCTCCAGCGCGGCAATCTTCTTCGCGACCGCGTCGTTCGTCGGGTTCGCGAGGCGCGTGTAGAAGTAGCCGGACGCCTTCAGGTCGAAGAGGTCGGCCATGTGCTCGGACGTGTCGTACTTGAAGGTCGTCGTCTGGTAGATCGGGACCTGACGCGCTTCGCCGCATTTCGGGCTCCAGCCGCCCTGGACGCACAACGTGTCGATTTTCATGTTCAGTATTCGCTTTCTTCGATGTCGGCCATCTGCAGCTCACGCAGCTGCCGGGCCTGTGAGAGGGCAATGACGCCGAGGACGACCAGCGCCACGGACAGGACGACGTACCCGGCGGAAATCGCCCACGGCCGCCAGTTCCACGGATCGTCGCCGATGACGCGGTACGGGCGAATGCCCTGCTTGCGCAGCTTCGCATAGGCGTCAGCCCGGTCGCGCGCGGCGATCTCGCCCGTGCGATTGACGTTCTGACGGTCCTGGTAGAGGTACGTGTAGTTCAAGATTGGCGTATTATAGCAAAATCCCCCGCACAAGCGGGGGGAGATTTGCTATAATATGCGCCGTTTGAGCGCTCCTTCGGCGCGCCGAACGACCCTTTCGGACTGTAGCTCAGCTGGTAGAGCACGACACTTTTAATGTTGGGGTCGCGGGTCCGAACCCCGCCAGTCCGACCATTCACAAAAGCAAAATCTCACGGCGCGGCTCTCTCCGCGCCGTTCGCTTTTCTTCCCCACCATGCGCCTTGCCGCGCCTTTACAAGGGCTTCCGCGTTTTTAACCCACTCCTTATTGCATCTCTCAATGGGGGCGCGAGAGGGGCGCGTTTCGGGTTTCTGAAGCGCGTTCCCCCGTCGCGTCCCCCTCGATCTCTCTTTTGCAACGGGGCCTCGTCCCCCCCGGCAAATGCCCGAAAAACCGCCTTCAAAAAGATTTTGTTGTTTCTAATACCCGCCCCCTCTTTTGCAGAAGAGACGGGGGGTGTGCTTCCAAGCACACGTCCCCAGAAAACAAAAAGTGCGGGCGGCCCTCCGTACAAAACACCTCGAGCCGAAAGGAATGGCGCGAGGCGAAAACACGGTGACCGCCCGCGAGCGAGGTGTAGGTTAGTCCTCGCCCAAATTGGCTTCGTTACGCCAGCAGGATCGACATCTTCTCGCCGATCTCCGCCAGGCGATTGATCGTGAAGTCAAAGTCCGCGCCGTCCGCAAACGCCGCAATGATCTCTCGCGCCTGAACGCGGAGAGCCTTGAACTCCGGTGTCTTCTTGATCAGCTTATCCATAGCAGGATTCCTTTCTGTGGGTGTTGGTATAATGGCATAACATCTTCGGAATGGCAAGGGGGATGTTAGAGAATCTCCCATCTAGCAATCTCCTCGCCGTTGCGGGAGGTGGCGATCCATTCATCGCCGAACTGGGTCAGCCCGCGTTCGGGATCGCTGTTGTGGTCAGCAAGAACATCCTCCGCTTCGTTTTCAATGGCGGCTTTTGCCTGTTCGCGAGTGGAGTAGGTCTCCGTTGTTGTTCCGTAGCCGGAAGCACTGAATCTGACTTTGATCATAACATCGTTTTCCTTTGCGCCAGAGGCCGCCTTAAACGCCCTGTGGCGCGTTCGCGTTCTTTAGAAGCCCACGCCATTGAAGTTGCGGTCGCCCGCCGCCACGGCGGCTCTTTCGGCCTCGCGCGCGCGCGCGTAGTCTTTCCTCTTCCGTTCGGCCTCGGCACAGACCATGCAAATGCATTCGGTCGAGTACATCGACATCGTGCGTCCCTTCGCCAGCGTCCCTCCGCAACGGTCGCACGTTGTTTGGGTGAAGAACTTGTCCATTATGGTTGCTCCTTTCCTTGAGAACTACAATACCCATTTCTCAAGCGAGACTAAAACCTTGATTCCGTTGAGTGCGCTCCCCGCGTGGTTGATGAGCGATTCGATCTCGCCGAGCCGCTCGACAGCCTTTGGCGTATAGGCCGAGGTTCGCGTCCGCTTCAGCATCGTCCAGGCCGCATAGGCACACGCTACCGACTCCTCGGCCATCTTGATCGCGCCGTCGATGCCGCCGGGTTCTGCAAGATGGCGTGTGACGATGCCATTGAGCCATTTCTGTCTCGCCAGCCGTTTCGCCTCCTCCACTTGCGCAGAATGAAGTGCGTTCTCCACCCGCAGCCTTACCTCTGCCGCCATATGCTTACGCGCCCACGGGCAGATCTTCAAGATCGGATTCTCGCCCGTTCCAGCTTGTTCATTCTCCATATGTTGCCTTCTTTCGGTTGTGCCGCCTCGGCGCGTTGACCGAGGCGGCGTGTTGTCCTTTAGTGGCAAACCGCGAAGCCCCAGCCTGCTTGTGCGCTTACCAGTACGATGCCGTGGGCGAAAAGCGCGTTCCGCATCTCGCGGATCTTCTCGACCGGGATTCTTGCTTCGGCGATCAGTCCGCCGTAGGGGTGCGAACCCATCGCCGTGATTTCAAGGCCGTGATCCTTGAACTCCTTCTTGATGATCGGTGTGATCGTTTCGATCTCTGCCGCCGTCGGTAGCATCGGCGTTAGCTCTTTGACTCTTCCCATTGTCTTGTCCTTTCTTTTTAAGGGGCATTCCCCCGTGTTTTGTTGACCGTATGATGCCGTAATCCGGCGACAATAGCAACGGGGTATTTTAATAATTCTCGATATTTATTCTTGTTAAATTATTACTTATACTGCTTGATAAGTCTCGCGCCGCGAGGTATAATGGATGTGGTGCTCACTTGCCAAGCCCGACTGCGGGGGCGCGAATCGAGTCCCCATCCCATCGTCCGTGTATGATGCCGTAAGTGTCAAATCATAGCAAGCGGAATTATGATTTATCTTTCGCATTGATTTTCTTGCTTTCCTTGCTGTTTTATGATTTGAATTATGCCCGATGAACGGCGCGGATGCTCTGAAACCAACGACCGACAAGCGATTTGGTCTTGGGAGCCCCGAAAGCGTCCTTCACGCCCCAGTACCTCGCCCCGACCGAGCAGAGGATTCGGTAGTCATCAGGATAGGGCTTGCCCTCGCGCTCCTTGCGCGTCTCCTCGGTCATCATATAGGTCATCGCCACGACCCGTCCCTCGGGCGTGTCGTGCGACGAGGGCGGGATGTGGACAAGCACCCCCTTGGCGCGATAGACGCGCGGGTAGCCCTCGTAGGCGTCAAGGCGTCGAAGCTCGGTCTGGGTGACGAGGTAGAGGACGCCCTCGACCCGTCCGCCTTTGTGCGGTTCGATGTCGGCGTAGAGACGTTCGCGCAAACGCCACCCACAAAGGTACGCCTTGCCGACAGGCCGCGCTTCGGGTAGCCGTGCGCGGATGCGGTCGGGATTCATATTGCTTCCGTAGGCGAAGTAGAAAAGGTTTCCGTAGGCCATCGCTCATTTCCTCCTTGGGGGTTGCCGCGCGGGGTTTCCCCCGCGCGGCTTCCGCTTCAGTCGCGCCGTCCGTTCTTCCAAGCCGCCGAGCCGGGAAGGTTCTTCATCCAATGCTTGCGCGGGTTCTTGAAGTATTCGCCAATCGCGCCGAGGCGGAGGAGGAAAACGCGGAAGTCGTACTTCGCGCTCGTCTCGCTGTAGGGGCGCGGGTTCTTCGCGCTTGCCGCCTTCGCGTTCTTCGCCTTCAAAACCATCAGAAGGTCGATCAAAACCGCCGCGCGAATCTTGCCCGCGTTCAGGCTCTGCTCGTGGTAGCGGAACTCAACCGTGCCCTTGGAATCCCAAAGGTTGTTGAGGTTGAGGGCGCGGTAGCGGTGCTCGTCGTAGTGGTAGGGGTGCGGGTTGTACCGCCCGAACCAAGCCGTGTTGATCTTCTCCATCGTCGGGTTCGCCATCTTGCAAATCGTGTCCACGAAGGCGTGGTCGGTCTTGCGCGTGTAGCGGCGGATGCGGTTCTCCTGCGTCCCCGCCGCCTTGAGGATCAAGGTTTCCTGCTTGTAGAAAAGCCGCACAAGGTTCTTGATCTGCTTGGGTGTCATTCCCTGCGCACCGACGTGGACGTGGAGGCCGGTGCGCTCGTTGACCTTCGCGTGTGCCTTGCGCATCTTGCGGACGACCTCCTGCAAGGTTTCCATGTCCGCGATGCGGAGGATCGGCGTAACCACCTCCGCGCCGCCGCGAAGGCTTCCGTCGCTCACCACCTGCCACCTGCGTCCGTCGGGCATCGTCACCACCCAGTTGGAAAGGTGGCTTCCTTCGTACCGCGCCGTGCCCCCGACCGTCTCGGCCACCACCGTCGCCGCCGTGGACTGGCTGATGCCCTCGTACTCGAGCTCGCACCCGAAGGTGAGGCTTGCCAATTCTGCTTCCGTTACCGTCATTTTCGTGTCCTTTCTTTTCGTTTTCCGCAGGGCCTACCCCCGCGTTTTTGTGACCGTATGATGCCGTAAACCACGGGTAATAGCAACGGGGTATTTTGATAATTCTGCATATTTATTACTGGGTGATTGATTGACGGGCCCAATCGCGACATCTTGTATTTCAGACGCGCATCTCAACGCAACATATTGTAGTTGGGGCTTTCAATCAACTACC
>ONTV01000030.1 GCA_900320855.1 uncultured Lentisphaerota bacterium
CGCGAAATCCCCAACTCCTGCGCGGGTTTGGTATAATACGCGTTGAAATGACATTGCCACAGAGAATTGCGCTGATCGTGAAGCGGGGGCTGGCGTTGCTGCACCCGTGCGTCTACGGCGAGCTGGGCGCGAGGGACATGGCGGCCCAGATGGCGGCCGAACTGGAGCGGGAAGTCGCGCTACTGTGCCCTGGCCGTGACGCGAAGGCGATCGTCGCCGCGTTCCTCGCGCGTCTTCCGGAAGTGAAGCGCCTCGTCGGGACGGACGTGCAGGCGGCCTACGAGGGCGATCCGGCGGCGACCAGTCCGATGGAAGTCGTGATGGCCTATCCGGGCCTTTACGCCGTGACGATCCATCGGCTGGCGCATGAGCTCTACGTGCTGAAGGTACCGATCATCCCGCGCATCATGTCGGAGCTTGCCCACTCGAGGACGGGCATCGACATCCATCCGGGCGCGACGATCGGCGAACGCTTCTTCATCGACCACGGCACGGGCGTCGTCATTGGCGAGACGTGCGTCATCGGCAACAACGTGAAGCTCTACCAGGGCGTCACGCTGGGCGCGCTCTCGTTTGACAAGGATCCGACGACGGGCGCGCTCGTCAAGGGCATCAAGCGTCATCCGAACGTCGAGGACAACGTCGTCGTCTATGCGGGCGCGACGATCCTGGGCGGCAACACGACGATCGGGCACGATTCGGAAATCGGCGGCAGCGTCTGGATCATCGCGTCCGTGCCGCCGAATTCGCGCGTCTACAACAAGCCGCCGGCGCCCACCATCAAGGAAAAGCGTCCGGCGTAGGATTCAGACAGGAAATTTCGTCTAGGAGGACATCAGAAATGGGACTTTCAGTTGGCATTGTCGGTCTGCCGAACGTCGGCAAGTCGACGCTCTTCAACGCGCTCACGAAAAAGCAGCAGGCGGCGGCGGAGAACTATCCGTTCTGCACAATCGAGCCGAACTCGGCGATCGTCGAGGTCGCCGACGCGCGGCTGGACACGCTGGCGAAGATGGCGAAGAGCGAGCAGGTCATCCGCGCGACGGTCGAGTTCACCGACATCGCGGGCCTCGTCAAGGGCGCGTCCAAGGGCGAGGGCCTCGGCAACAAGTTCCTCGCGAACATCCGCGAATGCGACGCGATCCTGCACGTCGTGCGCTGCTTCGAGAACGACGACATCATCCATGTGCAGGAGGGCGGCAACAAGTCCGCGCCGATCGATCCCGTCGGCGACGCCGAGGTCATCGAGACGGAACTGGTCCTGGCCGACATGGAGCAGCTGCAGAAGCGCTATGACCGCGTGAAGAAGGAGGCGCAGGCGAAGCCGCCGCTCCGTCCCGAGGCCGAGGCGTGCGCCGCGCTCCTCAAGCACCTGGAGGAAGGCAAGCCCGTGCGCGCGTTCCCGCGAAAGGACGGCGACCCGATCCTGAACGTCCTGAAGGAGCTTCACTTCCTCACCGACAAGAAGGTCATCTACTGTGCGAACGTGGCGGACGACAATGTGACGGGCGAAGGCAACGCGCACGTCGCCGCGCTGAAGGACTACGCGGCGAAGGCGGGCTGCGACTGCGTCGTCATCTGCGCGCAGATGGAGGCCGACCTCGCGGGCCTGACGGACGCCGAGGCAAAGGAGTTCCTGGAGAGCTACGGGCTCACGGAGAGTTCGCTTGACCGCACGATCAAGCTCGCCTACGAGACGCTGGGGCTGGCGAGCTTCCTCACGGCGGGGCCGAAGGAGTCGCGCGCGTGGACGTTCCGCAAGGGCTGGAAGGCCCCGAAGTGCGCGGGCGTCATCCACACCGACTTCGAGAAGGGCTTCATCCGCGCGCAGGTCGTCGCCTACGAGGACTACGTCAAGTACGGCGGCGAGGCGGGCGCACGTGAACATGGCGTCCTCCGTCCCGAGGGCCGGGACTACGAGATGAAGGACGGCGACGTCGTCGAGTTCATGTTCAATTGAGGGAGGCAAAGCCATGCAGATTCGGCAGATTTCAATCTTTCTCCAGAACAAGCCGGGGCAGCTCTCGCAGATCTGCCGCGACCTCGCCGACGCCGACATCAACCTCGCGACGCTGTCGCTTGCAGACACGAGCGACTTCGGCATCGTGCGCCTGATCGTCGACGACCACGAAAAGGCCAAGACGACGCTCGCCGCGAAGGGCCATGTCGTCAACGTGCGCGAAGTCGTCGCCGTCTGCGTCCCGGACCGTCCGGGCGGCATGGCCGAGGTGATGACGGCCCTCGATGCGGCCGGCGCGAACATCGAATACAGCTACGCCTTCGCGTTCCACAAAGGCGAGAAGGCCGTTCTCGTCTTCCGCTTCGACGACAACGTGAAAGCCGAGAAGGCCCTCGCGGCGGCCGGCTTCCTGACGCTCTCCGAAAAGGAAGTCGCCGAAGCGGCGGGCTGACCGCCTCATGAAACGCTTCGTCTTCTTCGACTTGGACGGGACGCTGGCCGACACGGATTCGGACATCCGCAGGGCCTGGAAGGCGGCGCTTGCCGACCTGAATCTGGCCTGTCTCGACTTTGACGCGAAGTTCGTCGCGGGGCCGCCCATCGACGAGATGGTGCGCGTGCTCTTCCCCGACCGGTTCACGCCGGCGTTTGCGGACGCGATCCGCAGCGGCTTTGCGCGCCACTACGACCAGGACGGCTTCCCGCTGACGCGCGAGTATCCGGGCGTTCTGGACGTGGTGCGGCGGCTGAAGGCCGAGGGCCGGACGCTCGCGATCGTCACCAACAAGCGGTTTGTCGGCGCGACGGCGATGGCGCGGCACTTTGGCTGGGAGTCGGTCTTTGATGGCGTCTATGCCGGCGACATGACATTGCCGAAGGTGCGCAAGCCGGAACTACTGCGGCGCGTCCTGTCGAAATACGCGGCCAATCCGGCGGACTGCGTGTTCGTCGGCGACACGGCGAGCGACTTCGAGGCGGCGTCCGCGAACGGCGTTCGCTCGGTTGGCGTCGCCTGGGGCTACGGGCGCCCGGATGAATTGGCGCAGGCGGATACGATTTGTCGGTGTCCGTCAGACCTGGCGCGCGCGGTGCAGTAGGGCGTCGCCGCGCGGCTCGTGGTGACGACCGGATCGTGCGTCACGGTTCGGGAGCGACGGGCCCCTTGACGAGCTCCTCGACGTCGCGGCCGTCCATCGTCTCCTTCTCGATCAGCGTCTTCGCGAGGCGTTCGAGCGTCTCGCGGTTCTCCACGAGGATGCGCTTCGCCTCGGCGTAGGCCGCGTCGATGAGGCTCTTCACCTCCGCGTCGATCTCGCGCGACGTCTCCTCGCTGAACGCGGGCGGCAGGTCGCCGCCGGAGAACTGCGACGGCTCCATGAACGCCTGGAAGCCGAACTTCTCGCTCATGCCGAACTTGCAGATCATCTCGCGCGCGATCTGCGTCGCCTGCGCGATGTCCTGCGCCGCGCCGGTCGAGACGTCGCCCGTGAACATCTCCTCCGCGATGCGCCCGCCGCAGCACAGGCGCATCTCCGCGAGGAAGTACTTCTTCGTGTGGTTGAGGACGTCCCGCTCCGGGAGGGCCATCGTCGCGCCGAGCGCGCGCCCGCGCGGGATGATCGTCACCTTGTGGAGGGGGTCCGTGTCGGGCAGGAGAACCTGGAGAAGCGCGTGGCCCGCCTCGTGCCAGGCCGTCGTCTCGCGCTCCTTCTGCGAATAGCCGGCCGACTTGCGCTCGCGGCCCCAGATCACCTTGTCGCGCGCCTCGTCGAGCGTCGCCATGTCCACGCCGTCGAGCTTCTTGCGGACGGCGAGGAGGGCGGCCTCGTTGAGGAGGTTCGCGAGGTCGGCGCCCGAGAAGCCGGGCGTTCCGCGCGCGACGCGGTCGAGGTCGGCGTCGGGCGCGAAGGTGATCTTCTTGCCGTGGAGCTCGAGGATCTCCCGGCGGCCCTTCAGGGTCGGCAGCTCGACGACGACCTGGCGGTCGAAGCGGCCGGGGCGCAGGAGGGCCGAGTCGAGCGTGTCCGGGCGGTTCGTCGCGGCGATGACGATCACGCCCTCGTTCGCGTCGAAGCCGTCCATCTCGACGAGCATCGTGTTCAGCGTCTGCTCGTAGGCGTGGTTGCCGCCGAGCGCGCCCGCGCCCGTGCGCTTCTGGCCGATCGAGTCGATCTCGTCGATGAAGACGATGCAGGGCGCGCGCTTCTTCGCCTCGCTGAAGACGTCGCGCATGCGGCTCGCGCCGACGCCGACAAACATCTCCTCGAAGTCGCTGCCGCTCATCGCGAAGAAGGGGACCTTCGCCTCGCCGGCGATGGCCTTCGCGAGCAGCGTCTTGCCCGTGCCGGGCGGGCCGACGAGCAGCACGCCCTTCGGGATGCGGCCGCCGAGCTTCTTGAACGCGCTCGGATCCTTCAGGAACGCGACGATCTCCTCGACCTCCTCCTTCGCCTCGTCCACGCCCGCGACGTCGGCGAACGTCACCTTGTTCGCCTTGTCCTCCTTGCCGTTCAGGATCTTCGCCTTCGACTTGCCGAAGCCGAACATCCCGCCCCCGCCGCCGACGCGGCGGTAGAAGAACCAGTAGAAGAGGAACATGAAGCCGAAGAAGAAGAGGAGCTGGACGACGAACGGCGAGAACGGGCTCTTGCGTTCGCGCACGACGACCTTGACGCTCTTTTCGAGGAGGTCGCCCATCGTCGCCTCGTTTTCGCCGGGGACGAGCGGCACGCGGTAGCGGTACTTCTTCGGCGCGCCCTTGTCGTCGAGGTCGTCCGTCTCGGCCTCGCCGACGAGGGACGTCTCGCCGTCGTCGCGGTCGATGACGCGCGTGACCGGCTCGACGAGCTTGCCCTGCTCCATCGCCTGGTAGAATTCAAGGAGCGAAAGCTCCTTCGTCGCCTCGGGGTTGGGGTTGGCCTTGTACATCGTGAAGAACGCGACCGCGATGAGCGCGATCACGAGCCACGAGCGCCAGGCCGGATTCGTCTGATTTGCCATGGCGCAGATTATACCAAAAACGCGCGGAGACGAGGGGATGTCGGTCGAGGACGGGCGAAGCCCCGTCTTTATTGGACTTTTTTCACTTTACCCCTTGCGCACCCCCGAAAATATTGCTATATTACGCATCAAGCACGTGGGAGCGGTTCTCAGGTGCACCAATACTGACACAGAAAAGGATCAAGACATGGCTAAGAAACAACTCGTCCCGACCACGAAGAGCGGCATCATGCTCGCCCTCGCCGAAGCCGGCGGAATCAGCAAGAAGCAGGCCGTTGCCGTCTACGAGAAGCTCATCGAGCTCGCGTACGAGGGTGCCCGTCAGAACGAGAAGGGCTGGGTCATTCCGGGCCTCGGCAAGCTCCTGATCAAGAAGCAGGGCGCGCGCATGGTCCGCAACCCGCAGACGGGCGAGGAGAAGAAGAAGCCCGCGTGCAAGGTCGCGAAGTTCCGTCTCGCCAAGGCGGCGAAGGACGCGCTCGTTCCGCCGAAGGCGAAGAAGTAAGCCTGTGCGCGAACGCAGCTGCGTTTTCAGGCGCGGGCTTCCCTGAGCCCGCGCTTGTTTTTGACGGGGGAGGCGTGAGAATGATGTCGCACAAGATTCCGCTGGGCGAGCTTCTGCCGCAGGCGCGGCCGATGGTGCTGCTGTCGGGCTACGAGCCGCCCACCGACGAGGCGGCGGTCGAGGCGTTCGTCGACGTCACGCCGGAGGCCCCGTTCTTCGAGGCGGCCCTGGACGGCGTGCCGGGGTGCGTCGCGCTGGAGTACATGGCACAGACGATGGCGCTCTGCGTCGGCTTCCTTCGGCGGCAGAAGGGGCTTCCGCCGCAGATTGGCTTCGTGCTCGGTTCGCGTCGGCTGGACGTCCGGATTCCGTCGTTCCAGTCGGGCGCGCGCTATCGCGTGCGCGCGGCCTGCACGTTTCAGGACGAGGAGTTCGGCTCCTTTGACTGTTCGATCCGGGATGCGTCCGACCGCGTGGTTGCGTCGGGTTCGCTCACGGCCTTCCAGCCGGGGACGGACGGGGCGCTTGGCGGGCTTGACAGATTCTCCGAATAAATCCATAATAGGCGACCGTTATGAGCTACTACCTGGTGATTCTCGTTGGTGCGGTGCTGGTGAACAACTTCGTTCTCAGCCGCTTCCTCGGTTGCTGCCCGTTTCTGGGCGTCTCGAAGAAGACGGAGACGGCGCTCGGCATGTCCGGCGCGGTCGTCTTCGTCATGACGGTCGCGGCGGCCGTGACATGGTGCCTTGACCACTGGCTGCTCCAGCCGAACGGGCTCGGGTACATCCACACGCTCGCGTTCATCCTCGTCATCGCCGCGCTCGTGCAGTTCATCGACATCGCGATGAAGCGCTTCCTGCCGCCGCTCCACGCCGCGCTCGGCATCTTCCTGCCGCTCATCACGACGAACTGCGCCGTCCTCGGCGTCGCGGAGATCAACTGCAAGCAGGGCACGGGCTTCTTCGAGTCGGTCTTCTTCTCGTTCGCGGCCGCGCTCGGCTTCGGCGTCGCGCTGCTGATCTTCTCGGGCATTCGCGAGAAGCTCGCGCACGCCGACCCGCCGCGCTGCTTCCGGGGCATAGCCGTCGCGCTCGTCACGGGCGGGCTCCTGAGCCTCGCGTTCATGGGCTTCTCCGGCCTCGTGAAGCTGCCGTACTGAGAAATGGACAGGTGAGGCGCGATCGCGTGCATCGACGTCGCCTCGGTCTCTCGCCCCTCTCGTCACGCAAGACCCTCTCGTCCCAGGCAAGCCTTAAACCCTGAAACTTCGAACAGAAAGCCTACCATGACAACAGCCATTCTCATCATCGCAGGCATCGGACTGGTCGCGGCGGTCACGCTGGCGGTCGCCGACAAGTATCTCTCCGTGCGCGAGGACCCGCGCATCGGCCTCGTCACGGCGGCCCTGCCCGGCGCAAACTGCGGCGGCTGCGGCTTCGCCGGCTGCGACGGCTACGCGCGCGCGCTCGTCGCGGGCACGGCGCCCAACGGCGCGTGCGCGGCGGGCGGCGACGCCTGCGCGGCGGCGGTCGCGAAGATCCTCGGCGTCGCGGCGACGGCGACGGAACGACGCGTCGCGCTCGTCCGGTGCTGCGGCACGCGCTCGGAGGCGATCCGCGTCGGCGACTACAACGGCATCTGCGACTGCAACGTCGCGGCGGCGACGGCGGGCGGCGACAAGGGCTGCGCCTACGGCTGCCTCGGCTACGGCGCGTGCGCGAACGTCTGCCCGAAGCACGCGATCTCGGTCGTGGACGGGCTCGCGAAGGTCGACAAGCGCCTCTGCATCGGGTGCGGCAAGTGCGTGACGGCGTGCCCGCGCCGCCTCATCGAGCTCGTGCCGGCGTCCGCGACGATCCACGTCCTCTGCGCGAACCCCGAGAAGGGCCCGGCCGTCCGCAAGGTCTGCGGCGTCGGCTGCATCGGCTGCCACCTCTGCGAGAAGAACGCCGGCGGCAAGGAGGCGGGCCACTTCGTCTTCCAGGGCTTTCTCGCGAAGGTCAACTACGCGAACCCGCCGACGGACGAGCAGGTCGCCGCGAAGTGCCCGGCGAAATGCCTGGCCGTCGATCCCCATGTCGAGACGGGACACTAGACAATGGTTCTGAAGCACCGAGACACGGAGGTTCTGCGGTTCGAGTGGATCGAGCCGGAGGGCGTTCGCATTGTCTCGGTGAACGAGCGGGCGACTCGCTTCCTGCCGCTTGACCTGCATGGCCAGGCGACGGACGAGGGCCTGTGGCGTTGGCTCAAGCACCGTGCCGTGCCGAGGCACCGTGCCTACATAGCGCAATTCCTGTCGCGGCTTGGAATCCGAAATGGCGATTTGCGTGGGCAATCATTTTTAGATATGAAATCTGAATTTCAGTTGAGATATCGTCAAAAATTGGCGCAGAGGTGCCGATGGAATGATGTGAATTTGGCGCAGAGAGAAAGGACGCTATGAAAACCGTTAGAAGCACGTTTCGGTTCAAGGGTGGCGTTCACCCCGACTACAACAAGGAACTCGCGCGCGGGAAGGTGATCGAGACGATGCCGTGTCCCGCCGAGCTCGTCGTCTCGATGAGCCAGCACCTCGGCGCGCCCGCGACGTGCGTCGTCAAGGCGGGCGACTACGTGGTCAAGGGCCAGCTCCTCGGCGCGCGCAACGGCTTCATCTCCGTTCCCGTCCATGCGCCCGCGAACGGGCTCGTCAAGGCGGTCGAGCCGCGCCTTGGGCCGGCGGGCGGCAAGGCCCCGGCGGTCGTCCTCGACACGACGGCCCCCGCGCCGGACGGCGTGGACGTGGCGGAGCGGACGCTTCCGCCGCTTGACTGGCGCGCCGCGACGAAGGAGGATCTCCTCGCGCGCATCGACGAGGCGGGCCTCTGCGGCATGGGCGGCGCGGGCTTCCCGACGTCCGTGAAGCTCAATCCGCCGCCGGGCAAGCGCTGCGAATACCTTGTCGTCAACGGCGCGGAATGCGAGCCGTATCTCTGCGCCGACTTCCGGCTCATGCTCGAGCGGGCGGATCGCGTCCGCGTCGGCGTCGAGATCCTGCGCAAGATCCTCGGCGACTGCGCGGTGCGCCTCGCCGTCGAGGCGAACAAGCCCGAGGCCATCGCCGCGCTGGAGACGGCGTTTGCGGACATCGACGGCAACGTCGAGATCGTCGTTCTTCCCGTCCTCTATCCGCAGGGCTCCGAGAAGCACCAGATCTACGCGACGGTCGGGCGCGTCGTCCCGGAGCCGCCGGCCCTGCCGATTGACGTCGGCTGCGTCGTCGAGAACGTCGGCACGGTTGCGGCGGTCGCGGACGCGGTCGAGAAGGGGCAGGTCCTCCTCTCGCGCGTAACGACCGTCTCCGGCGACGCGGTCCGCGAGCCGAAGAACGTTGAGGCACCGCTCGGCACGAAGTATGCCGACCTCGTCGCCTTCTGCGGCGGCGAGTCGGAGCCGCCCGCGAAGGTGATCTCCGGCGGCACGATGATGGGCTTCGCCGTGCCGAGCCTGGAGATCGCGACGACGAAGACGACGTCGGGGCTCCTGCTCCTCTCGCGGCGGCGGGTCTCCCAGTACTCGTCGCAGGCCTGCATCAACTGCGGTCGTTGCGTGCGGGCGTGCCCGATGACCCTCAACGCGGCGGAGATCGCCAAGGCCGTCGAGGCGGACGACATTGCGTCCGCCGAGGCGGCGCATGTGATGAGCTGCATCGAGTGCGGCGCATGCACGTTCGTCTGCCCGGCGTACCGTCCGATCACGCAGTTCTGCCGCCGCGCGAAAGCCTCGATTCGCGCACGCCTCGCCGCCGAACGGGCCAAGGCCGCCGCGGCCGCGAAGCCAGCCTAAGCATTCGATACGTCCTGTTCGTCCGACCCGTCCTCTTTGTCCTACTCCTTCTCTTCGACCCCATGAAACCGAAAGACACAGCCGAACACTACATCCTGAGCTCGTCGCCGCACACGCACGCGCGAAGTTCCGTCTCGCGCATCATGCTCGACGTGATCGTCGCCTTGCTGCCGACGACGGCGGCCGGCATCTGGTTCTTCGGACTGCCCGCCGTCTGGACGATTGCGACGTGTGTCGCGACGTGCCTCGTCACGGAGGCCCTCTGCCGTCTCGCGATGAAGCGCGAGAACACGCTCGGCGACCTCTCGGCCGTCGTGACGGGGCTTCTTCTTGCGCTCAACCTGCCGGCGGGGCTGCCGCTCTGGATGGCCGTCGTCGGCTCGGTCTTCGCGATCGGCGTCGCCAAGCAGGTCTTCGGCGGCCTCGGGATGAACCCGTTCAACCCGGCGCTCGCCGCGCGCGCGTTCATGCTCATCTCGTTCACGGGCCCGATGACGACATGGCTCAAGCCCCTCTGGTGGAAGACGCCCGAGGCGATGACGACGGCGACGCCGCTGGCGGCGATGAAGCGCCTCTACGGCTGCGACGTCGTCACGCAGGCGACGCCGCACGTCGAGAAGGCGCTGTCGGGTCTGCCGAGCCTGTGGGATCTCCTCGTCGGCAACATGCCCGGCTGCATCGGCGAGGTCTCGACGCTCGCGCTCGCGCTGGGCGCGGCCTATCTCCTCGTGCGCAAGGTCATCACCTGGCACATCCCCGTCGCCTTCCTCGTCACGGTCTGGCTCTACGCCTACTTCGCGGGCGGCGCGCCGGCGCATCTCCAGGTGCTGACGGGCGGCGTGATGATCGGCGCGTGCTTCATGGCGACGGACTACGTCACCTCGCCGACGACGGCGAAGGGCAAGCTCGTCTTCGGATTCGGCTGCGGCCTCCTCTGCATGCTGATCCGCCAGTTCGGCGCGTATCCCGAAGGCTGTTCGTTTGCCATTCTCATCATGAACGCCCTCGCGCCGCTCATCAACCGATGGACGCAGCCGAAGCCGTTTGGAGGGAAATGATTGAAGAAATGGTCGAATGGTCGAATGGTCGAATGATCGAATTGGTCGAATGATCGAATTGGTCGAATGATCGAATGGCCGAATTGGTCGAATGAACGGTTGAATCGGTTTGATGTTGACTGAAATAGTTGAGGTGGTGAACGCATGAAAAAGAATCTTTCGCTTGTCCTTTCCCTGACGCTCATTTCTGGCGTCTGCGCGGCCGTGCTCGCCTACGTGAACGCCCTGACGAGGGAGCCGATTGCGGCGACGGCCGCCGCGAACGAGCAGAAGGCCATCAAGGCCGTTCTGCCGTCCGAGGTGGCGACCGTCGCGGCGGCCGGCGATGTCTTCGTCGGCAAGGACGCCGCCGGACAGGTCGTCGGCTACGCGGCGAAGGGCACGGACGCGGGCGGCTATGGCGGCGACATCGTCCTGATGGTCGGGTTCCGGGCGGACAGGAAGACGCTGGTCTGCTACAGGACGCTCGTCGCGGCCGAGACGCCGGGCCTTGGCATGAAGCTCAGCGCGCCCGAGTTCGCGGACCAGTTCCGCGGCAAGGACGCGACGACGCTGAAGCTCAGGAAGCAGGGCGGCGAGATCGAGGCGATCACCTCCGCGACCATCACGTCAAAGGCCGTCTGCCGCGCGATCGCCGACGCGCAGAAGAAGCTGGGCGCCGTTTCGTCCGAGGCGCAGCGATGAGCGCGCGAACAGCAAGCGGCTGCCGGATTGAGATTGCGGGCGCGTTGCCGCGCGTGCTGGCGTTGCCGCGCGTGCGGCTTCGCCAGGCGGCGGCCTTCTTTGCGGCGCGGAGCGCGGCGCGTCTCGGCGAGCCGTTTCGCGCCGTGACGGTCGTCTTGCAGGACGATGCGTTTTCGGCCGAAGTCCATCTGGCGATCAATGGCGCGGACGGGGCGACGGATGTCGTGACCCAGCGCTACGACCCGTTGCCGGGCGAGGCGTCCGGCGTCTATGGCGAACTCTACGTCAACTGCGACCAGGCTGTCCGCGTCGCGCCGAAGCGGCGTGGCTGGAGCGCGGCGAAGGAGCTGCTCCTCTATGTCGCGCACGGAATGGACCATCTCTCGGGCGCGGACGACCTCGAGCCGTCGGACTATCGACGCATGCGGCGGCGGGAATTGGCCTGGCTGAAGGACTGGGAGACCCTCGCAAATCGGGTTGGGACGTGATGAAGTCCGCAGAGGAGATCCGCGCACGCATTCTGGCGTCCGTCACGGCAAACGGCGGGCATCTCGCCTCGTCCCTTGGCGCGGTCGAGATCGCCCAGGCCCTCGTGACGGTCTTTGACGCCGAGCGGGATCGCATCGTCTGGGACGTCGGGCATCAGGCCTATGCCTGGAAGATCCTGACGGGACGCGACGACCGCTTCGGGACGCTGCGCCAGCTGGGCGGCCTTGCGCCGTTTCCGCTTCCGTCCGAAAGCGCGGCGGACGCCGCCGTCGCGGGCCACGCCGGAAGCGCGCTTTCCGTAGCGCTCGGCATGGCCGCCGCGCGCGACCGCAGGGGCACGGGGGTCCACGTCGTCGCGGTCATCGGCGATGCGTCGATCGTCAACGGGCATTCTTTCGAGGCCCTGAACAACTGCGCGGCCGCGACGGGAAAGGTCATCGTCGTGCTCAACGACAACGGCATGGCGATCTCGAAGCCGACCGGCAGTTTCGCGAAGTTCCTGGGGCGGCTCATCACGGGCGTGCGCTACAACCGCGCCAAGGCGGCGGCGGAGGCGGCGGGCCATCGCCTGCGGCTGACGTTCCTGCGCGATGTCTACCACCGGCTCGAAAGCCGCGTCAAGGGGCTCTTCCTCGGCAACCGCTATTTCGAGCAGTTCGGGTTGCGCTACATCGGCCCGGTGGACGGACACGACTTGTCCGCCCTGACGGCTGCGTTCACGGTCGCGAAGGAGGACAAGCGGTCGGTGCTTGTCCATGTCGTCACGAAGAAGGGCAAGGGCTTCGCCCCGGCCGAACGCGACCCGACGTTCTACCACGGCGTGCGTGCCGGCCTCCCCGACAAGCCGACGGCGGCCGACATCCGCCAAGGCCATCCCGACTGGAGCGCGGTCCTCGGCGCGCGGCTTGTGCGCGCGGCGGACGCGGATGCGCGGGTCGTCGCCCTGACGGCCGGCATGTCGGACGGCACGGGGCTTGTGCCGTTTGCGCGGGCCTTCCCGTCGCGTTTCTTCGACGTCGGCATCGCCGAGGGACACATGGTCGCCTTCGCGGCGGGGCTCGCGGCGGCGGGGCTGCGTCCCGTCGTCTGCGTCTACTCGACGTTCCTCCAGCGCGCCGTCGACCAGGTCATCCACGACGTCGCGATCGCGAACCTGCCGGTCGTCTTCTGCGTGGATCGCGCGGGGCTGGTCGGGGCGGACGGCGTGACGCACCAGGGCGTCTTCGACATTGCGCTCTTCCGCGCCGTGCCGAACCTGACGATCTGCCAGCCGTGCGATGGCGACGACCTGACGCGGCTCGTGGCGGACGCGCTTCGGCGCAACGGGCCGACGATCATCCGCTATCCGCGCGGCGCGTGCCCGCCGTCGCTGGGCGTCGCGGGCGAGGGCCTGGCCGTCGAGGTGGCGAACCCCACGGCGGCCGTCCAGGTCTGGGCGACGGGCGACGAGCTGCCGAAGGCGCTGGCCGTGGCGGCGCGGACGGGCGTCGGCGTCGTCTATGCGCGGTCGATCAAGCCGTTCGACGCCGCGCTTCTGGCGCGGCAGCGGAAAGACGGCAAGCGCATCGTCTCGCTGGAGAACGGCTGCGTCCTCGGCGGCTTCGGCGAGGCGATTGGCGCCGACCGGCGCTTCGGCTGGCCGGACGCCTTCATTCCGCACGGGGCCGTCGCCGACCTCGAGCGCCGCTACGGGCTCGACGTCGAGTCACTGGCGGCGCAGATCGGCGGGCTGGCGGCCGGGTAGGCGCGGCAATGAGAGCACAATTGACCTTGGCGTGCGCGTGGCGTGCCCTACGCAGGGGCGCGGGCAAATATGGTATAATTCGCGCCGATGAAAGACGACTTCCTCGTATTCGACCACGTCACGAAGCGGTTCGGCGCGCTGACCGCCGTCAACGACGTTTCGCTCACGGTGAAGAAGGGCGAGTTCTTCTCGCTTCTCGGGCCTTCCGGCTGCGGCAAGACGACGCTTCTGCGGATGCTCGGCGGCTTTGAGCGCCCCGATTCGGGGCGCATCTACCTCGAAGGGCGCGACATCACCGACCTGCCGCCAAACCAGCGGCGCGTCCACACCGTCTTCCAGAACTACGCGCTCTTCCCGACGATGACGGTCTGGGACAACATCGCCTTCTCGCTCAAGCTCGCGAAGAAGGACAAGGAGGAGATCGAGGAAAGCGTCGACAAGATCCTGGAGATGATCCAGCTCGCCGACCAGGCGTGGAAGTATCCGAACCAGCTCTCCGGCGGGCAGAAGCAGCGCGTCGCGATCGCCCGCGCGCTCGTAGACCGTCCGCAGGTGCTGCTCCTCGACGAGCCGCTGGCGGCCTTGGACCTGAAGCTCCGCCAGCACATGCTCCTGGAGCTCGACACGATCCACGACCAGGTCGGCATCACCTTCCTCTACGTCACGCACGACCAGGGCGAGGCGATGTCGCTCTCCGACCGCATCGCCGTCATCAACAAGGGGATGGTCGAGCAGCTCGCGGGCCCGGCGCAGATCTACGAGGCGCCGGCGACGCGCTTCGTCGCGTCGTTCATCGGCGACACGAACTTCTTCTCGGGCGAGATCGTCTCGGTCGAGGGCGACTACTGCCGCATCGAGGTCGAGGGCTTCCCCCAGATCAAGGCGTACAACGACAAGAAGCTCGCCGTCGGCCAGCGCGTCGACCTGTCCGTCCGGCCCGAGAAGATCCGCGTCACGCTGGCGCCGCCGACGCCGGAGAAGGGCGCGTCGATCAACGTCTTCCCGTCGGTCGTCAAGGACATCGTCTACCAGGGCGTCTACACGAAGTACTGGCTCAAGTCGAGCCAGCTCCGGGTCTCGGCCCTGAAGCCGCACTCGCGCTTCCTCCTGGACCAGGAGCCGATCACGTGGAACGACGAGGTCTTCGTCTGGTGGCATCCGGACGACGGGTACATGGTCGAGGTGTAGCGCGCGCGGCAGGGGCTGGAATGATGAACGAGCTGACGATTGACGAGCTGAAGGACGAGATCCGCAGGGGCGCGCGCTGCATTTTGCAGGTGCGCCACGCCGAGCGTCCGAAGATGGACCCGAACGACCCGAGCTTCGGCGACGGCCTGCACCTGACGCGCGAGGGCGCGCGGACGGCCCGCCTCCTGGGCGAGGCGCTCGCCGAGTTCAAGGACGACGCCGCGTTCTATTCGAGTCCGCTCACGCGGACGCGCGAGACGGCCGCCCTCCTGGCCGAGGGCATGGGCCTCGCGGGTGCGGCGATTCCGACCGACGAGCAGCTGGGCAACCACTCCTTCTTCTACGAAGACCCGCTCGAAGTCCTGAAGCTCTTCCAGGCGATGGAGTTCTTCACGGCGTGCTTCGCCTATTTCGAGAAGGGGAAGCTGCCGGGGCTGAAGGAGATCCACGCGGCGGCGGACGCCTGTGAGCGCTGGCTTGTGGAGAAGGCCGGGAACCGCCGACTTTTCGTCGCCGTCACGCACGACTGCTACCTGGCGGCGTTCCTGTCCGCGCGCGGCGCCTACGGGCCCTTCTCGAAGCGGAACTGGCCGCGCTTCCTCGACGGCGCGGCGATTCTCGTCTATCCGGACGGCTCGCGCCGCTATGCGCTCGTCCGCGCGGGCCTGTCCTACGGCATTTGCGGCGTCCGCCCCGTGCGGGGCGTCGTCTTCGACTTCGGCGGCGTCATGACGACCTCGACGATGCCGGAGCGTGTCCGTCGCTGCGCGGCGGACTACGGCATTGACTGGAACGTGCTGGAGGCCGGCTTCGCGCGTTACCGGCGGCTGATGGACGGCGGCTTCATCACGATCGACCAGATGTACGACCTCATCTGGGCGGACGCGGACATCTCGCTTTCGGACGAGACGAGGGCGCGCATTCTCGAGGAGGACTACGCGAGCTTCCTCGACGGTTCGCGCAACCTCCAGACGCTCGCGTGGATGCGGGAGCTGAAGGCGAAGGGCTTCAAGATCGGCATCCTCACGAACATGTCGGCCGATTTCGCCGTGCGCTTCCGCAAGGCGTTCGCGGACTACGCCGCGCTGGCGGACGCGACGGTCGTTTCGGGCGAGGAGGGGATGTTCAAGCCGCAGAAGCGCATCTACGACCTCCTGAAGGCGCGCATCGGCCTGCACGTGGACGAGCTCTGCTTCATCGACGACGTGGAGGCGAACTGCGAGGGCGCGCGGCGCTGCGGCTGGCAGGCGATTCGCTTCGAGAGCAACGAGCAGGTCGCCCGTGACTTCGCCGCGCGCTACGCCTGAGGCCGGGGGCGAACGTGCGGAATCTTCTCCTCGTCGCCGAACAGGTGGCCGTCCTCTTTGCCCTCATGGGCGTCGGGGCCGTCCTGCGCAAGACGCGGCTCATCGACGAAAAGGGCATTGGCGGCGTCGTGAACCTGCTGCTGCTCGTCGTGACGCCGTGTCTCATCGTCGACAGCTTCCAGCGTCCGTTCGACCCGTCGATGCTGGCGAGCCTCGGCCTCGCGTTCCTGATCGCCGTCGCGGGGCATGGGCTCGTCATCGCCGTCGCGCGGCGCGCCGTGCGGCATCCCGACGAGAATGTGCGGCGGCCGCTCGTGCTGGCGGCGGTCTTCTCGAATGCCGGGTTCATGGGCGTTCCGCTCGAACAGGCGATCCTCGGCGAGACGGGCGTCTTCTTCGGCGTCGTCTATGTCGTCGTCTTCAACCTCTTCATGTGGAGCTGGGGCGTGCGGACGATGGAGAAGGAGACGCGCCTCGCGTGGAGCTGGCGGGCGGTCGTGAATCCGGGCACGGTCGGCCTTGCGCTGGGGCTGCCGCTCTTTCTCCTCTCCGCCCGGCTGCCGACGTGCCTGGCCGCGCCCGTCCGCCATTTGGCGGACTTGAACACGCCGCTGGCGATGATCGTCATCGGCTACTCGCTGGCCGGGGCGCGGCTGGGGCGCGTCCTTCGTCTGCCGGCGGCGTACGTGGCGTCCGGCATCCGCCTGGTCGCGTATCCGTTGGCGCTGGTCGCGGGGCTGTCGCTGTTTCGCGGATGCCTGGACCGGGACATGGCGTGTGCGCTCGTCATTGCGGCCTCGGCGCCGGTCGCGGCGATGGTCTCGATGTTCGCCGTCCGCTACGGACGTGACGTCGATGCGGCCGTCGCGGTCGTGAGCGGCACGACGGCCCTGAGCATCCTCACGATGCCGCCGGTCATCGCCCTCGCCCTGTCCGTCCTGTGACCGGCCGCGCGCGGCGGCTTGCGGGCGCATCTGCGTCATTCACCGCATCCATCCGGGAGTGGCGTGCGGCGGTGAATGACGCAGATGCGCCCCCATTGACCCGTTCGCCCAGTATGTGATATACTACGAAACAGAGTGCAGGGGGTGTTCTTCTGCACTGGACAACCTCAAAGAATGGAGTTGTATATGTCCATGAAATGTTGCAAAACGATAGTAAGCTGTGCTGCTTTTGCATCTTGCGTCCTGGGGGGGGGGGGGGGGCCTCCTTTCTGCGTCCGCCGCTGACGCGCCCCAGTGGATAGGTCTCGACACGACTATACGTGGCGGGCAGTCCTGGACTGTTCCGGCCGAGACTTGTGTCGCAGGTTTGATAGATACGCGAGTGTCTGATTTTTGGGCATCCCTCGGTGCGACCGTTCGCGGCACCTTCAGGGGACTCTTCATGGTCATAAAGTAAGGGTGCCGGAACATGAAGAAGCTTGCTTACCTCTGTGTTGTGGTCGCGCTTGCTGCCTCGGTGAGGGCTGATGTCCCTTTCATTGCGCGAGAATCGGTGACACTTTTGCAGTCCGCAAAGTCCGCAAAGTCGTTGGCGATAATCCGCTACCGGTTGACTGGCGGACCGGCAATTGTCACGGTTGATATCCAGACGAATGTCAACCGGTCGGCGAGTGGTCCGGACTCGGACTGGATTTCCATCGGTGAAGTCAATTTTCGCAATGTCGCCGGCGATGTCAATAAACTAATCACCCCCTCCGATACGGAGGATAAGGTCATCACTTGGATGGTGGGCGATATCATGCCTGAATTCAAGGCGCGCAACGACTCCTGCCGCGCCGTGGTCAAGGCCTGGGCACCAGACTCGCCGCCAGACTATATGGTGGTCGACCTTCGGCGGGATCAAAACCGGAGGTGGATAATGTGCAAAATAACGTTTATCGCACAGACTTCATGGCCATGCGTCTAATCAAGGCGCGCGGGAAGACGTTTCGCACGGGAACGCCGTCGAGCACCGATAAGGAAGTTCCGCATAACGTGACATTCAGTGAGCCAGACTTTTATATGGCGGTTTATCCATTGACGATTGGACAGACGCTAAATATCGGTAATTGGTTCCCAGGCGATCCCTATGGTATTATGGACATACAATTGGATAATCGCTCCGGCTATGACTACACGCTCTTTCAACACCACAACATCGTTGGTGAAGTCAATTCCAATTATGTCGCTGTTATTGTCAACGATTGGAAAAGGAGCCGCGGAGAGTCGGTTGCTTGGCCGGCTGACGGGCATTCAGTCGACGACTTGTCGGTTTGCGGTCAGCTTCGTAATCGAACGGGAGTAGAATTCGATTTGCCAACCGAAGCGCAGTGGGAATATTGCTGTCGTGCCGGAACTACTGGTTCCCGCTATGATGCAGATACGGATTCTATTGCTTGGCATAGAGACAATAGTAAATTTGAGGGGGAAGAATGGCCGCATGCAAACGAAGTTGGCAAGTTACATCCGAATACATGGGGATTGTATGATATGCTTGGAAGCGTGTGGGAATGCTGTCAAGATTACTACACAGCCAATCTTGGTACTGAGCCAGTCATCGACCCGATTGGCCCATCGGAAGGTACCCTTCGCGTCGTTCGCGGCTGTTCATATGACTATGATGCCAATTACGCGCGTTGTGCATTTCGTGACGAAATAAATAATGTATTTTCACAGAAAGCGGGCGTGCGGCTGATTGCTCCAGTCGGACTTGTTTGGCCGACGAAGCAAGATAACAGGAACTGGGTGGCTGATTGACGGGCCTTGCAGATTGTGATACCATTTCAGGCATGAAAGCGACTACCGAACATCCATATCCGAAGAACTTTGAGGAGTTCC
>ONTV01000139.1:0-2439 GCA_900320855.1 uncultured Lentisphaerota bacterium
CCGCCCCCCGCCGCAGGAAGTGGTAGAGGAAGAAATCGTGCAGTTCATAGGGACCCACCTTGTCCTCCGTCACCTGCGCGATGGTGCCGTCCGGATTCGCCGGCAGCAATTCGGGCGAGACGGGCGTCGCGAGTATGTCGAGGAGCGCCTCGGAGGCCAATTGCGAATCTGGCGACGCGGGTCTGCCGTCACCCCCTGCAAGGCGCGACTGGGCATACCATTCGACCATGTACCTCACCAGGGTCTTCGGCACGCCGGCATTCACTCCGTACATGCTCATGTGGTCGCCATTGTAGGTACACCATCCGAGAGCCAGCTCCGACAGGTCGCCCGTCCCGATCACGATTCCGCCGAGCTGGTTGGCCAAGTCCATGAGCAGATACGTGCGGCCTCGCGCCTGCGCGTTCTCATACGTGACGTCATGAATCGACTCGTCATGGCCGAGGTCTTTCAGGTGCAGGCAAGCCATAGGCCCTATGCCGATCTCGCGAAGCGGCACGCCCAGGCCCTCGCAAAGGCGCCCGGCATTTGACTTGGTCCGCTCCGTAGTCCCGAATCCCGGCATCGTGAACGCATGGATGCCGCGCCGCCCCAGTCCCAGCCGGTCGAACGCCTCCACGCAGACGAGGAGCGCGAGCGCGCTGTCAAGGCCGCCGGAAAGCCCGACCACCACATCCCTGCATCCGATAGCATCAAGGCGCGTCGCAAGTCCCGTAGACTGGATGGACAGGATCTCCTCGCAGCGCACGTCTCGGTCGGCCCGCGCATTCGGCACAAACGGATGCGGATCGACAGGGCGCATCAGCGAACCGCTCGCCAGGCCCTCGCGTCCGCACGGCATCCTGACCTTGACCGTTCGCACGTCGTCCACCGTGTGGGCGGCCGTGCGAAACGCATAGTTCGCCGACCGCTCGAAATTGAGGAAACCCACATCCACGTCCGCGGCCGTCAGCTGCGCCCTGCGCTCAAAGCGCCGCCCTTCGGCGAGCAAGGCGCCATTTTCGGCAACCATCGAATGTCCGCCGAAGACGAGGTCGGTCGTGGACTCGCCGACTCCTGCGCCGGCATACGCATAGGCGGAAAGGCAGCGGGCGGACTGCCCGAGAACAAGCGAGCGGCGGTATTCCGTCTTGCCGACCAGCTCGTTCGAGGCGCTGAGGTTCAGGATCACGTTGGCCCCGCGCAGGGTGAGCCGCGTGGACGGCGGATTCGCCGTCCACATGTCCTCGCACAGTTCAACGCCGATTGCCGCACCGCCGCCCAGGTCGAACACGAGGTCATTGCCGAACGGCGCCCGCACGCCCGCCAGCTCGATTTCGTCCGCCGTCGCATCCAGTGCGCTCGCGAACCAGCGCGACTCGTAGAATTCGTGGGTGCTGGGCAGATAGGTCTTGGGCACGACGCCGACGAGGCGGCGATCCGCGATCACGGCGGCGCAGTTGAAGATGCGTCCGCCCACGCGCACGGGAAGGCCCACGGCGACGAGGCCGTCGCCGCAGTCCGGGATCAGCTCCGCAAGCGCCCGCTCGGCGGCGTCGAGGAGATACGGCTGGTAGAAGAGGTCCGCGCACGTGTAGCCCGTCAGGCACAGTTCGGGGAAGACGGCCGCCTGCACGCGCGCCGCCGCCACCTGCCGCAGAAGCGCGCGGATGGCCGCAAGATTAGCCCCCACGTCCGCCGGACGCACCGCCGGCACGGCCGCCGCGACGCGCAGGTACTCGTTTCGTTCGGTCTTCATGAGATCTTCTGGCGCAGCAATCCTGCCCCGGCAGCCGCATTCGACGCCGGATCCCCCAACTGGAGATCCGGCGTCGCCACGGCGATTCGGCCAAAGCCCTCCACCGTTTTCTGTCCTTTCGTTCAGAACGAGAACGCCACGTTCACGCCGCCCCAGACACGCTGGTTCTTGTCGCGGCCCATGTAGTCCGCACGGCGCGCGTCACGGTCGACGATCCAGGAGTAGTTGACCTGCGCGCCGACGCTCAGCCAGTCCGTCACGGCATAGGTCAGCGCCAGCCCCGTCGTCTGGTCGAGGAACGCCGTCTTGTTGACGTCATCGACGCAGGCGCGCAGGTAGGCGTCCGACCCCATGCCCAGCGAGACGGACGGCGTCAGCGTCAGGCTGTCGCAGAGCGCGAAGTCGTGCGCCAGGCCAAGGTTGCCGTAGAAGAGCCCGTCGTCGTCGTTGTCCCGGTAGTCCCAGTAGACGGCGGCCGTCGGCGTGACGATCGGATTGTTGTAGGCGACCGAGAGGAAGAGCTCCTCGGTGTTCTCGCCATCCTCGACGTTCGGGTACGTGTACCAGATGTGGCCCGCCTCGACGTCGAAGTCGCCGAAGCTCTTCGCGTACGAGACCGTGTAGTCGATCTCCTGGTTGCCCATGTTGCGCACGGGCGAGCCCTCGCGGCGGTTCGTCAGACGGAAGCTCGACCAGACGTT
>ONTV01000139.1:2492-8563 GCA_900320855.1 uncultured Lentisphaerota bacterium
GCCGGCTGCCAGACCGGCGCGTCGGCGTAGATCTGCCCACGCCACATGTAGCTGCTGAAGAAGTCGACCGTGACCTCGGCCGAGATCGGCGAAGCCTTCGCCTCGACAAGTTCGTTCGTCTCCGCCGCGAGCACACTTGCGGCCGTGGCCGCCGCCGCTGCGGCAAGCCCCATTCGTATCAGGGTGTTGTCCATCTTTCGTTTCCTCCTGGTGGTGGTTGTGGAGTCTGTCGTTCGTTTCGCTTTTCTCTCTTCGGACGGCGCGCCGTCCGCCTGCCGCGGCGGCGCGCCCTTCCGATTCGCCTCACGTCACATGTTCGAGAAGAACTGGAAGGAGGCGTAGGCGTCTTGCCCGTGTTCCGTCACGTCGAGGCCCTTGAGCTCGGTCTTCGCGTCGACCCGCAGCAGGCCCAGCCGCTTCAGGACGTAGAACATCACGAGGCCGAGGCCGAACGCCCAGAGGCAGGTCATCGCGACGCCGACGAGCTGGACGCCGAGGAACTTGAAGCCGCCGCCGTAGAGGAGGCCGACCATCGAGTTGCCGTAGCCGAGGGCCTCCGGCGCGGCGAAGAGGCCGACCGCGATCGTGCCCCACACGCCGTTCACGCAGTGCACCGAGACGGCGCCGACCGGATCGTCCACGTGGATCTTGTCGAAGAAGAACACGCTCAGGACGACGAGCACGCCGCCGATTGCGCCGATGAGGAGCCATGATAATCCAGGCGGTGACGAGCGCGGCGCAGGTTCCGGCGCAGGCCGCGAGGTTCGTGGTCATCGCGACGCGGCTGATGGAGCCGATGCCGGCGGTGTAGCTCGCGGGGTTGAAACCGAACCAGCCGATCCAGAGGAGAAACACGCCGAGCGTGCCAAGGACGAGGCTGTGGCCCGGGATCGGGTTCGCCTTGCCGTCATGACGGTACTTGCCGATGCGCGGGCCGAGCATCATCGCGCCCGCCAGCGCGAGCCAGCCGCCGACCGAGTGGACGACCGTCGATCCCGCGAAGTCGTGGAAGCCGAGGGCCTCGATCCAGCCGAGCGAATCCGCGCCGTGCAGGCTGCCCCACATCCAGTGGCCCGTCACCGGGTAGACGAACGCGGAGATAAGCGCCGTGTAGATGAGGTAGCTACGGAACTGAATGCGCTCGGCCACCGCGCCCGAGACGATCGTCGCGGCCGTCGCGGCGAACATGGTCTGGAAGAAGAAGAACGTCCAGTCCCACGTCCCCTCGCCCGCAAAGACGCTCGGCATGCCGAAGCCGCCCCAGCCCAGCGCGCCGCCCAGCTTCGAGGCGCCGAACATGATCGCCGCGCCGACGAAGTAGAACACGATCGAGCCGAACGCGAAGTCCATCAAGTTCTTCATCATGATGTTCGCCGCGTTCTTCGCCCGCGTGAAGCCCGTCTCGACGAGCGCAAAGCCCGCCTGCATGGCGAAGACGAGGACGCCGCCCAGAAGCGTCCAGACGATGTTCAGGTTCGTCTGGACGGCCTCTGCGGTCGGCGCCGCCTCCTCCGCCCATGCGCCACTGCCGACGCCCAGCGCCAGCAACCCACACAAAACAAGTTTTTTCATTCTCTAATTTACTCCTTCCTTACTTACTACCTACTCCTTACTACTTACTATCCAATCGCCGCCGGGCCTTTCTCGCCCGTGCGGATGCGGATGCATTCCTCCATTGGCAGGACGAAGATCTTGCCGTCGCCGATGTCGCCCGTGCGGGCGCCCTCCACGATGCCGTCGATCGTCTTCTGGACGAACTCGTCGTTCACCGCGATGGCGAGGCGGATCTTCTTGAGGAGCGTGACCTCCTCGATGGCTCCGCGGTACTGGTGGACGTATCCCTTCTGCTGCCCGCACCCAAGGGCATTGGAGACGGACATCTTGTACACCTCGCGCGTGTACAGGGCCTGCTTGACGGCGTTAAGCCGTTCAGGCTGTATGTAGGCGATGATTAGCTTCATCTTTGCTTTCCTTGTTTGCGTCACCGCGACATGCGACGACGCGAAAGGAAATGCAAAGGCCGTGCCAACGCCCCACCGCAAATCGGCGCGGCAAAACATTACGCATTCTGTAAGAGCGCGCCGCTGACGTTCCAATGACGCGAACAGGCGCGCGGCGGAAGCCCGAAGACGGGCCCCCGAAAGCCTTCAGGCTTCAGAAAACCAGCCCTTCGCCTTCGGCACAGCCCAAGACGAGGTTCATGTTCTGGATGGCCGCGCCCGACGCGCCCTTGCCCAGGTTGTCGAAGCGCGCAACGAGCAGAAGCCGTTCCGCGTTTCCGAAGATGGAGACCTCCATGTCATCCCGTCCCGACAGCGCGGCGGACGAGAGAAAGCCGCCTTCGTCCGCCGACGGGTCTTCGACGAACCGGACGAGGCCCTCCTCCGCATACGCCGCACGGTAGATCTCGCGAAGCGCGGCCAAGGCGTCGCCCGCCGCGACGCCGCGCAGCTGGGACGCAAAGAGCGGAACCGTCACCTCCATGCCGCTGTAATGGGGCACGACGATGGGCGAGAAGCACGGCGCGCGATCGAGTCCGCAGACCTTCGCCATCTCGGGCAGGTGCTTGTGGGACTGCCCAAGCGCGTATTGCCGCCCGCCCGCGAGCAGCCCCGCGCACGCCTCGGCCTCGTAGGCGGCGATCATCTTCTTGCCGCCGCCGGAATAGCCCGTGAGCGAAAAGGCCGCAAGCCGCGCATCCGACGGCAGGACGCCCGCGCGCACGAGCGGCGCGACGAGCGCGATGAAGCCGCTCGCGTGGCAGCCGGGGTTCGCGACGCGCGTCGCCCGCCGGATGCGCGCGCGCTGGCCGTCGAGCTCGGGGAAGCCGTAAGTCCAGCCCGCCGCCGTGCGGTGGGCGGTCGACGTGTCGATGACGACCGTCTGCGGATTCTCGACCATCTGCACGGCCTCGACCGCCGCCGCGTCGGGAAGGCAGAGAAACGCGACGTCGGCGGCGTTGAGGGCGTCGCGGCGCGCGGCCGGGTCCTTGCGGACGTCCTCCGCCAGGACAAGCACCTCCAGGTCCGTGCGCGCGGCCAGGCGCTCCTGGATGCGAAGCCCCGTCGTGCCCGCGCTGCCGTCAATGAAAACCTTCTTCATCTTGCAATCCTCCCTTGGGGTCTGTCCCCGCGTTCTCCTGTCCCGCGTTCCGAGGCTGTCTGGACGGCTAGAACTCCGCCGCGTCGCAGACCAGCGTGTTCATGATGTAGTCCTTGCGTTCGGGGGTGTTCGCCCCCATGTAGAACTTGATCGTCTTCTCGACGTCCTGGTCGTCCGCGCACGTCACGGGCGTCAGGCGGATCTCGTCGCCGATGAAGCCCTTGAAGTCGTCCTTGTCGATTTCGCCGAGTCCCTTGAAGCGCGTGATCTCGCAGCCCTTGCCGCACTTCCTGATCGCCGCCTCGCGCTCCGCGTCCGTGTAGCAGAAGTAGTGCTCCTTCTTGTTGCGCACGCGGAAGAGCGGCGTCTCCAGGATGAACACGCGCCCGTCCGTGATGAGCTGCCGGTAGAAGCGCATGAAGAACGTCGTCAGCAGCATGCGGATGTGAAGGCCGTCCACGTCGGCATCCGTCGCGAAGATGATGCGGCCGTAGCGCAGGTGGTCAAGCGTGTCCTCGATGTCGAGCGTCTTGATGAGGTTGAAGAACTCCTCGTTCCGGTAGAGGACGTCCTTGTTCAGCCCGCACGTGTTGAGCGGCTTGCCCTTGAGGAAGAAGACGGCCTGGTTCATCGTGTCGCGCGCAAGCCCCAGCGTGCCGCCGGCGGACTGTCCCTCGGTGAGGAAGATCATCGTGTCCGACCCTTCGGGCTGGCCCGTCTTCTTGTCGATCTTGTCGAGCTTCAGGTGACGCTTGCAGTCCTTGAGCTGCGGCACGCGCACCGAGACGGCCTGCGTGCGCTCGCGCGCCTGCTTCTTGATCGTGTTGAGCTGGCTGCGGATCTTGCCCGTCTCCTCGATCTTCGCGACGAGCTTCTCGGTCTCGGCCGGCGCGCGGTGCAGTGCGGCGAGGATCTCCTTCTTCATCTCCGCGACGAGGTCGGCGCGGATGTCGTTCATCACGAACTTGATCTTCGTCTGGCCCTCGAACACCGGGTTCATGATGCGGATCGAGACCGCGCCGAGGAGGCCGTCGCGGATGTCGTCGCCGTCGAACTTCTTCTTCGCGTCGTAGTCGTTGAGCGCCTTCGTCAGCGCCTCCTTGAACGCCGTGAGGTGCGTGCCGCCGTCCGTCGTGTACTGGCCGTTCACGAAGGAGTGGTACTCCTCGCCGAAGCGGTTGGTGTGCGTGAAGATGATCTCAAGGCTCTTCGTCTTCACGTGGAACGGCGCGTAGAGCTTCTCGAACTGCGCCTCGTCCGCGACGAGGTCCGCAAGCCCGTGCTCGGAGCAGATCGTCTGCCCGTTCAGGACGATCGTCAGCCCCGCGTTCACGTAGCAGTACATCTTCATGCGCCGCAGGACGTGCTCCTCGCGCATCTTGAAGTTCTTGAGGACCTTCACGTCCGGCCGATAGCGGATGAACGTGCCGTCGCGCTCGGCCGTCTTCTGCTTGCCGCGCCGCTGCGACTTGAGCCGCCCCTCCTCGAAGGAGGCCTCGGCGAACTCGCCGTCGCGGAAGGAGCGCACCTCGAAGAACGTGGAGAGCGCGTTGACGGCCTTCGTGCCGACGCCGTTCATGCCGGCGGAGAACTGGAAGCTGTCCGAGTCGAACTTACCGCCCGTGTTCATCTGCGAGACGCAGTCGACGACCTTGCCGAGCGGGATGCCGCGCCCGTAGTCGCGCACCGAGACCTCGCCCGTGTCGTAGTTGACCGTCACGTCGATCTTCTTGCCGCACCCCATGACGAACTCGTCGATCGAGTTGTCGATCACCTCCTTCATCAGGATGTAGATGCAGTCGTGGTACATCGCGCCCGTCCCGGGCTCGCCGACGTACATGCCCGGCCGCATCCGGATGTGCGTCACCGGATCGAGCGTCTTGATCTTGTCGTCACCGTAGTCTTTTGCCATAGGACGGCCTATTATACCAAAATGTGCGCAAGTCCCTTCCCGGCGCTACGCCAGACGGCGCGTCGCGGCCATCGACAGCGACACGGCGAAGAGGACGAGCGCCGCGCCCAGCAGGAGGAACGGCACGAAATGCTCGCGCCAGCGGTTGTAGACGTCCGCGTCGAGGCGCGTCGTCTCAAGCTGGTCGATCTCGTCCAGCGCCTTCTCGAGCGAGTCGCGGTCGTTGACGGCGAAGTAGGTTCCGCCCGTCTTCTGCGCGATGGACTTGAGCTGCTTCTCGTCGAACGTCATGTCGGCGTACTGCACGACCTCGCGGCCGAAGAAGTCGCGCCCGATGATCGGCGTCCGCCGCGCGCGCGTGCCGACGCCGATCGCGTAGACCTTCACGCCCATCTTCGCGGCGGCGGCCGCCGCCGCGTCCGGCTCGACCGCGCCCGTGTTCGAGACGCCGTCGGAAAGGAGGATCGCGATCTTCGTCTTCGGCTTCGCGTCCTTCAGCCGCGCAAGCGCCGTCGCGAGCCCGTCGCCGATCGCCGTCATCTGCTCGTCCTCCGAAATGGCGCGCCCCTGCGCGTCCAGCGCGATGGACGGAATCTCGACGCCCTTCAGGACGTTGAGTAGCGCCGCGTGGTCGGCCGTGAGCGGCGCGCGCGTCGCCGCGTAGCCGCCGAACGTGACGAGCCCGATGAGGTCGTCCGGACGCTTCGCGACGAACTCGGCGAAGAGCTTCTTCACGACGGCGAGGCGCGTCGTCTGCCGCGAGAACCGCGCGCCCTTCGGCGTCAGGTCCAGCGCGTCCATCGACCCCGACACGTCAACCGTCATCAGGATCGCGATCGCATCGACGGACTTCTTTTCGCGCGCAAGCGACGTGCGCGGCCGCGCCGCCGCGAGGACGAGGAGCGCGAGCCCCGCCAGGAGGAGGAACGGCGTGAGCGCCGCGACCTTCGCGCGCCAGCCCGCCGCCTTCGCCGGCAGGCGCGAGACGGCCGAGAACCGGATGCCGCGCCGGCGGCCGCGCCGCAGGAGCCGCCACGCCGCGAGGCCGAGCGGCAGG
>ONTV01000070.1 GCA_900320855.1 uncultured Lentisphaerota bacterium
GGTGGGAAGGTGGGAGGAGTTGGAGGTTGAAGGTGGAGAATGGTGGGCGATAATGAGTTGGAGGTTGAGGGGTGAAAATGCGTTGAGGGTTAAAAGTGTTGGTTGGTCTTGTCCTGTGCCGGCGGCGCACGCCGCCGGCAGCGTCACCACCGCCCTGTCTCTTGAAGAAACATGAGAACCGAATAGGCGACAAACGACAGAACCCAAAGGACGCCTTCCCAGCGGATGATGCGCCCCGCCTGCGTCGGGCGCCGCCAGTTGATACCGAACGCGAAAATCGAAAGCGAGAGAACGGCCATGACCGGCAGGTCACGCGTGAGAATGTAGGGCGAAAAGGCCGGCGAGCCGTCCGCCGTCGCCTTGAACGGCGAGAGGAACGTCGCAATGCCGACGACCGCAAGCGTGTTGAAGAGGTTCGAGCCAATGATGTTCCCCAGCACGAACTCATGCTCGCCGCGCCGCGCGGACGCAATCGCGCTCGCAAGCTCCGGAAGGGACGTCCCCACCGCGATGATCGTCAGCCCAATCACGAGGTCGCTCACGCCGACGAACTTCGCGAAATCCACCGCGCCCCAGACAAGGATATGCGCCGAGCCGACCAGGACAAGCAGCCCGACGACGACCTGGACGAACGCCTTCAGCAGCTTCCGTCCGCACGCCGTCCCGCCGGTCGCGTCCGCCACCCCCGCCTCGGGCGCCGCCGACGCGCCATTCGTCTTCTGGTCGAACCAGCAGTAGAGCGGCAGAAGGACGGCGAACGCCACGAGGAGCATCCCCGCCTCGACGCGCGAGCAGATGCCGTCGCGCAGCAACCAGAGCGAAAAGAGCGTGATCGCCGCGAGCCCCGGCCCCGCGACAAAGGAAATCGCCGGCTTGGTGACGAGCGGCAGGATAAGCGCGGAGACGCCGAGGATGACCGCGATGTTGAACGAACAGCTGCCGTAGGCGTTGCCGAGCGAAAGGTCGGCATGGCCCGACAGGCCGGACATCACGCTCACGCAAAGCTCCGGCGCGCTCGTCCCGAAGCCGATGATCACCATGCCGATGACGAACGGCGAAATGCCGAGCGCCTTCGCCAGCACGGACGAGCCGGCCACGAAGACGTCGCTCGACCAGACGAGCGCCACCAGCCCGACGACCATGAACGCGATGGAAAGGCCCAATGATATGTCGCTGTATCCCATTGGGACAGATTATACCATATTCCGGGGCCAACGGGCCCTGAAGCGGTCGGCGTTGGCGTCCGTGATCGCCTCCAGATCCGCCACGGCAAGGCCCCGCAGCTCTGCCGTCTTCGCCAAGACGTCGCGGACGGACAGCGGCGTGCCCGTCAGCGGATTGAGGCATGTTTCGGGCGCGCCATCGCGATCCGTCTCGACGAGCAGCCGATCCAGCGGAATCTTCTTCACAAGCGCACGGTAGTTGACGGCGTGGTCGTTCAAGACCGCCGGCCCGACGGAAATGTAGCCGCCCAACGCCACGATGTCGGGAATCAGCCCGTCACTCCGGGAAAAGCCGTGGAAGAGGAAGGTGGGGACGGTTTGGGCGTTTGGGGGTTTGGGCGTTTGGGCGTTTGGAGGTTGGGAAGCACGAATCGCCTGGACGACTTGCCCCCAGCACTTGGCGCCGTGCAGGACGACTGAGCGTCCCTGTTCCATCGCCACGCGCAGCTGCGCCTCGAAGACGGCGCGCATGACGGACGGAATTTCCCTCGTCTTCAGGCGGTCAAGCCCAATCTCGCCGACGCCCAGCCTCGGATCCGCCTCCAGCCGCGCCCGCAACCACGCCTCAACTCTCCCACTTTCCCACTCTCCCACCTTCCCACTTTCCCACTCTCCCACCTTCCCACTTTCCCATGGATGGATCCCAACGAAATCGCGTCCGATCAGGAGTTCCCGAACGGACGGATCGCCGACGCTGACGTGGCAATGCGCGTCAGTCACAGGCGGATGCGCGCGGCGAGGGCCTTGAGTTCGTCCATGTTCCCCGCATGGTTCTCGAAGACGATCGGCTCCTGTCCGTAGCGCGGCACGATGTGGAAGTGGACGTGGTGGACGGTCTGCCCGGCGGCCTCGCCGTTGTTCTGGAGGATGTTGAACCCGTCGCAGGGAAGCGCCGCCTTGAGGTGCGCGGCGACCTTCTTCACGCGCACGATGATCGCCGCGAGCGTCTCGTCTGGCGTTTCGAGAAGGCCCTGCGAATGCGCTTTCGGGATGACGAGCGTGTGTCCCTTCGTGAAGGGGTTGATGTCGAGATAGGCGACAACGAGGTCGTCCTCGTAGACTTTGAAGCTCGGGATCTCCCCGGCGGCGATGGCGCAGAAGATGCAGTCGTTTTTCATTGTCCGTTTCCTTTCTTTCCAAAGCGAAGCCGAAGCGCGATGCGAATCGACTCGGTCGCGATGCCGGGCGTGATCTTCGAGTAGCCCTGCACGCGGTCGGTGAAGACGATCGGGATCTCGCGGATTGCGCACCCCGCCTGCCAGGCGCGGTGGTTCATCTCAAGCTGGAACGAGTAGCCCTTCGACGCGACGGTTGCGAAGTCGATCTTCCGGAGCGCGTCCGCCGTCCAGCACTTGAAGCCGCCCGTCGGATCGCGGAGGGGCATCCCCGTCACCGTGCGGATGAAGAGTCCGCCCGCGCGCGAGATGAGGCGGCGCTTCAGCGGCCAGCCCGGCGTCGCGCCGCCCGGCACGTAGCGCGAGCCGATGACGAGATCGGCGTCTTCCGCGAGAAGGCGCGGCAAGTCCTCCGGATCATGCGAAAAGTCGCAGTCCATCTGCACGACGCGGTCGGCCCCCCGTTCCAGCGCGGCGGCGAAGCCCGCGACATAGGCGCGCCCCAAGCCTTCCTTTCGCGCGCGGTGCAGGCCGTGGACGCGCGGGTTCGCCGTCGCCAGCGCATCGATGACGGCGCCCGTCCCATCCGGCGAATTGTCGTCGACGAACAGCAGCTCGACGCCCGGCGTCGCGAGGACGGCCTCGGCCATCCGCGCCACGTTGCCCCGCTCGTCATACGTCGGAATCACCACAACCGTCTTCGTCATGCGTCCCCTTCTCCGCATTCTTCTTCGCCCAGATCGCCTGGCGGGCGACGCCCAGGAGGAGCGCCGCGTCGTCCTTCGTGAAGACGCCGCGCGAGAAGACGCGGTGGAAGCCCTGCATGAAGTGGTCGGCCTGTCCTGGCTTCATGAAGCCGATCTCCTCCAGCATCGCCGCCCAGTTCTTCATGAGCTGCATCTTCTGGGCCTGCGGCGCCGGCGGCGCCTTCTCGTGCGGCGGCTGGTAGCGGCCCGACGCCGCGAAGAACTCGTAGCAGGTGATGAGGACGGCCTGCGATAGGTTGATCGACGTGTAGCCCGCGTCCACGGGAATGCGGATGAGGTGCGTGCACTGCGCGACCTCCTCGTTGAGGAGCCCCTTGTCCTCGCGCCCGAAGACGAGCGCGACCGGCCCCGTCGCGGCGAGCGAGAGAATGTCGGCGGCGCAGTCGCGCGGGGCCTTCACGTGCTGGCGGTAGAGCCCCTCGCGCGCCGTCGTGCCGACGACGGCCACGCAGTCGGCGACCGCCTCCTCGAACGTCGCGAACTCCTCGCGCGCGTCAAGGATGCCCGTCGCGTGCACGGCGAGCCGCCGCCCCTCCTCCCAGTCGTTCTGCAGGTTCGGCGCCGCGAGGCGCAGATGCCGGATGCCCATGTTCGCCATGGCGCGGCAGCTCGAGCCGACGTTGCCCGTGTAGAGCGTCCCCACGAGGACGACGCGAATGTTCTCAAGCGGATTCATCGTGACGGTTTCCTGTATTCCCTTCCCTGCACGGCGACGGGCTTCCAGCGCTCGTCCTTCTTGACGTCGATGTGCGGCGTGTCGCAGAGGACGCCCCGGTAGACGGGACGGTACGCCGACTCGTCGTCTTCCGACTGGCGGTAGACGATGCACGTGAAGCCGTTGACGAGGATCTGCCAGCGCCCGTTGTCCGTCTTGTACATCGTCCCCCGCGACTGGAAGTTCATGCACTGCCAGGCCTTGAAGGACTCGCCGTCCGGCAGATCGACCTCGACGACGAGCTTGGACTTGAACGGCATCTCCGCCCCCGTCACGGGCGAGACGAAGGTGTTGACGTGTTCGCGCGAGGCGATGCCGTACTCGATCGTCGTCAGGAAGCCGTCCTCGTCGGAGAAGATGTTCCTCTGCACGATCGTGTAGCTCTGGCAGCCCGCAACGGCCGCCAACGCGCCAAGCACCAGCCCCAGGCACACGGCCCTCAGCGCGCCGCGCGCGCGTCCGGGCATCTTCTTTCTTTCGACGGAATCCATGCGTGTCATGTCAGAGGACGATGTTGTCGAGGTCGGGGATCTTCGCCGTCATCCACGTCCGGCAGGCCGTGTAGATCTCGTGCGCCGTCAGGTCATCGCCCAGCGCCTCGACCGCCGCCGCGTAGGCGTCGAGGTCGTCGCGCGTCAGGCGCGAGAGGAGCTTCGAGATGACGGGGATGTACGTCGCGGACATCGACAGCATGTCGATGCCCATCGCCGCCCAGAGGATGCCGACGATCGGGTCGGACGCCGACTCGCCGCAGACGCTGACCTTGATGCCGCGCGCGCGCGCGGCCGCGACGACGCCGCGCATCAGCCGCAGGATCGCCGGGTTCGTCGGCTGGTAGAGGTGCGCGACCGACTCGTTGCCCCGGTCGGCCGCCATCGTGTACTGCACGAGGTCGTTCGTGCCGATCGAGAAGAAGTCGACGTGCTGGGCGAGCGCCGCCGCGTTCAGCGCGGCGGACGGCACCTCGATCATCGCGCCGACGGGGAGGTTCGGGTCGTAGGGGATTCCCGCCGCGTCCAGGTCGCGCCGCACCTCGTCCAGGACGCGCGCGGCCGCGTGCAGCTCCTCGACGCACGAGACCATCGGGTACATGAGCGCGACGTTGCCCTCGACCGACGCGCGCAGGACGGCCCGCAGCTGCGTCTTCATGACGTCCAGGTGCGAGAGGAGATAGCGGATCGAGCGGTTGCCGAGGAACGGGTTCGACTCGCGCTGCGCCGTGTCCGCCCGCTGGGAGATGCCGCGCACGAGCTTGTCGCCGCCGATGTCGAGCGCACGGATCGTGACGCGGCCCTTCGACGACAGCGTCTTCGCGAAGCGCGCGACGTCGCGGTAGGCCTCGAACTGCTTCTCCTCGGACGGCTCGCCCTCCTCGTTGAGCCAGAGGTATTCGCTGCGGTAGAGGCCGACGCCGCGCGCGCCGAGCTCGCGCACGCCTTCCAGCGGCGCGCCGGGATGGAGATTCGCGCAGAGAAGGACTTCGCCGCCCGCCTTGAGCGTGCCCGCCCGCGCGCCCGTGAAGACCTCCTCGGAGATCTCGCGCTGGCGCTCCAGAAGGTCGCGGAAGTCGAGGATCGTGCGCGCGTCCGGCCGCAGCGTGACATGGCCGAGCGTGCCGTCCAGCAGCACCGTGTCGCCCGCGCGAACGGACGACGTGACGTCGCCGAGGCCCGTCACCGCCGGAATGCCCATCGCACGCGCGAGAAGCGCGACGTGGCTCGTCGTCGAGCCGCCGTTCGTC
Source organism: uncultured Lentisphaerota bacterium (assembly GCA_900320855.1). Lineage (GTDB taxonomy): Bacteria > Verrucomicrobiota > Kiritimatiellia > RFP12 > UBA1067 > UBA1067. The sequence continues at coordinate 5,562 of ONTV01000070.1, forward strand.
GCGAAGCCCAGCACGAGGTCGCGCGGCAGCTGGACCGTCTCGGACGGCGTCAGGTCGTCCGCAATGATGATGGACGGCGTCTTCAGCTCGAGGTGCGGATTGCCCGCAGAGCCCAGGAGACCCTTGAGGAGACGCCGCTCGACGTCGTCGAGGTCGCGCACGCGCTCGCGGAAGTACGGGTCGTTCATCCGCTCGAACGTCGCTCGCGCCTTGTTCACCGTGCGGCGCACGGCCGCCTCGGCGTTCAGCCGCTCCTCCCGGACGAGGTTCTCGACCGCGCCGACGAGGGCCGGGTCCTCGAGCATCATGAGATGGCACTCGAAGACGCGCGCGTCGCCGCCGCCCGTGCGTTCCTTCAGGACGGAGATGAGCCCTTCGAGGTCGCGCCGCGTCTCGAAGAACGCGCGCTTGAGGCGGAGGAGCTCGTCGCCCTCCCGCCCCGGCTCGACCAAGTATTCGGGGACGGGAACGTCCCCGTCCCCGCGATAGATGAACGCGGGGCCAAGCGCATAGCCGCGGGCCGTCGCCAGGCCCGTCAGCGTCTGCATCTCCGGCTTATTGCTCATCCGGGATGTCGAACTTGCGCGCGACGAGCGCCGCGAGCTCGTCCAGCGCCTCCTCGGCCTGGGGTCCGCTCGCAGAGATCTTGAGGACCGATCCGCAGACGGCCTCCAGCGTCATCAGCGCCATGATCGACTTGCCCGAGACGACGTTGCCGTCCTTCTCGACCTCGATCTCGGCATCGTACTTGCTGGCGGTCTTCGCGAAAAGGCCCGCCGGGCGCACATGCATGCCATAGCGGTTGAGGAGCGTGAGCTCGCGTGTGATTTTCTCGGCCATTTCTATCTCTTTTCCTTCCTTTTGACAGTGTCTGGTTTCAAAGCCTCGTGTTCCGCCCGCAGGCGAAGCCGCTCCGACAGGTCGCCGACGGGGTCGCCGCCCGACTGCAGGAGCTTCTGCTGCAGCGCCGCCGTCTCGACGAGGTTGACGAGGTCGCGCCCCTCCGAGACGGGAATGATGATGTTCGGCACCTCGACGCCGAGAATCGTCCGCACGCGCCGCGTCTGGCCGATGCGGTCGATCTGGCTCTCGACGTCCTCCAGGCGCTTGAACGTGATGACGAGGTCGAGGCGCTTCTCGCCGCGCACGGCCTGGACGCCGAAGAGGCTCGGCACGTGCATGATGCCGATTCCCCGGATCTCCATGTACCCCGCCGTCGAGTCGGACGCCGACCCGTAGATCAGGCTGTTGCCGATCTCGCGCCGAACACACGTCAGGTCGTCCGCCACCAGCGCGTGGCCGCGCTTGACGAGGCCGAGGGCCGTCTCGGACTTGCCGAGGCCCGGGTCGCCCTCGAAGAGGACGCCCAGCCCGCAGACCTCGACCATCGTGCCGTAGATCGACGCCGTCGGCGCGCTCAGACGCTCGAAGACGAACGCGCTGTTGTGCACGAAGTGACGCGTCGCCATCGGCGTGGCCATGAGGACGGCGTTCGCCGTCTCGGCGAACGCGACCTCGACCGGACTCGGCCGCTGACCGTTCGCGAAGACGAAGCAGAACGCCCGCCGGTCGATGAGCGCCTGGAAGCGCGCGCGCCGGACGTCCGCCGGCAGCGAGTCGAGGTAGGCCATCTCGGCCGTCCCGAGCAGCTGCAGGCGCTTCCAGGCGAAATGCTCGTAGAAGCCCGCGAGCGCCAGCCCGGGACGGTTTGCGATCGGCTCCTCGATGACGCGGTCGAGGTTCTTCCCGCCGGCGATGAGCGTGAGGGACAGCGCCGCGCGACCGGCTTCGTAGAAGTCGGCCGCCGTGACGGGGCGCCCCTGCTCGCTCGCCTTGGTGGGAAGGCTCTTCACGTCGCGCCTCAGTTCTTCTCGGACGCCGCGCGCTGCTCGCGCACCTTGCCCTTGCGCGCCTTCACGCGCATCCGCAGGAGCTGGCGCTCCGCGCGCGCCGCCGCCGCGTCGATCACGCTCTTGCCGCTCGCGGAGAACTCCTTCGCTCCGACCGCGACCTCGCCGAGGCGGTTCGCCACGACTTCGGCCATGTACATGTGCTTCTTGATGTCGACGTCGATGACGAGCGCGACCTTCGTCACTTTCGGGAACTTCGCCTTCAGCTGTTCCATGCGCTGTTCCGCATACGCCTTCAGCGCCTCGATCCGCACGTCGCTGTGCCTCATGGTGATTTCGATGCTCATCTTCTTTTCTCCTTCCTTTTTCTTCTTTTTGGCCCGCCGCAGGACTGCCGCACGCGCGGCCGCCCCCGGACGTCTGCCGGTTCAACCGTTACATCCTGAAATTCTCGCCGAGGTACTTCTCGCGCACCTCCGGGTCGGCGACGAGCTCGTCGCTCGTGCCCTCGCGCAGGAGCCGCCCGTTGTAGACGAGGTACGCGCGGTTCACGACCGACAGCGTCTCGCGCACGTTGTGGTCGGTGATGATGACCCCCAGGCCCTTCGCCGCCAGCCGCCGCACGATGTCCTGGATCTCGTTCACGCTCAGGGGATCGACGCCCGCGAACGGCTCGTCGAGCATGAGGATCGCCGGATCGCGCACAAGCGCGCGCGCGATCTCGAGCTTGCGCCGCTCCCCGCCCGACAGCGTGTAGGCCGGCTGCTTGGCGACCTTCATGAGGTCGAACGGCGCAAGCAGCTCCTCGGCACGCGCCGCGCGCGCCTTCTTCGAGAGCGGCAGCGTCTCGAGGATCGCCATCACGTTGTCCCACACCGACAGCTTGCGGAAGACGCTCGGCTCCTGCGCAAGATAGCCGAGGCCCTTCCGCGCGCGGACGTACATCGGGCACGTCGTGATGTCCTCGCCGCGCAGGACGACCTTGCCCGACTCGGGCTTCACGAGGCCGACGATCATGTAGAACGTCGTCGTCTTCCCCGCGCCGTTCGGGCCGAGGATGCCGACGATCTCGCCGCACGCGCAGCGGACGTTCATGCCGCTGACGACCGTGCGGTCGCCGTAGACCTTCACGAGGTCCGTCGCCACGAGGTCGGGCTCGGCCATCGTCTTCTCCTGCGCCATCGCGCGCATCGCGTCCATCACCAAGTCGCTCACAGGACTTTCTCCTTTCCGTCGTGTTCCGTCGCGAGCGCCGCGTTCGAGACCTCCACCTGCTCCGCGTCGAGCCAGAAGCGGATGCGGTCGCCCGCGAGTTCGCTCGCGCGGTCGCCGCGCTCGACGAGCACGGCCTTCGTCCCCGCCTTGCCGTCGCCGAACATCTCGATCTCGCCCCTCGCCTTCCGGTAGGTCGCCAGCGCGCACGTCCCCACGCGCGCCCCGTTCGAGATGACGACATGCCCGTCCGCCACGATGCGGGAAAGACGGTTCGAGGCCGCCAGGAACGCAAAGACGCGATCCGCGTTCAGCGTGTAGTCGCGCCCGTACTCGACGAACACATTCCCCTCGTAGAGGACGACGCCCGCCTTGCGGTCGAAGTCGCTCGACACGCTGCGGATGCGCGCGAACGACGCATTCGTCGCCACGCCGAAGGCGGCGCCGGAGCCGGGCAGAAGCGCGGCGACCAGAAGGGGCATTGCACAAAGCGTCATTTCCGCAGCCCCCCTTCCAGTCCCTTCAGGTCGGTCGATTCGAGATCGGCGTCCTGCGTCACGCGCACATACCCCTCCGGCGCGGAGAAGTAGACCCCGCGCCCGCGAAAGACCGTTCCGCCCTGCGTCAGCCGCGCCGGCCCTTCCGCCCACGCGCTCTTCGTCTCGCGGTCGATGACGCCGCTCTCCGCCTCCAGCACGAGGTCGGGCGAGCCGTCGGGCTTGAACGTGCGCACGACGACGCCTTCGGCCCAGACAAGCCCCGACTGGAGGAAGTACTGGGCCCGCTTCGCCTGGACGGACGTCTTCACCGCCCCGTCTGGATACGTCTCGAGCGGCAGCGCGACGTCTTCCGCCGGCGTCTCGAGGGCCTGCACGCACTGCCGATAGGCCGCCTGAAGCCGCGCCACCTCGTTCGACAGGTCGGCGCGCTTCTCGAACCACGCCGCCGAGTCGAACGCCCGCGCGCCCAGTGCCGCCATTCCGGCCAGAAGCCAAGCTGTCACGAACCTCTTCACGCGTGCACGACCTCGTGGATGGCCTGAAGCTTCTTCCAAAGCGCCTCGACGTCGGCGAAGCGAATCGCGTTCGCCGCATCGCTCTTGGCAACCTTCGGGTTCAGGTGCGTCTCCATGAAGACGCCGTCGACGCCCGTCGCGACCGCCGCGCGCGCAAGGGCCGGCGCGTACTTCCCGTCGCCGCCGGAGCCCGTCCCGAGCCCGCCCGGACGCTGCACGGCGTGCGTCGCGTCCATGATGACCGGATAGCCGAGCTCGCGCATGATGAGCAGGGAGCGCATGTCGGCGACGAGATTGCGGTAGCCGAAGGAGCTGCCGCGCTCGCAGAGCGTGATGCGGCGGTTGCCCGTCGACTCGATCTTGCGGACGACCTGCGCCATGTCCTCCGGCGCCATGAACTGGCCCTTCTTCACGTTCACGACCGCGCCCGTCTCGCCCGCCGCGACGACAAGGTCGGTCTGCCGCGCCAGGAACGCGGGAATCTGGAGGACGTCGCAGACCTCGGCGACCGGCTTGCACTGCCACGGCTCGTGCACGTCGGTGAGGACGGGGACGTTGCACGTCGCGCGGATCTCGGCCAGGATCTCCAGCCCCTTGTCGATTCCGGGGCCACGAAACGAATCGACGCTCGTGCGGTTCGCCTTGTCGAAGCTCGCTTTGAAGACGAAGCCGACCTTCAGCTTCGCCGCCAACGCCACAAGCCGCTTCGCGAGGCCCATGGCCATCGCGCGCGACTCGATGACGCACGGGCCCGCGATGAACGTGAGCCCGCCGTCGCCAAACACGACGCCCTTATCGACACGAATTTTCCTCATGTCCGAAATTATACCAAAACCCCCTTGGAAATGCTATGTGGCCCGGTCGAACACCCAGGGCTGGGGCGCATCTGAGTAATTCACCGCATTTCACTTCCTGACGATTGCGGCGACACGTGCGCCACTTGCGTTACTTCTGCCCCGTCGAGGAGGCGGTCTGCCTCTTTCTTTTCTCCGACTTCAGTTTT
>ONTV01000208.1 GCA_900320855.1 uncultured Lentisphaerota bacterium
AGCGCCACGTCGGCGAGCGCCTTCGCGACCGGGTCGTCGTACTCGTCGATCAGGATCGCCGCGCCCACCCCGTCGCGCCGGTAGAAGAAGTCGATCGCGTCGGCGAGGTTGTCGGACGGCAGCTTCGACTCGTCGTAAGCGAAGCCGGCCTCCGCGAGCGCGCTCCGCACGGCGTTCTTCAGCGTCGCCTCGAACTCCTCCAGGCTGGCGGCGCTCACGCGCCCCCAGTTGAAGTGGACGACGGCGTGGGGACGCCAGTCGTAGTCCGTCGCCGCGATCGCGAGGCCGTCGAAGAATTCCCGGTGTCCGAGGAAGATCGACTTGAGCGTCGTCACGCTCAGCGACTTGCCGAACCGCCTCGGCCGCGCGCAGAAGAAGAAGATCCGGCTCGGGTCGGTGATGAGCCGGTGCAGGTAGGCGGTCTTGTCCACGTAGACCTTCCCCGCCTTGCGCGCGGTGTATTATACCAAGTTTGGGCGTCTGGATGCTGCTTGAGCTGGAGGTCCAAGGTGGAGGTGGGAGGTGAAGGTGGAGTCTCAAGGTGGAGGTGGAGAGTGGAATGTTAACCTCCATGCTCCACCTCGACCTCTCACCTCCAACTTAACAACCCCTCGGAGCCTGTCTCCTGGATCCGCTCGCCGACCCACATGTCGAGGTAGAGGACAGTCGCCGGCTCGGTCATTTCGCCCTGCGGTCAGTCGAACGCGAACGTCTGACCCGGCAACGGAGCGACGGCGTTCGCCAGCCCCTTCTCCTTCATGAGCTCGACCATCGCCGCGACCTTCTCCGGCTCGCCATGGACGGCGAAGGCGTGGCGCACGTTGTCCTTCACCTCGTCAATCCACTCCGAGAGCCCCTTGCGGTCGGCGTGGGCGGAGAGCGCGTTGATGACCTCGACGCGCGCCTTGAGCGGCACCTCCTCGCCCAGCACCTTGATCGCCTCGCGCCGCTCGACGATGCGGCGGCCGAGCGTGTTCTCCGCCTGGAAGCCGCAGATGAGGATGATGTTGTCGGGGTCGGGCGCGACCTGCCTGAGGTGATGGACGACGCGCCCGCCCTCGCACATGCCGGACGCCGCGATGATGACCATCGGCCCCGGCAGGTCGTTGAGGGCCATTGACTCCTCCGGCGCGCCGACGAACGTGAGGTTCGGGCACGTCAGCGGATCGCGCCCGGCGGCGATCATCGCGCGCGCCTCGTCGTTGTAGACCTCGCGGTGCGCCGCGTAGATGCGCGTCGCCTTCTGCGACAGCGGCGAGTCGATGTAGACCTTCAGCTCGCGCGGCAGCTTCCGCTTGTCCGCCAGCCGGTTCAGGTAGTAGATGATCTGCTGCGTGCGGCCGACCGAGAACGCGGGTATGAGCAGCTTCGCGTTGTGGCGGTCGATGTGCTTCAGGTACTGCTCGAGGCGGTACTCGACGTCGTCCGCCGACGGATGGTAGCGGTCGGCGTATGTCGATTCGCACAGGAGGATGTCCGCCCCCGCCGGATACTCGAAGTGGCGCAGGATCGGCTGGTTCGGCTGACCGAGGTCGCCGGAGAAGAGCAGCCGGTGGTTGTGCCCGTGGTCGGAGCGGACGTCGAGCTGCACGAGCGCCGAGCCGAGGATGTGGCCCGCGTTGAAGAACTCGAGCGTCACGCCCCGGCAGATCTCGCGCGGCTCGTGCAGGTGCGTCGGCACGAAGAGCTGCATGAGCGCGTTGATGTCGCTCTCCTCATAGAGCGGCTCGAAGAGCTTCTTGCCCTGGCGGCGGCGCTTCTTGTTGACGTACTCGAGGTCGCGCTTCTGGAGGAAGCACGAGTCGCGCAGCATGACATCGCAGAGCTCCGTCGTCGACTGGCGCGCGAAGACGCGCCCGCGAAAGCCCTGGCGGACGAGCTGCGGCAGGTTGCCCGAATGGTCGATGTGCGCGTGCGAGAGGATGACGTAGTCGATCGTCTTCGGATCGACCGGCAGGTTGCGGTTCTTCTCGAACGCCTCCTTCCGGTGCCCCTGGTAGAGCCCGCAGTCCAGCAGGATCCGCTTGCCGTTCGCCTCGACGAGATGCATTGACCCCGTCGTCGTCTGTGCCGCGCCATAGAACGTGATCTTCATGTCTTTCGCCTCCTGGTGAGGGAAAGTATAGCATACTTTCCCCCGTCTGCGAAGCCCCGCGCCCATTCGCCTGTTTGGCAGACACTGCGGGCGGGTCATGGGGCGGCGTCGACCGCGAAGGAGAGGTCGCCGCGCGGCGTCGGCACGGTCGCGCGCATCCCCTCCGCCCCCGGGATCGGATCCATCTCGTACGTGGCCCAGCCGTCGGACGTCGGCCTCGCGCCCATCGCCTCCGACACGTAGAGGAACGCCGGCCACGCGCTCCAGGCGTGGCACAGGCTCTTTCCCCAGCGCCGCCCGTAGAACGCGTACCGCGCGTCGCCCTTCTCGGCGGCGTCGTACCCCTCCCAGAAGGTCGTCGCGCCGGCG
>ONTV01000104.1 GCA_900320855.1 uncultured Lentisphaerota bacterium
GCGGCCGAAGCCCTGCTCCAGATTCTAACGAAATCCTAACGCGCCTCTTATCCGTTCCTCATGTTCGTTTGCGATAATGCGCGGCGAAATGAAGGAGAGAAAGGAGAAGAAGCGCATGGAAAAGGAACTGCGAACCCGAATCGAGGTCGTCGCCGCGCTTGCGGCGGTGGGGGCCCTGTATCTGCTGCACTACCTGATGGGCAACCTGCCGTAAAGGAGCGCACATGACCAACTACCTCCAGTTGACGATCACCGCGCTCGGCGGCCTCGCCCTCTTCGTCTACGGCATGGGCCTCATGAGCGACGGCCTCAAGGAAACGGCCGGCGAAAAGCTCAAGGCCGCGCTCGGCTACATGACCCGCAACCGCATCTTCGCGATTCTCGCGGGCATGGCCGTGACGGCGCTCATCCAAAGCTCGTCCGCCACGAGCGTCATGACGGTCGGCTTCGTGAACGCGGGGCTGATCTCGCTCCGCCAGGCCATCGGCGTCATCTTCGGCGCGAACATCGGCACGACCGTGACAGGCCAGATCGTCTCGCTCAAGCTCGACGACCTCGCGCTCCCGGCCATCACGCTCGGCGTCATCGGCCTCATGGTGGCCAAGCGCACCGTCACGCGCGGCGTCTGGCGCACAATCCTCGGCTTCGGCCTCCTCTTCTTCGGCATGACGTTCATGTCGCACGAGCTCAAGGGCCTTGCGCAGGAGCCGCGATTCGTCGCGTTCTTCTCGCGCTTCGACTGTACGCCGGGCGCAAGCGGCTTCCTGCCGCCGCTCGCCGTCCTCGGCGCCGTCGCCGTCGGGACGCTCTGCACGATGGTCGTCCAAAGCTCGTCCGCCACGATCGGCATCACCATCGCCCTCGCCGAGACGGGCGTCATCTCGCTCTGGACGGCCGTCCCGATCGTCCTCGGCGACAACATCGGCACGACCATCACGGCGGCGCTCGCCGCGATCGGCGGCAACGCGAACGCGCGGCGCACGGCCCTCGCGCACGCGCTCTTCAACGCGTTCGGCACGATTCTCGTCCTCCTCAGCTTCGGCCTCGTCTTCACGAACGCCGACGGCGTCGCCGCGCCCGCGTTCTACCAGCTCGTCGATCTCTGCACGGACGGCAACGGCTTCGCGGGCGAGACGCCCGGACGCCACGTCGCGATGGCCCACACGATCTTCAATGTCGCGAACGTCATCGTCCAGACGCCGTTCATCCCGCTCCTCGCGCGGCTCTGCACCCGCCTCATCGGCGACGACCGGACGGCGCGCGTCCAGGCCCTGGAGCCGCATCTCCTCGAAGCGCCCGCGCTCGCGCTCCACGCGGCGCGCCTCGCGCTCGGCGACATGACGCGGCGCGCGTGGACGATTGCGTCCGTCGCGCTCAACAACTGCCTCGGCCGCGCGACGGTCGACGAGGAGTCTGTCCAGAACGCCGAGCGGGAAATCGACGAGATGCAGTCGCGCATCCGCGACTACCTCGTCGCGATCTCGCAGCGCAAGCTCACGGAGCGCCAGGCCCAGGCCCTGCCCGAGCTCGTCCACTGCGTGAACGACGCCGAGCGCATCTCCGACATCGCCGTCAAGATCTACCGCAAGACGGCGCGCATCCAGCGGCAGGGGCTGTCCGAAGACCTCCTCGCGGCCACGTCGGACATCATCGCCCGGCTGCGCGCCTTCGCGCACGAGACGACCCACGTCCTGCGCAAGGGCGGAACGCTCAAGCGCGCGCCGGCCGTCACCGAGGACACCATCACGCACGCGGCGAAGGCCCTGTCGCGGCAGTATTCGGAGACGCTCGCCAACGCGGCCGGCGACCGCCCGCACGACACGGCCTTCCTGACCGTCCTCGCCGGCATCCGCGACGTCAACCGCCACATCGGCAACATCGCCGAGCGCGTTCCCGCCCTCGGTTAAGATAGGGTATAATATCCGCCATGTCGAAGATTCTCATCGTCGAAGACGACCCGGCGATCCGCCGCGTCATCGCCCTCGCCGTCAAGAGCGCGGGCTACCAGCCCGTCCTCGAATGCGACACGGGCGACGACGGCCTCACGGCGATCCGCCGCGAACGGCCCGCGCTCGTCCTGCTCGACGTCATGCTGCCGGGCATGGACGGCATCGAGGTCTGCCGCCGCGTCAAGTCCGACCCCGCCCTCGCGACGACGGCGATCATCCTCCTGACGGCCAAGGGCGAGGAACACGACATCGTGACGGGACTCGACGCCGGGGCGAACGACTACGTGACGAAGCCCTTCTCGAAGGAAGTCCTGCTGGCGCGCATGCGCGCGGCGCTCCGCAAGGACCCGACGGCCCCGACGGGAACGCTTGCGCTCGACGGCCTCGAGCTCGACGACCGCACGCACCGCGTCGTCTGCCACGGGACCGAGCTGAAGCTGACGCTGTCGGAATACCGCATTCTCGAGCTGCTGCTCCGCAACCGGGGGCGCGTCTTCGACCGCGGGCACATCATCGACCGCATCTCCGACGGGGAGAAGTTCGTCACCGACCGCACGGTCGACGTGCAGCTCGTCGGCCTGCGCCGCAAGCTCGGCGACTGGGCGCGTCACGTCGAGACCGTGCGCGGCATCGGCTATCGCCTGACCTGAGCCCAAGATGAAGCCGATCGACAGAAGCTGGCTCGCGGCGGCGGTCGCCGCCTTCGGCGTCGTCCTCTTCGCCGCGCTGTCGCTCTGGGAGGCCCACAGCTTCCGGCGCGCCATCACGGACATGGTCGAGTCGGAGACGCGCGTCACGGTCGTGAACGCCGACGGCTCCGTCTTCTACGACACGGAAGCCGCGACGGGCAGCCACGCCACGCGCGGCGAAGTCCAGCAGGCCTTCGCCGTCGGGCAAAGCGTCTCGCTGCGCCGCTCGGAGACGGTCGGGAAAGACCTCCTCTACTGCGCCCGCCGCGTCGGCGACCGCGTCGTCCGCCTCGCCGTGCCCTACACGGGCGTCCTCCGCTCCGAGCGGCTCGCCGCCGCCGGGCTCCTCGCCGCGCTGCTGCTGGGCGCCTCCTTCGTCATTCTCGTCTTCCTCTCCACCCGACGGCTCACGCGGCGACTGGACGCCCAGTCTCGCCAGCTTGAGATCGCCGTCGCCAACGAGAAGTTCCGGCGCGAGTTCACCTCGAACGTCACGCACGAGCTCAAGAGTCCGCTCACCGCCATCCTCGGCGCCGTCGAGATGCTGGGCGACGGCACCTCCCTCTCCGAGGAGGAGCGACGCGAGCTCTTCGGCATCGTCCGCGCGGAAAGCCGACGGCTCGGCAGCCTCGTGCAGGACGTCCTCGCGCTCGCGCAGATCGAGCGCGAACAGCTCCAGGAGACGCATGCGTTCGCCGCGCTGCCGCTGAACGACCTCATCCGAACCGTCGTCACGCAGGAAGAGGCCAAGGCCCGCGCGCGCGGCGTGCGCCTGGAGCTCGTCCGCAACGACGCCGCGACAGTTCTCGGCGATGCGACGCGGCTGGAGGAAGCCCTCGTCAACCTCATCGAGAACGCCTTGCGCTATTCGGGGGCGGACACGATCCGCGTCACCTCGACGGCCGCCGGCGGTCGCGTCACGGTCGCCGTCACGGACTTCGGCATCGGCATTCCCGCCGAGCATCTGCCGCACCTCTTCGAACGCTTCTACCGCATCAACAAGTCGCGCAGCCGCGCCCTCGGCGGCACGGGCCTCGGCCTCGCAATCGTCAAGCACATCGTCCAGCTCCACGGCGGCGACGTGTCCGTCTCGTCCGACCCCGGCCGCGAAACCGTCTTCGCCTTCACGCTTCCGCTTCAGTCCCGCGCCGCCGAATCCTAAACGGCGACTGACGGCGAGAGCGGCACGACAAGGCCCGACGCCGCGCGTGCGCCCTCGACGTCGAGCGTGAACGCGAACGACCCTTCGCCCGCGCGCGTCACCGCGAGCGCGACCGGCTCCGACGGGCGGACAAGCCGCTGGAACTTCAGCTTGCGGTAGGTCGCCGCGTCCGGGAAGTCGGGGAACGCCTGCCGCGCGAAGTGGCGCAGGAAGTAGAGCTGCGCCACGCCCGGCAGAATCGGGAAGCCGGGGAAATGCCCCTGGAAGCACTCGGCATCCGGCGGAAAGACGAGCGTCGCCGCGAGCGAGGTCGCCGTCGCCGACCAGGCGCGGACGACAGGTTCGCGGCACCACGCGGCGAGGGCCGCGCGCACGTCCGCCGCCGTCGTCTTGCCGCGCGCGTCGACGGGCCGCGCGCGCACGACGCGGAGACGGCGCGGAAACGCCCGCCCCTCCAGCGTCCCCCGCAGATCGCGCCGGAGCGCCGCCGCCAGCGCCGCATACGTTCCCTGCGCCAGCGCGTCTCGGCCCGCGTCCGAGAGAACGACGAGCGCACCGAGGCGCGGCACGCCGTCGCCGAACGCCTCCGCGCGCACGTCCGCCACGAACGGATGGCGCGCGAGCGCGGCCTCGACCGCCGACAGCGAGACGAACTCCTCCAGAATCTTCACCTGGCGATCGAGCCGCCCGCGCAAGAGGAATTGTCGCGGCGCAACGAAATCGACGGCGTCCGACAGCGTCAGCGGACGCGCCATCGCATACGGCGAATCGACGACGAGCGCCCCCGTCGCCGCGTCACGCTTCGCCGTGACGCCCGTGTGCAGCGTGAAGCGTTCGCCCGCATCCGCCCGCCGCCACGCGACCGTGCCGGCCTCCGTCGAGCCGTAGATCTCCAGGGGACAGACCCCCACGGCAGCAGAAACGGCCTGCGCCGTCGCAGGGCGCAGCGCGCCGCCCGAGACGACGAGGCCCGCAAGGCGTCCTTTCAACAGCGGGAAGTCGGGATGCGCAAGGGCCTTTTCGAGAAAGGACGGCGTCGTCACGAAAAGAACGGGCGCGCCCTCGGCGGCGACGGCGACGAGTTCCTCGACGGACAGCACGACGCCCGGATGGACGGCGCAGCCCGCGAGACGCGGCGCGCGGACGCACCAAAGATGGCCGAGCATATGGTCGGGACGCGCGGACGAGACGACGCGCGGACGAGACGCCCAGAGGTCGGGGAACGCCGTGACGAGCGACTGCGCGTCCGCCGCCAGCGAGGCATCCGTCCGCACGATCCGCTTCGGCACGCCCGTCGTGCCCGACGAAAAAAAGACGACGTCAGCCACGGCGCACCCTCCGCCGCACGAGCCACTCGCCCACGAACATCGCGCCCATGAGAACGTAAGCCAGCGCGCCGTTGTAGAACGCCCAGACGGCCGGCGGCGCGAACGCCGTCGCGACCGTGACGGCCAGATGGAGCGAAAGGAAGATGACCCAAGCGCGCGTCACCGCGCGACAGTAGGCGACGCCGCGCGCGTCCAGGGCTTCGCCGCGTGCGCGCGCAATCCGCTCGACGAGCGGCATGCCCCGCAGCGAGACGGCGAAGACGACGAGCGCGACCGTGACGAGGGCCGCCGGATAGAGCCGGAGCCAGACGTTGGCCCGCAGTAGATACAGCACCCAGACGAGGGCAATCGCCCCCGCCACGCGCAACCCCGTCTGCGCGGCGCGCACGCCCATCACTTCGCCTGTTCGGCGGCGAGCTTCACGATGACGTCGGCGACGTCGCCGAGCGTGCGGATGGCCTTGAAGTCCTCGGCCTTGACCTTGAGCCCCGTCTGCTGCTGGAGACGCACGACGAGATCGACCGCGTCAATGGAGTCGAGGTCAAGATCCTCGAACAGCCGCGCCTCCGGGACGAGCTTCGCGCGATCCAGCTCGAACTCCGACACCAGAACGTCCACAATCGCCGACAGGACTTCCTCTTTCGTCTTCATCTTCCCTCAACCCTCCAACGTTTCGCCGAGATTCGCCGCGATGAAGTCCGCAAGCGACGCAATCGAGCGGAAATGAACCTTGTTCTCCGCCGCATTCGCCTTGAACTTTACCTGAAACCGCTTGCGCAGCGCCGCGCCGATCTCCAGCGCGTCAATCGAGTCGAGGCCGACGCCGTCCGCCCCGAAGAGCGCCGCATCCGCCGGCAAGTCCGCCGCCGTGAGCCCGTCAACCTCGACGCTCGCGAGAATCACCTGCCGAATCTGCTCCTCCAAGTCCGCTCTTTTCATGGCGCGTATTATATCATAAACCCCCGCCGACAATGGCAAGGATGTTCCTGTCGTATGTCGTGGAGGAGACCGCCCCCATGGGGGCGTATGGCTTCTTACCTGACAACAATCGCCATCTATGATGCAATATCTGTCGCTGAAGCCCGCTCAACAGGCTCTCACCAGTCTTTCCGGTTTTGCTTTCACCGCGACACGGGTGGTGGAGAGCGGAATCGTTAATCTCCATTCTCCACCTCAACCTCCCACCTCCAACCCCGCCTCCAGCTATTCGCCTCTCCAGAGCGCGGCCATCGCGGGCGTGTAGAGCGGGTTCGCGTACTCCGGGTCGATGCGCGCGCGCGGCAGGACGCGGCGCGTGTCGTCCTCGCCCCAGAGTGCGCAGGGCGCGCCGGAGGCGACCGCTGCAAAGAACGCCCGCGCGAGGGCGAGGGCCGTCGCGTCGGGCGCGTGCCCGCCCCGCGTCGGCTTCCAGATGAGGGGCCCGCCCGCCTCGCGGTAGCGGCAGGCGAACGTGCGGCCGAGCGTGAAGCGCCCCTCGTCGCCGATGCCGCAGCTGACGAGCGCGGGCGCGCCCAGGCGGGGCGGCGGATCCGGGAAGACGCCGCAGCCGTGGACGGCCCACGCCGCGACGGGGAACGGCGAGGCCGACTGGAGGAGCGCCGCGAGCTGTCCGCCCGCAAGCTCCACATCCGTGACCTGCGCGCCGAAGCGCACCGTGCCGCCGAGGCGTATGATCTCCTTGCGGATGTTGCGCACGACCTCGCGCAGGATGTCCGTGCCAATGTGCGGCTTGTGCAGGTACCGGATCTCCTCGGGCGCGCCCGCCGCGATAAACGCCTCGATGACGTCCTTCATGTGCGCGTCGTTGATGCGCGTCGTGAGCTTGCCGTCCGAGAACGTGCCGGCACCGCCCTCGCCGAACTGCACGTTCGACTGCGGGTTGAGGGCGCCGCCCCGCCAGAAGCGCTCGATGTCCTCGTGGCGCGTGTCGACGTCGTTGCCGCGCTCGAGCACGAGCGGCTCGCAGCCGTGGCGCGCGAGCGTCAGCGCAGCGAACATGCCCGCCGGGCCGAAGCCGACGACGACGGGCCGCCTCTCGAGGTGCGGCGCAGGAATGGGCGCCGTTGCCTGCGGCACAGGGGCCTCTTCGACATTGCGGTCGCGGCGCAGTTTCTGCAGCACCTTCTTCTCGACCTTCCCCTCGAGCTTGACGTCGAGGGTCTTGTCGTCGACTGCGGTGACGGCGAGGGTGGTCTCGTCGGCCTCGTCGCCGTTGACGATGGCGGCGGC
>ONTV01000197.1 GCA_900320855.1 uncultured Lentisphaerota bacterium
TTTCGGAAAAATCAGGCCGCTATGTTGCCAAACGATGCGGAAAGTCCGCAATTCCCGTCCGAAACTTTTTCTAGTTTACCGATTATCAGGAAAGTCGGGTTAGGCATGAAAAGTCGTGAGAGGCGCGGGCGGTTTCCGAACCGCTGGGCGCGCGTGGTCGCAGGATGCGCGGTTGCGATTCTGCCGTGCGTTGCGTCTGCCGATTCGTCGCCGTCGGGTCTGGCGTCGGGCGCGTGGTGGTGGGACTGCGCGAAGGCCGTCGATCCAGACGAGGCGAAGCCGCGTCTCCGGTTCTTGCGGCGGCAGGGCGTGACGGAGGTCTATCTCTGCGTTTCACGGGAGGCGTCGACCGAGGCGCTTGTCCGTTTCATCCGCGACGCACGGGCGCATGGCCTGCGCGTCGCCTACTTGGCGGGCGACGTCTCGTGGATCATGCCCGGGAATCTCGGCTTTGACGAGACGTTTGCGCATTTCCGACGCCATCAGAGGACGGCGCCGGCGGATGCGCGCTTCACGGCGCTTCATCTGGACGTGGAGCCGTATCAGAACCGGACGCTGGAGAAAGAGCGGCTTTGGCAACTGTACGCCGACTTTGTCCTGCGCGTTCGTGCGCTCGTTCAGCGCGCGGGCGAGAAGCTGGAGTGGGACATTCCGTTCTGGCTGGACGGAATCCGGGTCGTCCGGGGGAATCGCGCCGCGGCCTCGTTGCTGGAGCTGGTGATGGATTCGGCGGACGGGATCTGCATCATGTCCTATCGCGATACGGCGACGGCCATGCTGGACATCAGCAAGGAGGAACTCGCCTTGGCCGCGTCGCGTCCGTGCCGCGTCCTGTTGGGAGCCGAAACGGGGCGGACAGACGAAGAGCCCTTCGTCTCCTATCAGAAGGACGGCAAGGCCAAGATGGCGACCGAGCTTCAGCGCGTTCGCGCGGAACTGGCGCGGAAAGGCCTTCCCGCCGGGTGCGGAACCGCCGTGCATCACGTCGAGTCTTGGATGTCGCTGAAGGAATGACGGCTTTCTCTTTTCACATCAACCGAAAGGAACAACGATGAGAACAACGAAGATGAGTGTCCTGCTGTTTGCCGCGCTTTGCTGCGGCGGACTTTTCGCAGACGATTACCTGGGCGTCGAGATCACCTCGATTCGTCAGCGGTATCCGTGGAACGGCAAGGTCGACATTGACTTCACCGTGGCCTCGACGCGGCCCGAGAAGCCGGCAATCCTCACGTTCACGGCGGTGGACAACACGGTGAGCCCGGCGACGAATCTTCTCGCGCAGACCTTCGACGGCTCGGCGACAAACGTCTTTGCGGTGACGAACGGCTCTTACCGCACGACGTGGGACACCGACAGCGACTTGCCGCGTCAGGTCATCGACCGCGTGTCGTTCAAGATTGCCGCGACGACGGACTATCCCGACGCGGAGAACAGCCGCTACATGGTCGTTGACCTGCGCAAGGGGCCGGCGGCGACGGCGGCGGATCGCTATCCCGTCCATTTCCTGCCCACGATGCCGCTCGGCATGGCGGCCGGCGCGGACAAGACCGAGTATCTCGTCCTGCGCCGCGTGCCGGCGACGACTTCCGACGAATGGAAGGCGATTTCGGGCGGCAAGGACTACTTCCTGCTCGGCAGCGCGGCGGATGAAGTGAATCGCGGAGAGGCGGACCTGCCGCTCATGAAGGCGAAGATCACCCACGACTTCTATGTGGGCATCTACGAAGTCACGCAACGCCAGTATGAGCTCTTGACGGGCGAACGCCCCTCTTACTTCACGAACGAGGTCTGCTGGGCGACGCGCCCGGTCGAGAACCTTCTCGCGAACACGCAGATCGGCGCCTTCAACAAGGAAGGGACGCCGCTGAGCCGCCTCTACCAGCGTTCGGGTCATAAGCTTCGGTTGCCGACCGAGGCCGAATGGGAGCATGCCTGCCGCGCGGGGACGGAAACGCCATGGAACAACGGCGGAACCTACACGAGTGACGGCTGGGGTGACGCCAACCTTGAGAAGCTGGGGCGGTTCCGCTACAACGGCGGCTACGTGAACGGGGAGAAACCGCCGCGCGACGCGGACGCGAAGAACGGCACGAGGACCGTGGGGATGTTTCAGCCCAACGCCTTTGGCCTCTATGACATGCACGGCAATGTGAGCGAGATGTGCCGCGACTATTGGTTTGGCGGCGACATCTCCTCGCTTGAAGGCTATGACGCGGACAGTGACTGCTGGATCGATCCGGGCTTCTTCACCTATCAGAATCGCGATTATCAGGTTCGGCGCGGCGGTGACTTCACCTCAATCGCCAAGGAGTGCGCCGCGCCACGACGTTTGGACTATCTGGGCTATGGCGGCGGCGCGAATGCGCACACGGGCTTTCGCCTGGTCTGCACAGTTGGGGAGTAAGCGATGAAACAGCTGTTCTTCCTGTGCCTGGTCGTGGCGGTCGCTTCCGTCTCGGCGGATTCGGTTGAGACGACGGCGGAGTTTGCCCTCGACAATACCTTTGCGAACATGGCGATTCGGAGCGGCGAGACGATCCCTGTCGTTCGCGATGCCGCATGGGCGGAGGGCGGAGTCGTCTTCACGATGACGGGCGCGGCGCCGGAGGTCCTGACCGAGGGCGCACGGACGACGCTGACGATGCCGACCGTGTCGCATTGCAAGGTTCTTCGCCTTGTGCTGGAGATGACGGGCGCATCCTACGAGAGAA
>ONTV01000209.1 GCA_900320855.1 uncultured Lentisphaerota bacterium
TGGGACGAGCATATCATCTCAAAAATCGCCTCTTTTGTCAAGGGCGGGCGGAAATCCAATGGGAACGCGGCGGATCGAGAATGAAATTAATCACCATGTAATATAATGCGTGAAAATCCACTATGACTTGCTGTATAATATGCGCCATGTCAAGTTCAGTTCCGAATGTCGTCCTCGCGCTTTTCGTTTCCGTGCCGCTTGCGCGCATGGCAGATGCGGAGCCCGTCCTGTCGCGCGTGACGCGGACGGCGCCGGCTTCGTCGCGTGAGCCGTCGCTTCCGATCCTCTCGCCGACGGCGGACGCGGTTTCATCGGTCGTCGCCGCCGGCGCCGGCTTCACGAACGCGCTCGCGCGGGCGGCGGACGGACAATGGACAGGGCGCGGCGTGACGGTCTCGCTGTCTTCCGACGGACGGGTCTCGGTCGCGGCGCCGGAGACGCCGCTCCTCTGGGTCGAGTTGCGCTGGCCGGCGGACTGGCCGGACGGCGCGCGCGTTCTGTGCGACGCCTGGGAGCGCGCCTATGGCGAACTCGGCTGGCGAGCCGTCACGGAAACGCCGCTCTTTTCGCCCTGGTACTTCCTCGTCACGTCGGCGGAAAGGACGGACGGCTACGGCGTCGAGGTCCAGCCGAACGCGCTCGCGGGCTGGCGTCTCGAAAGGGATGCGCTGGCCCTGCGCCTGGACGTGAGCGCCGGCGGCGAGCCCGTCGAGCTCGGCTCGCGCACGCTGGACGCGGTGCGGATCGTCTGCCGTCGCGGCGAAAAGGGTGCGCGCGCGTTTGCGTCCGGGCGGGCCTTCTGCCGCCTGATGTGTCTGAACCCGCGGCTGCCGAAGGAGCCGGTTTACGGCTACAACGACTGGTACTGCGCCTATGGCGAGAACACGGCGACCAACTTCCTCCTGGACGCCGCTTACGTCTCCGACTGCGCGAAGGGCCTTGCGAACCGTCCCTATGTCGTGATGGATGACGGCTGGCAGGAAAACGCGCCGTCGACGATGCAGGCGCGCTTCGGCTCGTGGGAGAGCGGCATGGGGCCGTGGACGGAGTCGAGCGCGCGCTTCGGCATGGACATGAAGGCCTTCTGCGCGCGCATCGCCGCGCTCGGCGCGCGTCCGGGGCTTTGGTACCGTCCGTTCCGCGCCTGGCCGGAAGTCGCCGCCGCCCGCCGCCTTCGGGCAGACGCGCGGTACTTCGACCCGACGCATCCCGCGCTGCGCGAGGAAATCGCCGCCGACATCCGGCGGTTCCGCGCCTGGGGCTTCCGGCTCGTCAAGGTCGACTACCTCACCTACGACGTCGTTGGCGTCTGGGGGCCTGAGATGGGCGAGACGCCGTTCTCGCCGTCGCGTCCGCGCGGCTGGCGCGACCGTTCGCGCACGTCGTGCGAGGTGCTGAAGGATCTCTACGGCGCGCTGCGCGAGGCTGCCGGAGAGGACGTGGTCCTCGTCGGCTGCAACGCCTTCAACCATCTTGCGGCGGGGCTTTTCGAGCTCCAGCGCGTCGGGAACGACACGAGCGGGCGCGACTGGAGCTGGACGCGAGACCACGGCGTGAACGCGCTTGCGTTCCGCGCCATCCAGGACCGCGCGTTCTTCGCGATGGACGCCGACTGCTGCGGCCTCGAGTCCGCCGGAGCCGTCGAATGGCGGCTCAATCGCCAGTGGCTGGATCTCCTGGGCCGCAGCGGCACCGCGCTCTTCGTCTCCTGGCGGCGGCAACTGGCCGACGGGCGCGTCCGCGCCGCGTTGCGCGCGGCCTTTGCGCGTGCGAGCGTCGGGCGCGCGACGTGCGAGCCGCTCGACTGGACGGCGACGCCGCATCCGGCGCGCTGGCGCTGTGCGGACGGCGATGCCGCGTATGACTGGCAGGCGCGCGAGCTGACGGTCAGCGCCGACGGCCTTTCGCCGCAGGAGGCGGTGCGACGGATTCGCGCGGCCCGGCGCGCGGATGCGTCCGGCCTGTGGACGGTGCGCGTGAAGGGGCGCGTCCCGCTTGCCGAGACGCTGGTCTTGACGCCGGAGGACTCCGGCGTCCGTTTCGCCGGCGCGGACGCGGACGCGGCGCTGGTCGGCGGCGAGGAGCTGGCGGGCTGGCGCGCCGAGCCGGACGGCACGTGGTCGTGTCCGGC
>ONTV01000073.1 GCA_900320855.1 uncultured Lentisphaerota bacterium
CGGACGGATGGCCGGATCGCCGAAGTAGGTCAGGCCGACGAACAGCGAACGCCAGTCCATGGCGGCGAGCGCCCGCTCCCGAAACGCCGACTTGTGGTCAGCGAACATCTCGCCGAGCGTCTTGCCGCCGCGCGCCCAGCGTTCGGCGAAGTCGGCGAGCATGGCGTAGGAATATGCGCCGATGCCGCCCGCGCCGTCGACGCGAAAGCCCTCGCGCGTCGAGGCGATGTAGACGAGCCCACCCGTCTCGCCGGCGCCCGGGACCAGATGCTCGGCGAGTGAACAGGCCCGCCAGACGCCGCCGAACGCCCCCTCCTCCGGCGGCGCCATGCCGGTCGCGCCGCCGTTGTCGGCCAGCGAAGGCGCGTCGAACTGGGCCGTGTTGCAGCCGACCGAATAGAGCACGCCCCAGGCGCATCCCGGCGCCAGCGCCGAACCGGGCGAGAGTCGGCCGACCCCGGCGGGCAGGCCGTGCGAGGACATCGCCACGAACTCCGGCCGCTCGGCGAGATAGCGGTAGAGGTCGGCGGGACGGTCGATTGACAGCTTGGCGGTGAACGAACTTCGCGTCGCGGGGTCGCCGCAGGCGCCGGGGAAGAAGAGATCGAGCGTCGCCCCGGGGCGGTTCGCAAGGATGCGCGAGAGGTAGATATTCCGGAGCCACAGTTCCGAATCGGTCGTGCCGTTGGGATGCCCCTCGTCGCCGATCCACGGATACCCGTCCGTGAGCTCGGTCATCTTGCCGGTGTCGGTCGGGGCGGCGGAGCCGAGCTTGAGGCCGTGCAGCAGCACGTGGTCGGCCCGGAGCGCGAGGGAAGATGCGCGTGACGTGTAGCGTCTCAGACGCCGAACGTAGTCGCGCACACCTTCGACGGTGACGGCCGGAATGCGTCCGACGGCGACCTCGGGGACGAGATCGATCTCGGTGAAGTCGCGATACCCGTAGAACCCCGTCTCCGTCGCCGTCCAGTCGTTGCTGAGACAGGCGTAATACCAGTCGGACGGCGTGCCGCGGCTCTTCGTCCAGTTGTTGGCGATGCCCTCGACCGGCGTCCAGACCATGACCGGCGCAATCGCATCCGCCCGTGCGCCCAGGACGACCCACCGAAGGTCGCCGGACGCATACTCGGCCGCGATCGCGGCGCGAATGCGCGCTTCGGGCGTCGCCTCACGCCAGCGCCTCGGTCGTGACAATCAGATACTGCGTACCGGCCCCCCATGAGCAAAACGGCAGCAACCCGACCGCGCACCGGCCTATCCTCGCGCCGATGGTATTCAGTAATCTCTTTCGTTCGTTTCGCATTGACATTCAGCAGAGGAGCACGAACGGCGCGGCCGCGTGTCGTCGTCCGACCGCTCGACCGAAAGCAACCGCTCCCAGTCCGAAAAGGACTAGGAGCGGACGGACGCGACGAGGGCGTCCACATACGCGTCGACGTTGCAGCACGGAACGACAAGCGAGAGAAAGCGCTGCACCCGCCCGCGAGAGGAGACGCTTACTTCTTGAAGCTCTCCTCGACTGCGACTGCGACGGCGACGGTCGCGCCGACCATCGGGTTGTTGCCCATGCCGATGAGGCCCATCATCTCGACGTGCGCCGGGACGGACGAGCTGCCCGCGAACTGCGCGTCGGAGTGCATACGGCCCATCGTGTCGGTCATGCCGTAGCTGGAGGGGCCCGCCGCCATGTTGTCCGGATGGAGCGTACGGCCCGTACCGCCGCCCGAGGCGACGGAGAAGTACTTGCGGCCGTTCTCCCAGCACCACTTCTTGTAGGTGCCCGCGACCGGATGCTGGAAGCGCGTCGGGTTCGTGGAGTTGCCCGTGATCGAGACGCCGACATTCTCCTTCTGCATGATCGCGACGCCCTCCGGGACATTGTCCGCGCCATAGCACTTGACGGCCGCGCGCGGACCCTTCGAGAACGCCTTCTCCTCGACGACGCGCAGCTTCTCCTTCTTGTTGTCGAAGGCCGTCTTCACGTAGGTGAAGCCGTTGATGCGCGAGATGATGTACGCCGCGTCCTTGCCGAGGCCGTTGAGGATGACGCGCAGGTTCGTCTTGCGGACCTTGTTCGCGTTGAGGGCGATCTTGATCGCGCCTTCCGCCGCCGCGAACGACTCGTGGCCCGCGAGGAACGCGAAGCACTCCGTCGCGTCGTCGAGCAGCATCGCGCCGAGGTTGCCGTGGCCGAGGCCGACCTTGCGGTTCTCCGCGACCGAGCCGGGGATGCAGAACGCCTGGAGGCCGACGCCGATCTCCGCCGCCGCGTCCTTCGCCTTCGTGCAGCCCTTCTTGATCGCCATCGCCGCACCGACCGTGTAGGCCCACTTCGCGTTCTCGAAGCAGATTGGCTGCGTCTCCTCGACGATCTTGTACGGGTCGAAGCCCGCCTTCTTGCAGATCTCGGCGCACTCCTCGATCGACTTGATGCCGTAGGGCTTCAGCGCGGCCAGGATCTTCGCCTCGCGGCGCTCATAGCCCTCGAACAGCTTCTCGGAGGCCTTCGCCACCGCAGCCTTGTTGCAAACTTTCTTACAAGCCATTTTCAAATTCCTTTCTCGAATCACTGGACTCGGACGCCGGCTCACTCCTTGCGCGGGTCGATGTACTTCGCCGCGCCCTCGAACTGGCCGTAGTGGCCCTTCGCCTTCTCCCACGCCTCGTTCGGGGACAGGCCCTTCTTGATGAAGTCGGTCATCTTGCCGAGGCTGACGAACTCGTAGCCGGTCACCTCGCCGTCCTTGTTGAGGGCCATGCGCGTGCAGTAGCCTTCGGTCATCTCGAGGTAGCGCGGGCCTTTCGCCTTCGTCGCGTACATCGTGCCGACCATTGAGCGGAGACCCTTGCCGAGGTCCTCAAGGCCCGCGCCGATGACGAGGCCGCCGTCGGAGAACGCGCTCTGCGTGCGCCCGTAGACGATCTGGAGGAAGAGCTCACGCATCGCCGTGTTGATCGCGTCACAGACGAGGTCGGTGTTGAGCGCCTCGAGGATCGTCTTGCCGACGAGGATCTCGGAGGCCATCGCGGCGGAGTGGGTCATGCCCGAGCAGCCGATCGTCTCGACGAGGGCCTCCTCGATGACGCCGTTCTTGACGTTCAGCGAGAGCTTGCAGGCGCCCTGCTGCGGCGCGCACCAGCCCACGCCGTGCGTGTAGCCGCTGATGTCCTTGATCTGCTTGGCCTGCACCCACTTTCCTTCTTCCGGAATCGGTGCGGGACCGTGATTGCACCCCTTCATGAGCGGGCACTGATGTTCGACTTCTGTCGAGTAGACCATTGTGTGTCTCCTTGGTGGTTGTGAAAACTCGCGCGTATTATATCAAATAATTGCCCCGTGCGGGCGACGCGCCGCACGAGGACACCCTTATCCCGGATTTTCCGGGATAAGGGTGTCGAATAGAGGATGTCGCGGACGTGGAGGCCCGCGCATTATAGCATCACTGCCGCTCGTCCCAATCGTACGTTACGGTGTCCCCGTCGCCGAAGCGCCACCGCTGCGGACGCGGCGTCTCCAGCCAGTCGAGCGGTTCGCCCGTCGCCACCGGACGGGAGGCGGTCTTCCACGCCGCACCCAGCGCGCGCGCGATCTCGGGATCCGCCGCGAGGCTCCGCTTCCAGCTCGTGAAGAGCGCCGTGCCGCTGCGCGCGACGAGGTCGAGCCACTGGCGGTTCAGGTGCCACGGGATGTCGCCCGCTTTCACGAGGCCCACGCAGTCGCCGTCGTTCAGGTAGAACGTGCCGTTGTGGATGGCGCGCATGCCGAGCGTGTTCGGCCCCATCTTCCGCGTGCGCGCCCACTCGAAGCCGCTCGTGTCGTCGCCCGTGCGCTGCAGCTCGAAGAGCCCGGCGGCGAAATGGTCGATCGCGTTGCAGCCGATGATCAGCATCCGCTCGCCCGCCGCCTCGCGCATCGCCCGGTAGAGCCCGCGCACGACCTCCGCCGACGTCCGCGAACGGTCACGCCACGCCGCGAGCGGCTTCTTCACGGGCGAGTCCTCAAGCTCGAAGCCCCAGGTGAACCCCCAGTCGTAGGTGATGAAGTCGATCTTGACGAGCTCCATGCCCCAGTCGGAGAAGCGGGCGAGCTCGGCGCGCAGGCGCCGCTCCCACTTGGGGTCGGTCGGGTCGATGGGCAGGGCCTTCTCGCCCTCGTCCGGGTCGAAGGGACGGTACCAGAGGCCCGGTCGCGCGCCGAGCGCCTTCACGCGCCGCGCGAACACGTCCATCGGCATGCCCCAGCGCGGGCTGACCGCGCCCCACTGTCCGCCCGGCTTCGAGGGGTCGCCGCCGTACAGGAGCGCGTTCTGCCAGCCGGCGTCCACAACGACGAACGGACGGTTCGCCACGGGCGCGCCCGGCTGGGCGTCCATTGCCTCAATGAGGAACTTCGCGTCGGCCAGGAAGTTCGTCGCCGTGTTCTTCCCGTAGGCGCAGTACCAGTCGTTGTAGCCGTAGACCGGCGCGGACGGGAGGCGCGGCGCGGGACACATCACGCGGCAGAACGCGCGCCCCGCCGCGAAGGGACGCTCCCCTTCCGCGCCCTTGCGGGAGACGAGCGTGCAGAGCGCGAGCGCGCGGTCCCCCAGCTCCACGGGCGACGCGCCGGCCCGCACGTCGAGGCGCAGCGTCAGGCGGTCCGGGAAAGCCCGCCAGCACGCAAAGGCGTTCGGCTGCACCTTCACGCCGTAGCCGTCGGTGCGCGTGCCGTCCGTCGCGAGGACATACCACGCCATCGCCCCGCCGCGCGGCGCCTGCGGCGCGTCAACGCGCCGCCAGGCGCTGTCGCCGTAGGTGCGCTCCCACATGCCGCCGAGAACCTTCGTCTCCGCCCCGAGGCGCCCCCGCCAGACGAGTTCGACGCACGACGCCGTCCCGCCGTTCAGGGTGAGCGTACCGTCGCCCGCCAGGGCCACACGCGCGCCGGCGGGCTGGCCGTCGACCTTCACGGCGTCGGGCGCCGTCAGATCGATAAAATCCATCGCCGGAACCGTTCCGGCGCACAGCATCATGAGGGGAAGCAGCATTCTTTTCATGGTCATCTCCTTTTTTTCGTCTCTCCTTCCAGTAGCCAACGCAAACTCGTTGCGTAGCATAGTCAGGCAAGTACTTTCTTGTGATTGGTTGGTGGCACCCGGGCGGCCTCAGCCGCCCTTGCCCGAACGCGCTTGCCAGACCGGCGCTGCGCTGAGCCCGATCCGGCGCGACGGATCGCGCGGCAGAATGCCCCACCACGGCGGACGGAGCTGCCACTTGGTGCCGGGGACTTCGAGCGCCCCCCAGAAGGCGGAAACGCTCGCGGTCACGGCAATCTCCAGGCGCTGGCGCGTCCCGCAGAGTTCGCGCGGAACAGTCCAGACGAAAGGCGCCCACGCCCGGCGGCCGAGGCTGCGCCCGCCAAGCCTCACTTCGGTGAATGCGTCGCCAGTATCAAGCGCGAGCTCCAGCGTCTCCCCTGCGCCGACGGCGGGCACTTCCGTCTCGATCGCATAGACCGTCTCGCCGACTATTCCGTCCAGCCCGATTGCGGCGAGCGGCTGCGCTGGCACGAGCGTCGGACGCGCATAGACCGTCTCGCCGGTGGCGGCGAAATCGCCGATCAGCGCCACCTGCGGCAGCAGGAAGTTGTCATCCGCCACGCCAGGCGGCAGTTGAACCTCATGAACGCCTTCGCCGAGCGTGAATGGCACGGTCTCGCGGTAGAGGACGCCGTAGTTGCGCGGCAGCCCCTCGGCCTGGCGCACGGTCGCCAGCGGTTCGCCGTCGAGTCGCACGCTGGAGTCGCCCGGACGGTCGAGCACGGCAAAGCGGACGCCGGCAAGCGCCTCGCGGCAGACTATCCGTGCGGTGCCGTTGGTCATGAATGCGATGCGATGCGTCAGCGGACGGTCGCAGGATAGGGCGTATTCGCCTTCGACCTTCCCGAGCGCGCGCACCGGTGGCGCGGACGCCGGCGGCGCGTCCCACCGCAAATGGAGGACGCCGCGCGGCGGCAGCTCGACCGCCTGCCGGCCCTTCGCCGTCACTGCGACGAGCGGACGCACCTTCTGCTCGTGCGCGAGGTTGACCACGATCGATTCGCCATCGCCGTAGTTGCGCAGCAGCAGCTGGTCGGCCCACGTGCCGTCGGCGGTTTCAAGATGCAGCGCGGGACGAATCCGCGCCCGCACCCAGTCCGCAGCCTCGGCGGCGGTGGCGAAGCTCGTGCCGGAAGTCTCTTCGCGCACGACACCGCCATCCTCGATCGCAAAGACGAATGCACACGGCGATGGATCTTCCTCGCCAATCAGCCGCGTGGCGATCTGGGTCAGCTGGAAGCGGTGCAGAAAGCCCATCAGGTCCGGCTCCCGCGCCGTTTTGGAGCGCCCCGAGGGATGGGCGCTGCGCGCGGCGAGCCGCTGCGGATAACGGACGGCGGCGTGGAACTCGCCGTCCCGGCTGCGCGCGCGGACGGCAGCCGCGCGCATCTCTTCGGCGACAAGCGGCATGTACTTTTCCCACCACGGCTGGTAGGTGGCGATCGGCGCGAGGTAGATGCGCCGCGTGTAGAGTCCGCGCATGTCGAGCGAATCCATCGAGCAAAGGAAATGGCTGACCCCGTGCAGCGCGCCGAGCCAGACGAGCTGGCGCAGATGCGCCGCCGGCATCTCGGCCGGCCCCAGCGCGAACAGCTCGGCCATCGCGCCGCCGCGCCGAAGCGACTCGTGCTGGACCATCGCGTACGTCGTCAGCTCCAGCGGCGCCTTGGAATGGTAGCACACGTCGCGCGTGTTGGCGATGCTGAAGACCTCGTCGATGCCCGGCAGGGTCAGCCCCGCAAGGGCCTCCATCGGGTTGCCGTTCAGGTAGACGGCTTCGCGCGGCATTTCCTCGCCGATCAAATGCCCGGTCGAGACGATGCCCATCCGCGCCGCCTCGCGGGCGACCGGGTCGAGAAATGCGCGCCGGAACTGCCGCCCCTGCAGCGCGGCATAGTCCTCCCATACGCGCGCGGAGTCGTCCGCGCCGCCCGCCCGGAGGAACGCTTCGACATCGGCACGGAAGTCGCGCGTGGTCCGGGCGCGGTAGTCGCTTTCAAGCGTGCTCCAGGTGCGGATGCGCGCCAGCGGCTCTTGCGCATAGCGCATCCAGACGGGGAAGCCGGGCTCGTCGGTGTAGATGCCGAGAATCGTTCCGTCCTCGAGGTAGGGCCGCAGCCGCCGGGCGTAGACGCGGTGGGTCAGTTCGACGAACCGTTCTACCGCCGCCGGTTCGAGCACGTTGACCGTCCCCTCGTCGCCGCAGTTCTCTTGCCAGCGGAAGGATCCGTCCTCCGCGCGCGACACGGTCAGCTCGGCGTAGCGGAACGCCGCGTTTTCACGCCCCACCCGCCCGTGGCAGCGCCCGCTCGGCCAGGCAAACTCGTCGTAGAGCCAGACCTTCAGCCGGTGGCGCTTCGCCTCGGCGCAAAGCGTCTCGCAGGCGTGCAGCCATTCCTCGCCGAGATATTCATACTCCAGCCCGTCGCGCGCATAGATGACGAAACCGTCCACACCGCCCTGCGCCAGCAAGGCGACGCGCGCGGCGAGCTCGGCGTCCGCCGGACGCCCCGTAATGGCGAGAAAGACGTAGCAACCGCTTGCCGCCAGAGTAGACTGAGGTACAGCCGGCCCAGCGGCCGGCCCAGAGAGCACCGCCAGCGCAGCGGCGGCGGCGAGAATCAATGACATCTTTTTCATTGGCAATGTTATATCAAAAAGAAGATTGAAGGAATGGCGGGATCTTCGGTTGCCGCTTTACAAGCCGAAATGAAAACTGCTATGCCGGCTACGGCGCCGGCTCGGTCAGATAGCGGTTGCCGGCCGAAGTCTCGAAGGCACCGCAATGATCCAGGACGAAGCGCCCCTTGCCGCGCCCGGGGAAACGGTT
Organism: uncultured Lentisphaerota bacterium; assembly: GCA_900320855.1. Classification (GTDB taxonomy): domain Bacteria; phylum Verrucomicrobiota; class Kiritimatiellia; order RFP12; family UBA1067; genus UBA1067. Next base: position 7,909 of record ONTV01000073.1, read on the forward strand.
GTTCAAACGCACGGTGTTGCGGCGGAACGTGACGTCCTCGGCGGAAATCGCGAAGATGAGCGGCACGTCGAACGTTTCGATAAGGTTGTCTTCGATAATGATGTTGCGGTGATAGCGCGTCTTTTGCTTGGCAACGTCGCGGATCATCGGATAAAACGAGAACAGGCCCTCGCAATAATCATACGCCGAAGTCAGGCAGTCGCGGAAGGTGTTGCCGCGCACAACGACGTTCTCGCACGCGCCCGACTCGTACCAGCCCTGGGAGTCACCGGCGAAGAGAATCGCCGAGCCCGAGACGCGCTCGAAGAGATTGCTCTCAACCAACACCGGCTTCGGCGTCGTGAACAACGTGCCGCGCGCGCGGTTGCGGGCGACGATGTTGCCGCGAAAGACGACCGAGGGCTGGTAGTCGGCGTTCTCCACCGCGTCGCCCGCGCCGTAGCCGGCGGGAATCGTCCCGTCAAGCGTGACGACGACCTCGTACGGGTCGATGCTCTCCACTGCCTTGACCGTGAAGACCGGCCCGTTCTCCAGCGTCTTGCCGCGGATGAAGCGCAGGCGCTCGCCGGCGGCGAAAACCTCGAAGCCGTAGGCCTGGCGATGCATATAGCGGCAGCGCAGCGTGCACTCGTCGATTTTCTCGGTCACGCCAAGGCAGGTCGAATGCACGTTGATCGCATCGTCCATCATGCACTCGAAGAGGCAGTTCTCGATCTCGACCTTGCCCTTGACGTTGGAGAAATGGGTCGCGTCGGCGTTGAGCGTCACGAAGCGGCGCTCCCCGGCCGGCGCAAAGACGCCGCTCCGCCGCGCCGCCGCCGGCCCGGAGCCCGTCCACGCGAAATTTTCGCTGCGCTGGCAGATCACGCCCATCCCCCAGGCGGTATGCAGCGCCACGTCGTGGAAGCGCGTGTCCTGCGCACGATAGACGACGGTCGCCGGGAACGGTCGCTTGTCCGGACGAATCAGCAGACAGTCGCCGGGGCGGACGTTCTTCGCCTTCAAATCGAGCGGCAGGATCCAGCGGTCCTTGACCGCCGTCGGCTTGAACTTGCCGCGCCACCAGATGTCGACCGTGCCCTCGACGATGGCGTGCGAATCGCCGCGACAGACGACCATGGCTTCATACGGCGTCTTCCAGCCCTCTCCGATGGCATAGAACTTGCCGTCCTCCACGGCGTACGGCTCCTTCTCGCCGTCGATTTCGACCGTGGTCTCGCCGTCTTTCACGTCCACGATCCAGGCGGAGGTGACGAAGGGACGCGCCCAGTCGATCGACACCCCCTCCAGCGTCACGCCGACCGAGTCGATGATGGCAACGCCAATGGTCGCGCCATGCATGATGAAACGCGCACCGTTGCCCTTGATCCGCACGTTGCGCAGTCCCGTGAGCGGCAGCTGCACGGGATGGTAGTCGCTCTGGTCGTGATTGGAGATGTAGAATTGCATCGGCGTCGCGCTTGCCGCGCGGAAGTGGTAGTCGCCGGGAGCAAGCTCGATGACGCCGCCGCCGCGCGTGCGCAGCGCGTCGAGCGCCGCGAGAAAATCCGCCGTCGCATCATCCGCGTTCGGGCGCAGCCGGATCGCCGCATCCTCCCCTGCGTCCGACGCGTCCGCCGCGCCGCCGAGCGCAACGAGCGAATAGGGCGCGAGCTCCAGCGTCTCGCCGGCCAGCTGCTCGCCCGTCACGAGGTTTGTGAGCCCCTTGAGCCGGTCGCTCGCGAACCGTCGCGTCTCTTCCCCGGTGTTGACGACATAGGCGTAATAGCGGCCGTTCAAGCGCGCCTCGCGCATCTTCACGATTTCATCGCCGACGCCCTTCACGTCGTTCATCACCACCGCCGGCAGCGCCCGGTAGGCCTGCACGAACGGCGCAAGCGCGTTCTCGGTGCCGTAGAAGCTAATGCCGTAGCCGCCCTTGACCATGCTCAGGATGTCCCGGTGGCGCAGCGGCACGACATAATGCTTGCGGGCGTAGAAGCGCGACGGATTCAGCACCGTGCAGCGCCAGCCCGGCTCTTCGCTCCACCCGCAGCTCAGGCCCTGCGCAGTGCCGCGCGTGCGGTGGCCGATGTCGCTCTCGAAATACTTGTCGTGGATGCTCAGGCCGGGGAACGCCGCGCCCGCGAGCAGATCGAACGTCCGCGCCTCCGTCGGCAGGCTGCACTGGCGGCGCGAAACATCCGGGAGATACGAGCGGATCCACGTGCACCAGCGCCCCTCGGCGGGGACGACCACCTGGTTGAGCACCAGGTTCGGTATCGCCCGGATGAGCGCCGCGCGGTCGAGCCCGCCCTCGCGGTTGCGGCGCTCCACGTAATCGTCGTCCTGCCAATGGGGGCGGCCGTTGCCGTGGGCGATGCCGGCGGTGACATAGCTGTAGAGCCACAGCTTCAGGTCGCCGCGCGCCTCGCGCAGCCGCGCGGCGAGTTCGGCGTAGAAGCGGGTGATGACGCGGCAGCGCCACGACACCCAGGCTTCGTACTGGTTCTTGAGCAGCCACTCGGCGTACAGCCGGCCGCGCGCGGGATCGCTCCGGTCGACCGGCACCTTGACGCCCGTCTCCTTTTCAAAAGCCTCGATCACATAGTCGTTGTAGCCGCCCTCGATCGTGCCCCACCAGCCGATCATGTGGTCGGTCAGGTGCAGCGCGACGCCCTTGAAGGAGGGGTGATCCTTGCCCTCGGCGAGCAGGGTGTCGAACGCCTTCATCAGCTCGCGACGCGTCTCGGGATGCGCGATGTTGAAGTTTGGCGGCGTTGGATGCCAGCCGCCCGGGTTGGGCTTGCCGGACGAGAGGATGTTCACCGCCGTGCGGTGCAACTCGCCGCTCTCGAAGCTTTGCTCGGTGATCAACCCCGGCTTGACGGGGATGTTGTGGATGCCGATCGTCGGCACGAACGCCAGCCCCTCCCGGTCGAACTTCGTATACCAAGCGCTGTAGAAACCGTCGATGTGCGGACGCGGCTGGTAGTCTTCGCCGATCAGCCCGTGGTACCAGGCGCCGGGATAGAACAGCGCGTTGTAGCCGTTGAACTTCATCAGCGCCATGTAGCGGTCGGCCGCGTCGCCCGCGCCCTCGACGGTGTAATACCGGGTGGGGATGCTCCAGCCGATGGCGGGGTCTTCATAGTAGACGCCGAACGTGCGCCGTTCACCATCCACCGCCTCCGGCGCGTTGATCGCCAGCTGCGGCAATTTGCCGTCCGGAATCTCATAGACCCTAACCGCCGCCAGCGCGGCGCTTTCATTGTCGCGCGTTGTCATCACGGACGCGACAATGCGCTCGGCCCGTTCGTTCCACACGAGACAGCGATGGGTCTGCATCTGGTGGGAGTTCTTGTATTCGCGCCCGGTCAGGACGCCGACGCACATCGGCGAGCCGCGCCAGTCCGGCCCCATCACCGTGCAGCTGATGTCCATCGAGCGCATCGCATCGTCCGGATAGTCAAACTCGACGTAGCAGACCTTGCCGCTGGGCGTCGGAATGTTGAGGGAGAAGCGGTCGTGCTGCTTCGACCCGGCCTCGAAATACTTCACGCCGTTCAACTCCTTGACGGTTATCGGCGCGGTCGTCCTGAGCCTGGAATCATCGAATTCATCGAGACGCTCGAGCCTGATCTCCTTGAACAGCTTGCCGTGCGCCTTCCAGTCGCCGTCGGCAGGAATCGGCTCGACGGCACCTTCATAAGGATTGGCACCGCACCCCAGCCAGGCGCGTCCGCGGCGACGATCTCCTTCACCGCCTGCAAACTCAACGGCGCCGAATACACCTTGAACTCGTCGATGCAGCCGGGGAATTTGTGCGCGAAGGCGCCGCCCGCAGTCTTCGCGCCGCCGATGGTGAACCGGGCGAACTTAAGCGGCTCGTACTCGTAGGCGTCGTCGATCCAAACGGGCTTCGTGGGCGAATAGCCGTCTCTGCGCTGCACGGGCGCGAGCTCTCCGTTCACGTAGACCTCCACGGCGTCGCGATCCCAGTTGACGGCGTAATGGTTCCATTCGCCGTCCGACCCGACGAGCACCCGAGTGTTGGCTGTACGGTCGTTCTGCTGTGAAAACACCAGCGAGCGGTCGTCGAAGTGAATGTCGATGGCGCCGGACGCCGCATCGTCGCCGGTCAGGTTCTCAACGGCGAAGATCCGGCTGTTATAGACGCCGTCGCCGGTCTGCTTCGCCCAGAAGGAGATCGCGCCGCGCCGCAGGTCGAGGTTGCCCGCGAGCGCATATTCGGCCGGCGCCATCCGCTGTAGATCGATACACTGGCTCCTGATGCCTTCAGCGAACGCAGCACCTGTCGCCGAGTCGCCGTCACCTGCCGCCGTCGCCGCCTTCAGACTGCCGTCGAACGGCGCATGGAAAAGCAGCCGGGCGCTCTCCCCTTCGCCTTCGCGCGTTGACCGGCGGACTTCGCGGTCGCACTCGATCTTCAGTTTCTTGATGGCGAGCACCCCCGCGCCGGGAGCCAGGATGTCAAAGCGCGGATGCAGCGAAGCGACGTCGTCCGGCACCTCGCGCCGCAACACGCTGACGCGGCCGTTCTCTCGCAACGCGAACTGCCGCGACTGGTACCAGTGCCGCCGCTCTTTGCCCCGCACCCCTTCAAGGTATGTCCCAATCCGCGCGCCGGGCGAGCCGACGGCTTCGAACGTCAGCACCAGCCTCGCGCCCCGCCGGCCCTCCGGCCCGCCGGCCAGGGACGTGACGTCGGCGTTCTCGCCGACGAAGGACAGCTTGGAGACCTTGCCCCGCGACCAGCAATCGCGAGCATCGACCAACAGCGCCTCCCGGGTCGCCTCAAGCTTGAGATCCCTCAGCGTCGCCCCCTCGGCGCCTTCCGCGTGGACGGCGAAAAGTCGCCTGCCCTCCGCATCGCGGACGGTCGCATCCCGGTCGCTGGAGACGGCGAGCTGGGCGCCGCGCCAGTCGCCTCCCGGAGGGAGCACAGCCGACGCCGCCCAGAGGGACGTGCTACACACGGAAACCAACAACAACAGCCAACACGCACGCATGACCGTATATCCTTCTCACTTTACGATTATCATAAAACCGCGCGGACACACCTCGATCTCGCCGGAACCTTCGAGGTAGTCGGGGAATTTGGCGGCGCGAATGACGCCGTAATACCGTTTGCCGCCGAGCGAAAGCCGCTCAACGACGAGCCGCCCCGTGTAGTCGAGCCGCATTTTCGCGCCCTCGGCCACGTAAAGCTCGGTCGCTGCGTCCATCGCCGGCACCGCCTCTTCGCTGGACGACTCAACCCGTTCGAGCCTGATATCGTCGAAGACGGACGACTTGTCCGCGCCGGTCTCATCCAGGGTGGCGATGGTCAGCGTGTAGACGCCAGCCGCCGGCAGGCGGAAATAGCACTCGCGGCGCATCATCTCCTGGGCCTTGTCATCCTTCTGCTCGACGCGGCAGATTGTCGTCACTTCGCTGTCCTCGCCCGTCATCGTCACCTTGACGCCCGGCATGTCGCTGCCGGTGATACGGGTGTGCTCATGCATCCTAAAGCGGTAGACGCCCGCCGTCGGCACGGTCACGCTCTGGCTGATGGCGGCCGTGCCGGTAAGCTTAACGTAACGACGGCCTTCGAAATAGCCCGTCATGTAGTGCTTGTCGTACCAGTCGTCATGTTTGAGATGCAGCACCGAAGACGATCCTGACCCCACCGTCTTGCTCCAGCCAGTCGGCGGCATGGCCATGTCGTTGCCGCTCGCCAGTTCGAAGTTGCCGTTCGCCACGAGATTGACCGGCTGCAGGCCGGAGGGGACGAACTCGAGATCGTCGACGAGCGCGATGCGCTTATTTCCACCGGTGAGCGTCAGCTCGATCTCGCCATCGGCCGCGAGCGTGAACTCGTTCGGCCAGCAATAGCGCTGCGGAATCTGCCGGAGCACGTTGAGCGTGCCGAGGTCGACCGTGGTGCCGTCGGAGAGCTTGACGGCCGCGCTCACATACGCGCCGTCCCAGGGATTATCCCAGACGTTGCCGTAGTTGAACATCGTTCGGGCGGACACCTTGCCGCGCAGACGATACGTGCCGGCCTTGAGCGGAATGCCGCTCCGCCGAGCAACGCCGCCCTGCTTCGCGAAGATGAGCGCGGCTTCGCCGTAGCTCGGGCCGAAGCGCTGCCCGTCGAGGCACAGGTCGTGGAACTGGCGGTTGCCGAAGATCAAGCCCACGCGCGGCGCCATCGGGGCGGTGGTACCGTCCCAGTCGTCCGGTTGCTCGAAGCTCCACCCCTCCGCCGTGTTGTTTGTCGCGGCGGCCTGGTCGTAATAGACGTACAGGGCGCCCTCGTACCGTTCGAAATCGCCGTTTGGCACCGGTATGACACGGTCGTCGGGCATGTCCGGCAGGCAGGTCATGTCGATGTCGTCGATGACGACCCCCGTCTCGCGACCGGTCGCGTTCTGGAAGCGGAAGGTCTTCTCGCCCGCCGTCAGATAGGGCGTGCGCATGCGCACGAGTCGATAGCGCTTGGCCTCGCTGCTGTTGTAGCGCAGCGCATAGGCGCGGCCGACCGTTAGGCGTTCGCCGTTCGGCTCATCGATCTGGATGTCGAGCGCCAGCATCTGGGCGTTGTCGCCCGTGCCGACCCAGTCGGCACAGGCCATATAGAAGGTCAGGTCGTAGTAGCCGTCGGCGGGAACCGTGATCGTGGCCATGGCCGAGGCCTTGTACATCAGCACGAGCTGCCCGTCGCCACCGTGCGGCGCGGGCAGATTGTACGCCCCCCCGAAGGCATCTTCGCCCTGAACGTCGCTCTTGCGGCCCGAGATGCCGGCGTGGGTGTTGACGGGCGCTTCGCCGTCGGTGTAGCCAGTCCAGCCGTTGTAGGCTTGGTTGAGAATGTTGGTGTATTTCTTCTCCCCAGAGTAGGTCACGTTCTCGAAGTCGCTGTTGGGGATCGTCGCCTTCAGACCGGCGCCGGGATTCGCCCACGGCGTCTGCGGCGAACGAACCGGCGCCTTGAGCACGGTCACGCCCGACTGCGTCTCGAAGCGCTTCACGCCCGCCGGCAGGCGGTCGACGACAATGACGCCATCGCCCTGCTTGACGATGCGATCGCCGGCGCCGCCGGCGGCGACCGTGACCTTGTTGCCTTTGGTATCCAGCGTGGCGTTGACCGTCTCGCCGCCCGCGACCGCGAGCGCCGCCGGCGCGTTCAGGTAGAGCGCGCCTTCGCCGATGCGCACCGTGCCGGCGAAAGTCCGCCCAGCGTCGTCAAAGGAATTGATGCTGGCGCGGCTGAATTCGGCATTGCCGCCGCGCGGCGTAGCCGGCTTGGGGGAGATCGCAACGCCGCCGGCGAGCGAAGGCACCACGTAGGCGTCTTGGGCGCCGGTCTTGAGCACGACGCCGTCGCCGAGCATCTCCAGCGCATCATCCGAAGTCGTCGTCGCGACCGCCTGGGCGACGGCGGCGCGGTTGGCGGCGATGGACAGCGCCCGCTTCGACTTGGTGTCGAGCTGCCATTTGGCGAGCAGATAGGCCTCCACTTGCAGCCGTTCGTCCACGGTCAGGGGCTCGGTGAAGATCACCACCTCGCTCAAGTTGTCGCCGCCGCCGCGCTTGCCGCCGCCTTTCGTACCGTTGGGCGAATCGTCCTGGTAGTTCTTGCAGTTGAAGAAGCAGTCGGCGCTCTGGATCATCGGCGCGCCGCCCATGTCGATCTCGAGCAGATGGAAGCCCCGAACCGCTTCGCGGTCGTACAGTTCGTACGTCTTGCCATCAACCCGCACCGTGCCGAGCTTCGAGACCTCATTGTTCGAATTCCACAGGCCGTTATCATCCGTATCCCAATTGCCGTCGGCGACCGAACCGATAATCCACGCCGGCCTGTTGACGATGCCGGCGACGATGAAGGCGTGGGCGATCTTGAGCGCGTTGGTGCCGCCGTTGGGCGTGCGCCACACCATGAACCGCCCGGATTCGGGGCCGCCGAAGTTGATGGTCGCGCGGCCGTCGACTTCGATCAGGCTCGGCACTCGATTGAAATAGTGGCGACTCGATTCGGCACGGGGATAGGTGTAGACACCGCCCGCGGC